>NZ_JBFACN010000022.1:0-20656 GCF_040640875.1 Streptomyces sp. NPDC021562
ATCGGATCGGTGCCGGTCTTCCCCGCCCGCCGCGTCCGGGATCAGGCGATCTCGACCAGCAGGTCGCCGCCCTCCACCTGCTGGATGCGGTTGATGGCGAGCCGGGAGATCCGGCCCGCCTTCGGGGCGGTGATGGTCGCCTCCATCTTCATGGCCTCGATCGTGGCCACCGTGGCGCCCGCCTCGACCTCCGTGCCCTCGGTCACCGCGAGGGTGACGACTCCGGCGAACGGGGCCGGGACGTGCCCCGGGTTGCCGCGGTCGGCCTTCTCGGTGGCCGGGATGTCGGAGGCCGCGGCGCGGTCGCGGATCTGGATGGGCCGCAGCTGGCCGTTGAGGCTCGACATCACCGTGCGCATACCGCGTTCGTCGGCCTCGCCGACGGCCTGCAGTTCGATCAGCAGCCGGACGCCGGGCTCCAGGTCGACCGCGTACTCCTTGCCCGGGCGCAGGCCGTAGAAGAAGTCCTTGCTGTCGAGGACGCTGGTGTCGCCGTAGGTCTGGCGATGGGTCTCGAACTCGCGGGTCGGGGCCGGGAACAGCAGCCGGTTGAGGGTCGTGCGGGGCTCCTTGGCGAGGCCCTCGCGGTCCTCGGTGGACAGCTCGGGTGCCGGCTTGGCCGGGGCGCGGCCCTGGAGGGCCTTGGTGCGGAACGGCTCCGGCCAGCCGCCGGGCGGGGTGCCCAGCTCGCCGCGCAGGAAGCCGATCACCGAGTCCGGGATGTCGAACCTGTCGGGGGTCGCCTCGAAGTCCTCGGGCTTCACCCCGGCGCCGACCAGGTGCAGGGCGAGGTCGCCGACCACCTTGGAGGACGGGGTGACCTTGACCAGGCGGCCGAGGATGCGGTCTGCGGCCTCGTACATCGCCTCGATGTCCTCGAAGCGGTCGCCGAGGCCGAGGGCCACGGCCTGGGTGCGCAGGTTGGAGAGCTGGCCGCCGGGGATCTCATGGTGGTAGACGCGGCCGGTCGGTGCGGCGAGGCCCGCCTCGAAGGGCGCGTAGACCTTGCGGACGCTCTCCCAGTACGGCTCCAGGTCCTCGACGGCCCGCAGGTCGAGCCCGGTGGGACGCTCCGAGTGGTCGGTGGCGGCCACGATCGCCGACAGGGAGGGCTGGGAGGTCGTACCGGCCATGGAGGCCACCGCGCCGTCCACCGCGTCCGCGCCCGCCTGGATCGCGGCGAGGTAGGTGGCCAGCTGGCCGCCCGCGGTGTCGTGGGTGTGCAGGTGGACCGGGAGGTCGAACTCGCGGCGCAGCGCCGAGACCAGCTTGGCGGCGGCGGGGGCGCGCAGCAGGCCCGCCATGTCCTTGACGGCGAGGATGTGGGCGCCCGCGTCCACGATCTGCTCGGCGAGCCGCAGGTAGTAGTCGAGGGTGTAGAGCCGCTCGTCCGGGTCGGACAGGTCGGCGGTGTAGCAGAGGGCGACCTCGGCGATCGCGGTGCCCGTCTCCCGTACGGCCTGGATGGCGGGGCGCATCTGGCCGACGTCGTTGAGGGCGTCGAAGATGCGGAAGATGTCGATGCCGGTGGCGGCGGCCTCCTGCACGAAGGCGTCCGTGACCTCGGTCGGGTACGGGGTGTAGCCGACGGTGTTGCGGCCGCGCAGCAGCATCTGGAGGCAGATGTTGGGGACCGCCTCGCGCAGCGCCGCGAGCCGCTCCCAGGGGTCCTCGGCGAGGAAGCGCAGCGCCACGTCGTAGGTGGCGCCGCCCCAGCACTCCAGGGAGAGCAGTTCGGGCAGGGTGCGGGCGACGACCGGGGCGACGGCGAGCAGGTCCTTGGTGCGCACCCGGGTGGCGAGCAGGGACTGGTGGGCGTCGCGGAAGGTGGTGTCGGTGATGCCGATGGTGGGCGACGCGCGCAGCCAGTGGGCGAAGCCCTCGGGGCCGAGCTCGACCAGGCGCTGGCGGGAGCCGGCCGGGGGCTCGCCGGCCGGCAGCGGGGGCAGCTTGCTGGTCGACTCGGCCAGGTGGGGCCGGTCGCCGTGGGGCTTGTTGACGGTGACGTCGGCCAGGTAGGTGAGCAGCTTGGTGCCGCGGTCGGCGGAGGTGCGGGCGGTCAGCAGGTGCGGGCGCTGTTCGATGAAGGACGTGGTGATCCGGCCGGCCTGGAAGTCGGGGTCGTCGAGCACGGCCTGGAGGAACGGGATGTTGGTGGCCACACCGCGGATGCGGAACTCGGCGACGGCCCGCCGGGCGCGGCCGATGGCGGCCTTGAAGTCCCGGCCCCGGCAGGTGAGCTTGACCAGCATCGAGTCGAAGTGCGCGCTGATCTCGGTGCCGGCGTGGGTGGTGCCGCCGTCGAGCCGGATGCCGGAGCCGCCCGGGGACCGGTACGCGCTGATGCGGCCGGTGTCGGGGCGGAAGCCGTTGGCCGGATCCTCGGTGGTGATACGGCACTGGAGGGCCGCGCCGTGCAGCTTCACCGTCTCCTGGGAGAGCCCGAGGTCGGCGAGGGTCTCGCCGGAGGCGATGCGCATCTGGGCCTGGACCAGGTCGACGTCGGTGACCTCCTCGGTGACCGTGTGCTCGACCTGGATGCGCGGGTTCATCTCGATGAAGACGTGGTTGCCGTCGCGGTCGAGCAGGAACTCGACGGTGCCGGCGTTGCGGTAGCCGATCTCGCGGGCGAAGCGGACCGCGTCGGCGCAGATGCGGTCGCGCAGTTCCGGGTCGAGGTTGGGTGCGGGGGCCAGCTCGATGACCTTCTGGTGGCGGCGCTGCAGCGAGCAGTCCCGCTCGAAGAGGTGGATGACGTTGCCCTCGCCGTCGGCGAGGATCTGCACCTCGATGTGGCGGGGGTCGACGACGGCCTTCTCCAGGAAGACCGTCGGGTCGCCGAACGCGGAGGCGGCCTCCCGGGAAGCCTGCTCGATGGACTCGCGCAGCGCCGCCGGGTCCTCGACCCGGCGCATGCCGCGGCCGCCGCCGCCCGCGACGGCCTTCACGAACACCGGGAAGCCGATCTCGTCGGCGGCCCTGACCAGTTCCTCGACGTCGTTGGAGGGCGCGGAGGAGCCGAGGACCGGTACGCCGGCGGCGCGTGCGGCGGCCACCGCGCGGGCCTTGTTGCCGGTCAGTTCCAGTGTCTGGGCGCTCGGTCCGACGAACGTGATGCCCGCCTGTTCGCAGGCCCGGGCGAGTTCCGGGTTCTCCGAGAGGAACCCGTAGCCGGGGTAGACGGCGTCGGCCCCGGCGCGCCGGGCGGCGGCCACGATCTCCTCGACGGAGAGGTAGGCGCGCACCGGATGCCCGGGTTCCCCGATCTCGTAGGCCTCGTCGGCCTTCAGCCGGTGCAGCGAATTGCGGTCCTCGTGGGGGAACACGGCGACCGTGCGCGCACCCAGCTCGTAGCCCGCGCGGAACGCGCGGATGGCGATCTCTCCACGGTTGGCGACCAGCACCTTGCGGAACATGCCTGGATCCCTTCAGCCTGCCGGCGACACACACCATGGTGTCAGCCGCGCCCTGCCGTGACCTGCCGTAGCTCGCCGCAACCTTAGGGGTTGCCCGCGGGGGCCGATGTGCGAAAACCATCACATTGACGTCGTCGAACGGTGCGGCGGGTCGGCCGTGTGACGCAGGGGGTTGCGGGGTATCCGACGGGGTCGGGGTGTCTCAGGGGAGCCGGTAGGACGGTACGGGGTGGCGCTGGGGGCCGGGGCGGTGGACCGGAGGGCCCGGCCGGCGCACCGGCGGGTCGGAGCGGGGCGGTGACGGGGGCGTGACGGGGCGCGCGACGATCCGGGCCGGGACGGGCAGCCGGCGGCCGTGCAGCAGGCCGAGGACGATCGCCGAGGCCACCGCGATCAGGTGCTCGCGGCCGGCGAGGTTGGGGACGGCGATGGACTCCCACACCATCGAGCCGCCGGTCAGGGTGAAGACGACCGGTGCCCGGCGGACCACCGACAGGAAGGTGAACAGACCGACCACCGCGGCGGACGGCCCGGTGTCGAGGATCCGGCCCGCCTCGGGGGGCAGTCCGAACCCCCACCAGCCGGGGCCCAGCGCGACCATCACCCGGGCGGTCATGGTGCCCGCCAGGGTGGTGAGGTACGCGACGGCGAGGGTCCGGCCCCGGCCGAGCGCGAGTTCGGCGAGGGCGAAGGCGAGGAAGAGCTGGGTGATGCCCGCCCAGACCGGCAGGTCGAGCGCCGGGACGTAGAGTGAGACGGGGGTGCGCAGCAGGGAGAGCCACAGGGGCAGGTCGGCGGTGACGCCGCCGAGGTGCCACACCAGTCTTCTGCCGAGGGGGTGCTGGGCGATGCCGTGGAAGAAGATGACGCCGAACGCGGCCACGAAGGCGAGCACGATCCCGGAGAGCCCCCGGCGCACGAGCTGCCGTACCGGGTCCACCACGATGGCGTGCCATTCGCCGCGCAGCGTGCGCCGGACGAACCGGACCGCTCCCGCGGCCACCTGGCTCCAGTCGCCCCTCATGAAGGCATCGCCCCCCTCGACACCGGCCCGCCGCCGGCCTGCACACGAAGAGGTTCTCCGCGTCCCGGCCGTGCCACGCGTCATCGTATAGACGTTTGGATCATTTGCGACGATGCGGGAGCTACTACTGGTCGAATTCCGGCGTCGCGTTTATCACTTGTCCACGACGGAACCCTGCCGGTCGCCCTCGCGTCCCCCTCCCGATCCCCCTCCGACGAGGTGGCCGCCGCCCTGGGTACCGCGCTGCCGACCGGTGAAACCCCGGGGACGGTGTCTCCTCGACCAGGCAATGCGGCCGGAAGCGTTCTGTTTCGATCACGAACTCTCGTATAGTGACGCGCAGTTCAACACCGAGCGTCACAACTCATTTACCGGATCACCATCCCCACCTGCTCCGAGGACCTGACCGGACCGATGACCGCGCCCACGCCTCCCGGCGACCGACCGTCCCTCCGCACGCTTGCTCCGACCCTCGTACCGACGGCCGTCGTGTCGGCTCTCGCGGTCGTCGCCGCGGTGACCGCCGCCCCGGCCTCGGTGCGCACGCCCCTCGCGCTCGGGGCGAGCGTGGCCGCGCTGTTGCTGTGCGCCACGGTGACCTGGGCCGTCCACGCGGCGCGGACCGCGCGTGCCGCCCGGCGCCGGCTGGAGACGGTGACCCAGGACATCGGAAGGCTGCTCCAGCAGCAGGCCCGCACGACCGAGGAGGCCCGCCAGGAGCAGCAGCGCCTCATCGACGAACTCGCGCAGCAGCGAAGCGAGTTCGCGGACTCCTTCGAGCAGGAACGGGCCCGCCTCCAGGAGGACACCGGTCAGGAGCTGGACTGGTACCGGCAGGAGCACACCCGGCTCACCGCCGCGCTGGAACAGGCGTCCCGGGAGCGGGCGGCGGCGATCGCCGCCGCCGGCAACGCGGCGGGCCGGATGCAGGCCCTGGCCACCGCCACCCTCGCCGACCTGCGGAGCATGGAGGAGCGGCACACCGACGAGGACGTGCTGGCGGACCTGCTGCACCTCGACCACCGCACGGCCCAGGCGGGCCGGCTCGCCGACTCCATCGCGGTGCTGACCGGGGCGCGTTCCGGCCGTCGCTGGGCGCGTCCGATCGGCATGGAGTCCATCCTGCGCGGGGCCATGGGCCGGATCAGCGGCTACCGCCGGGTGCGGGTGCACTCGGTGAGCGAGGCGGCCGTCGCCGGGCACGCCGCCGAGGGGGTCATGCACGCGCTGGCCGAACTCCTCGACAACGCGGCCAACTTCTCGCCGCCGACGGCCGAGGTCCACGTGTACGTGGAGGAGGTGCCGGCCGGGGTCATCGTGTCCGTGGAGGACAGCGGTCTGGTCATGGGCGACGTGCAGCTGCGCCGCGCCGAGCGGGCGGTCTCCGGCGACACCACCGGGCTGGGCGGGCTCACCGGCACCCGGCTCGGTCTCGCGGTGGTGGGCCGGCTGGCCGGCAAGCACGGCCTGAAGGTGTCGTTCCGGCCGTCGGCGCGCGGGGGCACCGGGGTGCTGATGCTCATTCCGCAGGAGCTGCTGACCACCCCGGTCGGTGACGAACCGGAGCTCCCCCAGGCGGCGCAGGCGCCCGCGCCCGAGCCCGCCCCGCTGGACCCGGTCCCCGTGCACGAGTCCGCGGCGGACGCCGAGCCCGACGAGGACGAGGCAGGGCCGACCGGGCTGCCCAGGCGGCGCCGCGGCCGGACCCTCGCCGAGGCCGAACGCAGGTCGGCGCCCCAGCCGCAGGAGCCGCGCCCCACGCCCACCGCCGAGGACGCCCGGGTCCGCGCGGCCCGCTTCAGCAGCTTCCGCCAGGCGGTCCGCCCACCTACCCCCGCCCCGACCGCCCCCGCCACCCATCAGGTCGACCGGGCCCCGGACTCCCCCGCCGGCTCCGGTGAGGCGTCGGCCCGGTACGCCCCCACCCCCGCGCACGACCCGGTCCCCGCGCCCCACCCGGAGTCCGAACCCGACCACATCTCCCACCCGCACGCGCATCCGGAAGGCGACCCCACTTCATGACCGGCAGGACCACCGCCGACTCCAAGCTCACCTGGCTCATCGAGGGCCTCCTGGAGCGCACCCCCGGCGCGCGGCACGCCCTCGTGCTCTCCCGCGACGGGCTCAAGCTGTGCCGTACGCCGGAGCTCTCCGTCGACCAGGCCGACCAGCTCGCGGCGATCGCCGCCGGCATCCAGTCGCTGTCGCACGGGGCGTCCGTGGAGTTCGGCGACGGCAGCGGCGGCGTGCGGTCGGCGATGACCGAGTTCTACGGGGGTGTGCTGTTCATCGTGGAGGCCGGCGAGGGCGCCCACCTGGCCGTGGTGACCAGCGAGGACGCCGAACCGGGTCTGGTCGGGCACAACATGAGCGAACTGGTCGAGCAGCTCGGCGAACATCTGACCGCGCAGCCCCGCACCGCATGAGCCGGCCCGGCAGGGACGACGCGCCCGACCGTCTGTACACCATCACCGGCGGTCGCAGCGGCGTCGGCCCCGACAACCCCTTCGACCTGGTCACGCTGGTCGTGGCCGAGTCGGAGCCGGCCACCGGCATGCAGTCGGAGCACGCGGCGATCCTCCGGCTGGCCGAGTTCCCGGTCTCCGTGGTCGAGATCGCCGCGGAGCTGGGGCTGCCGGTGAGCATCACCAAGATCCTGCTGGGCGACCTGCTGGCGGCCGGCCGGGTCAGTGCCCGCCACCCGTACCGGCCGGCCATCACCGATCCCGACATCCTGGAGCAGGTGCTCGTTGGACTCCGCAACCTCTGACGCGCGCACCCCGTTGGGTGCTTCCGCCGACAACGGTTTCAAGATCGTGGTCGTGGGCGGCTTCGGCGTCGGCAAGACCACCCTGGTCCGCTCGGTCAGCGAGATCCGTCCCCTCAGCACCGAGGAGACGATGACCCAGGCCGGCGAGGGGGTCGACGACGTCCGCGAGGTCCGCGGCAAGTCCGCCACCACCGTCGCCTTCGACTTCGGCCGGATCACGCTGGACGCCCGCAACGTGCTGTACCTGTTCGGGGCGCCGGGCCAGGAGCGGTTCTGGTTCCTGTGGGACCGGCTGTTCTCCGGCACCCTCGGCGCGGTCGTGCTCGTCGACACCCGGCGGATCGACGACTCCTGGTACGCCATCGACCGCCTGGAGAAGCACGGCACCCCGTTCATCGTGGCCTGCAACGACTTCGGCGGCGCCGTGCACCCGCCCGAGGACGTCCGGCACGCCCTCGACCTGGATCCGCACGTCCCGCTGCTGACCTGCGACGCCCGCTCCCGGGAGTCCGGCAAGCAGGTGCTGATCACGCTCGTCCAGCACGTCAAGAACCGGTACGCCGGCCCGTCCGCACCGGCGGACCTGCCCCGACAGGAGTTCGTGTGACCCCCGAAGCCGTGCCGCTCGGCGGCCCCCGGTTCCAGACCGAACCGGCGCGTCTGTACCGGGAGATGCGGCGCGACCACGGCGCCGTGACCCCCGTCGTGCTGGACGGGGACGTGCCCGCGTGGCTGGTGCTCGGCTACCGCGAGCTGCACCAGGTGACCGGGGATCCGGTGCTGTTCAGCCGGGACTCGGAGTTGTGGAACCAGTGGGACCTGATCCCCGACGACTGGCCGCTGCTGCCGATGATCGGCCGCAAGCAGCCGTCGATCCTCTACACGGTCGGCGAGCGGCACCGCGAGCGCGCCGGGATGATCAGCGACGCGCTGGAGGCCGTCGACCCGTTCGTGCTGCGCGGTCACGCCGAGCGGTTCGCGGACGAGCTGATCGACGGACTGTGCACCAGCGGCGAGGCCGACCTGATCGGCCAGTACGCGATGCTGCTGCCCGTTCGGGTGCTGGCGCGGCTGTACGGCTTCTCCGACGAGGAGGGCCCCGGCCTGGTCACCGCGCTCAACGACATGATCGACGGCCGTGACCGGGCGATCGCCGGCCAGCAGCACCTTGCCTCCTCCATGGCGCGGTTGCTCGGCGACCGCAGGGCGGACCCGGCCGACGACGTGGTGTCGCGGATGCTCCAGGACACGAGCGGGTTCACCGACGAAGAGATCATGCAGGACCTGATGGTCATGATGGCGGCCGGGCACCAGCCGACCGCCGACTGGATCGGCAACTCGCTGCGTCTGATGCTCACCGACGACCGGTTCGCCGCCTCCCTGTTCGGTGGCCGCAACAGTGTCGCCGAGGCGATGAACGAGGTGCTGTGGGAGGACACCCCCAGCCAGAACATCGCCGGCCGCTGGGCGTCCCGGGACACCCGGCTGGGCGGCCGCCGGATCCGCGCCGGCGACCTGCTGATCCTCGGCCTGCAGGGCGCCAACTCCGATCCTCAGGTGCGCACCGACGCCTCCGCGCTGACCGGCGGCAACAACGCGCACTTCTCCTTCGGGCACGGCGAGCACCGCTGCCCGTTCCCCGCCCAGGAGGTCGCCGAGGTGATCGCCAGGACCGGGATCGAGGTCGTCCTCGACCGGCTCCCGGACATCGACCTGGCGGTCCCCGCCGACGCCCTCACCCGGCGGCCCTCGCCGTGGCTGCGCGGGCTGACCGCGCTGCCCGTCCGGTTCACCCCCGTACCGGCCCACTGATCCTCCGATCCGCACCGAGAGACAGGCGCAGCACCGCATGGCGCAGTTACCCGACCCTGCCCTGGGAGGCACGTCACGATGACGACCGGTATCGAACAAGCCCGGATCGCCCTCGACCCCTTCGTCACCGACCTGGACGGCGAGAGCGCGCGGCTGCGCGCCGCCGGCCCGCTCGCCGCCGTCGAACTGCCCGGCGGGGTGCCGGTCTGGGCCGTCACCCGCCATGCCGAGGCGAAGGCGCTGCTGACCGACCCGCGCCTGGTCAAGGACATCAACGTGTGGGGTGCCTGGCAGCGCGGGGAGATAGCGCCGGACTGGCCGCTGATCGGCCTCGCCAACCCCGGTCGTTCGATGCTGACCGTCGACGGCGCCGACCACCGCCGGATGCGCACACTGGTCGCGCAGGCGCTCACTCCGCGCCGGGTGGAGCAGATGCGGGAGCGGATCCAGAAGCTCACCCAGGACCTCCTGGACGCCCTCCCCGCGGACGCCGAGCGCGTCGACCTCAAGGCGGCCTTCGCCTACCCCCTGCCCATGTACGTCATCGCCGACCTGATGGGCATCGACGAGGCCGAGCTGCCCCGCCTGAAGGTGCTGTTCGAGAAGTTCTTCTCCACCCAGACGCCGCCCGCCGAGGTCGTCGCGACCCTCACCGAGCTGGCCGGGATCATGGCGGCGACCGTGGCCGCCAAACGGGCCGAACCCGGCGACGACCTGACCAGCGCGCTGATCCTGGCCTCCGAGGACGGCGACCACCTCACGGACGAGGAGATCGTCTCCACCCTCCAGCTGATGGTGGCGGCCGGTCACGAGACCACCATCTCCCTGATCGTGAACGCCGTGGTCAACCTCTCCACCCATCCCGAGCAGCGGGCCGCCGTGCTCGCCGGGGAGGTGGACTGGTCGGCGGTGGTCGAGGAGACCCTGCGCTGGTCCACCCCGACCTCGCACGTGCTGATCCGGTTCGCCACCGAGGACGTCCCGGTGGGCGACAGGGTGCTGCCGGCGGGCGACGCGCTGATCGTGTCGTACGCCGCGATCGGCCGGGACGAGGAGGCCCACGGGCCGAGCGCCGGGGAGTTCGACGTCACCCGTGAGTCGAGGAACCGGCACATCTCCTTCGGGCACGGGCCGCACGTCTGCCCCGGTGCGGCGCTCTCCCGGCTGGAGGCGGGGGTCGCGCTGCCCGCGCTCTACGACCGCTTCCCCGGCCTGGATCTCGCGGTGCCCGCGTCCGAACTGCGCAACAAGCCGGTGGTCACCCAGAACGACCTCTTCGAACTGCCGGTCCGGCTCACGTCCTGACGGGTGCCGGACGGTCCGGGGCGCGGCACGCCCCGCCCCGGACCGTCCGCGTTTGACTTCGAGTGCGCTTCAGGTCGTAGCGTCCCCAGCACAGCACCAATCAGCAGGAAAGGCTGGGAGTCACATGCGACAGCGCACTCTGCGGGATCTGCAGGTTTCCGCCATCGGCCTCGGCTGCATGGGGATGTCGGCCTTCTACGGCAGCGCCGACGAGGACGAGGGCGTCAAGACCATTCACCGGGCCCTGGAACTGGGCGTCACCTTCCTCGACACCGCCCAGCTCTACGGTCCGCTCACCAACGAGACGCTGGTGGGCGAGGCGATCCGGGGGCACCGGGACGAGTACGTGATCGCCACGAAGTTCAACTACCGGATGGACCACGCGGTACCGGGCGACATGAGCAGCATCGGCCGCCAGGACGGTTCGGCCGAGCACGTCCGCAGCTCCGTGCACGGCTCGCTGGAGCGGCTCGGCACCGACCACATCGACCTGTACTACCAGCACCGCGTCGACCCGAACGTGCCGATCGAGGAGACCGTCGGCGCGATGGCCGAACTGGTCGCCGAGGGCAAGGTGCGGCACATCGGGCTGAGCGAGGCGAGCCCCGAGACGATCCGGCGGGCGCACGCGGTGCACCCGATCACGGCCGTGCAGACCGAGTACTCGCTGTGGACCCGCGACCCGGAGGACGGGGTCATCCCGACCTGCCGGGAGCTGGGCATCGGGTTCGTCCCGTACTCGCCGCTGGGCCGCGGCTTCCTCGCCGGCCGGTTCTCCTCCCCCGAGGAGCTCGACGCGAACGACTTCCGGCGCAACGGCCCCCGCTTCACCGGCGACAACCTGGACGCCAACCTGCGGCTCGCCGCCAAGGTGAAGGAGATCGCCGCCGAGAAGGAGGTCACCCCGGCGCAGCTGGCCCTCGCCTGGGTGCTGGCCCAGGGTGACGGCATCGTCCCGATCCCCGGCACCAAGCGCCGCAGCTACCTGGAACAGAACGCGGGCGCCGTGGACGTCGAGCTGACCAAGGACGACCTGGCCAGGATCGACGCCGAGGTGCCGAAGGCCGCGGGCGAGCGTTACGACGAGTCCGGCATGCGCTCCGTGAACCTGTAGTCCGCCGGTCGCGCCCGGCCGGCCTCGCGGTGGCCGGGCACGTGGCGGTGCCGCACGCTGGTAGTCATGGGGAGCCGGTGGAAGGGCGTGATCCCGCGACAGTCGTGGCAGTCCTCGCACGCCCTGCTGCTGCTGCCGATCGCGCTCATCGTGGTGATCATGGTGGCGGACCTCCGCACGCCCGAGGACATCCATCTGGGCCCCGCCCTGGTCATCGCCCCGGCGCTCACCCCCTCCTTCGCGGGCCCGCGGTCGACCGCGCTGGTCGGAGCGCTCGCGGTGGCCGCCCAGATCGTGATCGCCGTCTTCCACGGCGGGCTGGGCACCGCCAACCACGTCGTGCAGACCGTCACCCTCGTGCTGCTCTCGGCCATCGTGGTGGTCTACAGCGCGGTCCGGGAGCGCCGGCGCGCCCAGCTGGCCCAGGTACGGACGGTCGCCGAGGCCGCGCAGCACGTGCTGATGTGGCCGCTGCCCGAGTACATCGGACCGCTGCGGATCGCCTCGCTCTACCTGGCCGCCGAGGACGAGGCGCAGATCGGCGGCGATCTGTACGCGGCCGCCCGCGGCGACCGGGCGGTCCGGGTGCTGATCGGGGACGTCCGGGGCAAGGGGCTGTCCGCGATCGGCGAGGCGGCGCTGCTGCTGGGCGCCTTCCGGGAGTCCTCCCACCGGCACGTCTCCCTGCCGGAGCTGGCGACCTCCCTGGAGCAGAGCGTGCAGCGCTACTCCGCGGAGCTGGACACCCCGGAGGAGGCGGGCGAGCGGTTCGTCACCGCGCTGCTGGTCGAGATCCCCGACGAGGACCCGCTGACCCGGATGACCAGTGCCGGCCATCCGCCGCCCCTGCTGCTCAGCCCGGGGCACGTGGTCACCGTGCCGAGCCTGCATCCGTCGCCGCCCCTGGGGGTGCCCGGCCCGGACGGTCCCGAGCACACCCTGGACGTCTTCTCCTTCGAGCCGGGCGACACCCTGCTGCTGTACACCGACGGCGTCGTCGAGGCACGGGACGGGCAGGGCCGCTTCTACCCGCTCGCGGAGCGGGTCGCGCAGTGGACCGACGCCGCTCCCGAGTCGTTGATGCACCACATCCGCCGCGATCTGCTGGCCCACGCGGGAGGCCGGCTCGGTGACGACGCGGCCCTGATCGCCCTGCACCGCACCGCGGCCGTGCACCGCCGCCACCATCACGGCGTCCTCGGACACGGCGCGGGCCGGCCCTGACGTCGATCCGTGCCGGGACCGGGAAGGTGAGCCCGGTCCCGGCACGGGGTCCAGGTCACGGCTTGCGGGCGACCGCTCCGTACATCGCGATGTCCTCGTCGCGGATGCCTTCCTCGCCGGTGCCGTCCGGGTGCCACTTGTGGACCTGCACGATGCCCGGCTCGACCAGTTCGAGACCCTCGAAGAACTCGTGGGCCTCGTCGATGGTGCGCAGCCGCATGGGCATGTTGCGGGCCGCGTACTCGCGGGCGACCCGGCCCACCTCCTCGGGCGCGAACTCGGCGGTGCCGATGGACATCGCCAGGTAGCTGCCGGAGGGCAGCGGTTCGAGCAGGCGTCGTACGACACCGACGGCGTCGTCCTCGTCGAGCATGAAGTGCACGATGGCGATCACCGTCAGCGCCACCGGCTTGTCGAGGTCGAGCGTCTCGCGCAGTTCGGGGGTGTCGAAGAGGCCCGTCAGGTCGCGGAAGTCGGCCTCGATGTACGCCGTCCTGCCCTCGGGCGTGCTGGAGAGCAGGCCCTGGGACAGGGTGAGGACGATCGGGTCGTTGTCCACGTAGACGACCCGGGAGTCCGGGGAGACCGCCTGGGCTATCTCGTGGAGGTTCGGGGAGGTGGGGATGCCGGTGCCGACGTCGAGGAACTGGCGCATGCCCGCCTCCTCGGCGAGCCAGCGCACGGCACGGTTCATCCAGTCGCGGTTGGCGCGCATGTGGATCGGGAGCGCCGGCCACTCGTGGGCCATGGCGTCACCCGCCTCCTGGTCGGCGGGGTAGAAGTCCTTGCCGCCCAGGATGTAGTCGTAGATCCGCGCGGAATGCGCGTTCTCGGTGTCGATGCGGTCGGCCGGCCATCCGTTTTCGGGCAACGCCGTGTCTCCCATTCCGGTGAGGGGGATGCGGGGGTGTGTGAACGATCAGCTATAGCAAGGAAGTTCCCAGCGCAAGGCTCACATCAGGAAGTCGGCGTCACCCGCCTTCACGCCGGTCAGGAAGGTCGTCATCTCGCGGGGTGTGAAGACCAGGGCGGGGCCGTCGGGGTCGGTCGACTGGCGTACCGCGACCCGGCCGTCGGCGAGCTTCTTCACTTCCACGCAGGCGCCGCCGGCGTCGTCGCTCCACGGCTTGGACCAGCCGCGCGCGCCGAGTTGCCGGGACGGGACGCCGTTGTGTACGGGGTGGTGCACGTCAGAGCTCCTTGCGAATCGCACCGAGGAGGACCTCGGTCTTCCTGGCGGGCGCCGCCTGGGCGCCCAACCGGTCCAGAGCCTCGCGGTAGACCACGACGTCGGCGCTCTTGTCCAGGTAGACGGCGCCCACCAGGCCGTTGAGATAGACGATGTCGGGCAGTTCGGGTGCCTTGAACCGGAAGAGGTGGTACGCGCCCGCGCGCATGGCGGGGTGCGGGCCGTTGGCGAACGGCATGATCTGCACGGTGACGTTGGGCAGCCGGTTGATCTCGATCAGGTGGTCGATCTGGGCACGCATGACCTCGGCACCGCCGACCGGCCAGCGCAGCACCGTCTCGTCCATCACGACCCACAGCCGGGGCGGTGCCTGCCGGGTGATCAGTTCCTGGCGGCGCATCCGCAGCGCCACCATGCGCTCGGTGGCCTCGGACGGGGCGTGCGGGTTGCCGGCGCCGAGCAGGGCGGCGGCGTACTCACGGGTCTGCAACAGGCCGTGCACGAACTGGTTCTCGTAGGCGCGGATCTGCAACGCGGCCTGTTCCAGGCTCAGGTACGCGGCGAACCAGTCCGGCATGACGTCGCGGTAGGTGTGCCACCAGCCGCGCTTGTTGGCCTCGCGGACGGACTGCAGGAAGGTGTCGACCTCCTGGCGGTCCGTCACTCCGTACGTCTGCAGCAGTTTCTCGGCGTCCGCCAGCCGGAGCCGGGCGACCTTGGCGGCCTCCATCCGGCGGATGGTGGAGTGGCTGACGCCGATCGCGGCGGCGGCCTGCTCGTAACTGAGCCCGGCCCGCGTGCGCATCTCCTCCAGTTGCCGGCCCAGGATCATGCGCAGGACGGAAGGGGCACCGCCCCAGTCGGTCTCCGAGGTCACGCCCTACCCCCTCACACCAGGTTTCAGGGTCACCGTCTCACGGGCTCGTGATCGGATCGCGGACTCATTCGATCACTTCTTGTCGGGAGCAGCATGCACTTCGCTTCTTGCAATTTTCAACTTGCTGGTTGCGAGACGATGTTGGCAGATGCCAGAGTGGGCTTACTGCTCCGACCGACCAAGGAGCGGGCGAAGCAGAGCAGTTGGGGGAGACTGAGCTGTGACCCGGTGCCGTCCAGGCACGGGTCGTCGTCTGCCCCCGAGCGGCCCGGGGCGAACGAGACCGCTCAGCCCCACGCTGCGAAGCCGGACGAAAGGCGCACGGCGATGGCCCCGCCCTCTCTCCCCCAGCCGCTCGACCGACTCCCCGACGACCGGATACCCGGTCCGCCCCGGCCGGCCCTGATGGCCGCCGCCGAGGGCCCGCACCGCCCGTCCGACGCGACGGGAATCCCCGGACCACCCGGAGGCGAACGCCTCGGTCGACTCCCTGGGCCGCAAGGCCTCGACCGGTTCGCCTCCGGGGACCGCCCCGTCCCGCGCAGCCGCGTCTTCGATCTGGCACCGACGCCCCGCGCGGTGGGCAACGCCCGCCGGAGCGTGGGCGAACTGCTCGGCACCTGGGGGGTGCCCGACGAGGCCCGCGACAACGCGGTGCTGGTGACCTCCGAACTGGTCACCAACGCGATCGTGCACTCCGCGGGCCGCCGGATCGTGTGCCGGGTGCAGGCCACCGACGACCGGGTCCGCATCGAGGTCGAGGACCAGAACGGCGGTTTCACGCTGCCGGCTCCCCGGCAGGCGAGACCCGACGAGCAGAACGGCCGCGGGCTGTTCCTGGTCGACGCGCTCAGCCTCGACTGGGGCGTGCAGGTCGGACCGGAAGGATCCGCCGCTCGCGTCGTCTGGGCCGAGCTGTCCACGGCACCGGACGAGTGTTCCACCCCCCACATCTCAGGAGACCCGTCGACCCATGGACCGTCCCCCCACCCCTGACCTCGCCGCCGACCCGTCCTGGACCCGCACCCGCCCGAAACCCGGACCGGACCAACCCCACACGGTCCCGGCTCCCTGACCCCCACCACCCGCCACTCGGCCGTACGGGCGGGCGCCCCCGCCGGGGCGGGGGCGCTCAGCCGTCCGTCGACAGGCAGGCCGCGAGGGTCGCTCCCAGTTCCCAGCAGGCCTCGAGGTCGGCCTTCGTGGGCTCGCCGGTCACCGTGACCGGTTCGGCCGTCTTTCGCCAGTCCAGGCCGGTCGTGATGGCGTCCAGGGCGCGCAGGGCCCCGGTGACGTCGTTGCCGCCGTGCACGTAGGCACCGAAGGGGCGGCCCCGCGTGCCGTCCAGACACGGGTAGTAGATCTGGTCGAAGAAGTGCTTGAGGGCCCCGGAGAGATAGCCGAGGTTGGCCGGGGTGCCGAGCAGGTACCCGTCGGCCGCGAGCACGTCGGAGGCGGTGGCGGACAGGGCGGCCCGCCGTACCACCCGCACCCCCTCGATCTCCGGGGCGGTCGCCCCGGAGACCACGGCCTCGAACATGGCCTGGCAGTGCGGCGAGGGGGTGTGATGGACGATCAGCAAGGTGGGCACACCGGCAGCCTGCCCCGCGATGCCCGCCGTCGGCAAGCGGGGGCGTCGCTCACGGCTGCGCGGGCAGGGTCCGGCAGTTGGAGCCGGCCGGCACACCGGAGAGCCGGGCGGTCAGCCAGGCGATGGCGTCGCCCTGGTCGGTGAGCAGGGGCGCCAGGTGGTTCAGCAGGGCGCGGCCCGCGTCCGGCAGGACGACCGGCACATAGGTGACGTCCGCCCCTTCGCCGCACCAGTCGACGGCCAGCTGCCGGGCCTGCGCATGCGGTACGAGGTCGTCGCTGACACCGGTCGCGAGCCGTACCGGACTCACCGGCGCCGTCCCGCCGATGCGCTGCCCGTCCAGGAAGGCCCGCAACGCCGGCTCCTCGGCGATGACGTCGGAGATGGAGCTGCCGTCACTCGTCCAGGCGGAGCTGTGCCGGGAGCCGTAGGCGAGGAGCGCGTCCCCGACGCACATCGTCGACAGGTCGGTGAGGGCGGCCCGGCCCGCCGCGCCGAGGTGGGCGTCGACGATCGGCTTCAGCGCCGGGTCGGACTGGACGAACCCGTTCACCGCCCAGCCGAGGGCGCCGGCCAGGTCGCTGCCGTCGATGGCCGCGGTGACGGCGGTGAGGTCGGCGGGCGGCGCCCCGGAGTAGCTGCCGGAGAGGGTGACGTCCGGGGCGTAGCCGGGCTGGATCTCGGCGGCCGCGGCGGTGGCGCCGCCGCCCTCGCTGTACCCGAACAGACCCACCCGCGAGGCCGCGGTGACCGAGGCGCCGGGCACGTGCCGGGCGGCCCGTACGGCGTCCAGGACGGCGTGCGCACCGTCCAGCCGGTTGACGTAGGTGTGCAGCCGGTCGGTGGCGCCGAGCCCGACGTAGTCGGTGACGACGACCGCGACCCCCTCGGCGAGCAGCCGGTAGACGGACAGGTCCTCGTAACCGACGGACACCGTCCGGCCGTTGAGGAGCAGCGGGTGCTCCAGGCCCATGGAGGCGGCGCACTGGTCGCCCTGGCCCATGGTGCCGGGGGCCACGGCGACCAGCGGGCGGGCGCCGGGGCCGAGCCAGGGGAACGTCGGCTCGAGGTAGGCGCCGGTGACCGCGACCGGCCGGCCGGCCGAGTCGGTGGACTTGTACATCAGCCGGGTGGCGGTGCCCGGCAGCGGCCCGGGCAGGCTCGGGAGGCTGAGGGCCAGCGGAAGGGGCGCGGTGCGGACGAGGGCGCCGTCGGCCGTGGGCAGGGTGGCGGGCGGGTCGTAGAAGGCCGGGATGGTGACACCCCGGGAGACCTCCGCCTGGGACGCCGTGGCCTGCAGGGTCTGGAGACAGAGGCAGGCGGCGGCGACGACGGCGGTGGCCAGCAGACGAGCGCGGACAGGCATGGGGAGCCTCCTGGACGTGCTGGGGCGTGGGAGGGGGAGGTGGGGGTGGAGCGCGCGTCCCCGGAGCGGCCGACGGGGCGGATGCGGTTTACCCGACGGTAACCAGCATGTGGTTACCGCGGGTAGCAGCCGTCAGGTTACGGTTCGGTAATGTGACGGACGGTCAACGCGCCGGTGCGGTAGGACGCCGCCGATGTCCGCGATCACCGCGCCGGCCCGGGACGCCGCCGGGCAGGCGGTGGCGAGGAGGCCCGGAGCGGGATTGGAGCAGGTAGCGCGGCGCACACCGCACTTTCCGTGCGAAACTGGTGCGAACACGGCGGGGAGGTGGCCCCTGTCATGAGCGACGGCACGAGCGGCGCGGGGATCGACTACGCGACGGTCTTCCAGAACCTGCCCGGGATGGTGGCCCTGCTGACCCCGGACCTGGTGTACGCGGACGTCAACGCCGAGTTCCTGCGCATGGCCGGACGCAGGCGCGAGGAGGTGGTGGGGCGGTACCTGTTCGACGTCTTCCCGGACAACCCCGACGACTCCAGCGCCACCGGCATGCGCAATCTCGAGTGCTCGCTGCGCCGGGTCCTCGCCACCGGCGAGCGCGACACGATGGCCCTCCAGCGGTACGACGTGCAGGTGCCGGGCCGGCCCGGAACCTGGGAGGAGCGCTACTGGAGCCCGGTGAACGTGCCCCTGTTCGACCCGGACGGCAAGGTCGTCCTGCTGGTGCACCGGGTGGAGGAGGTCACCGAACTGATCCGGGCCCGCCGGGCCGCCGTCGACGGGCGGGCGGACGTGCTGGAGGCCGAACTGTACCGGCGGGCGGGCGAGTTGCAGAAGATCAACGAGCGGCTGCGGCAGGCGCACAGCAAGGAGCGCGAGGTGGCCGTCGCCCTCCAGGAGGCGATGCTCCCCGCCCCCCGGAAGCTGGGGCGGCACCGAGCGGCCGTACGCTACCGGCCGGCGACCGGCGGGCTGAACGTGTGCGGCGACTGGTACGACCTGGTCGACCTCGTCGGCGGGGACCGGGTCGCCGTCTCGGTGGGCGACGTGGTCGGGCACGGTCTCGAAGCGGCGTGCGTGATGGGGCAGTTGCGCAGCGCGCTGACCGCGGCGTCCCGGGTGGCCGAGGGCCCCGCCCAGGCACTCGACGTGCTGGGGCGGTACGCGCACGTGGTGGACGGCGCCGAGTCGGCCACGGCGGTGACGGCGTTCGTCGACTTCGACCGGCACACGGTCACCTACAGCAGCGCCGGGCACCCGCCACCCGCCCTGCTGCACCCCGTCGGCCGGGTGGAGTTCCTCGACCGGGCCACCGATCCCCCGCTCGACGCCCGCCCCGATCCGCAGCCGCGCCCGCAGGCCGTCACCGCGTTCGCCGACGGCGCGACGCTCGTCCTGTACACCGACGGACTCGTCGAGCGCCGCCGCGAGGACATCGACACCGGACTGCGCCGGCTCGCCCGATCCCTTTCCGACAACCGCGAGTTGGGGCCCGAGGACCTCGCCGACGCCGTACTGCGCGAGCTGCTCCCGCCGGACGGCGCGACCGACGACACCGCGCTGGTGGTCGTCCGACTGTGATCGCCGCGCGGGCGAAATGCCGGGCCACGTATACCCATACCGAACAGTACGACGAACATCACAAATACGTATCGGACATTACGCTCGCCAACCTTCACACGAGTGACACAAGTTGGCTAAGTTGACGTTCAAGCCGCTCGGCTCCCCCCGGCGAATCCCGTCGGGCCGCGCGGCCTCCGCCGAGTCCGGGCCCCTCGGGGCGATCCGGAGCGGGGACCCGACCGACCACTGGGGTGAATCGGCCGAATGCCTGGCAGGCACCGGCCGTAGGGCATACCTTCCGGATTCCAGGCCCGAACCCCCGGTAGGCGGAGCACGGAAGGAGCACGACCCCCATGGCGTCCGAGAGCCGTGACGAGGTTCGACAGCGGATCAACAACCTCTACGACCAGGCCGAGAACGCCACCGGGAACTACAACGCCACACGGGCGATGAACGGCGGTTCGCGCTCACGCGGGGTCCCGCTCTTCAAGCGGCAGCGTACGGACGACCCTGGCCTCGACAACATCGCCCGGGAGTGGTTCGAGGGCGCGCGGGCGAAGCTGGGACCGAGTGTGCCGGCCGCGCTGCCGTCCGACCGGATGCCCGAGCGGCCCGGCCCGCGCCGGCAGGTCAGCGCCATGGCCGCCGACCTGCTCGGCCAGTTGGAGGGCTCCGGGCCGTCCCGACCGGCGCTGCCCGCGGGGCCGTCCGCGCAGAGCGACGCCGAGGTCGTCCGTGAGCTGCCCGCGGAGCGCCCGAAGCTGGAGCTGACGGCGGGGCCGGCCGCGGCGGTGCCCGCGGTCGGGCCGAACCCGTCGAGCCCGCCCAAGGCCCTGTCCGCGGCCGCTCCGCGCCGGACCGCGCCGGGCACCTCCAAGACCAAGAGCCAGCTGAAGGTCGCCAAGGCGCGTGAGCTGCTGTCGCAGCGCACCGGGCAGCCGACGGGCACGCCCCCCGAAGCACTCCGGGCCCCGGGGCCCACACCGGCCGTGCAGCTCTCCCCGCCCCCGCAGCCCGCGCCCGCCCCGCTGCCCGCCGCCCAGGCGTCGCAGAGCCCTTGGCCGATGCCCGAGACCCGGGTGCCGGCGCAGGAGTGGTCGACGGCCGCCGTCGGCATCCCCGCCCAGCGCACCGACTCCGGCTCCTTCCGGACCGACGCCCTGACCGGCACGGGCGTGCTGCCGGCGATGACCGTGACGGAGACGGGAGCGATCCCGCCCGTACCCGCCATGGACACCGGCGGTTTCCGCGTCATGACCCCCGGGGCCGGCGCGGCCCAGACCGTGCGGCCGGCGGACACGGGTTCCTACCGCACCATGCCCCCCGGAGCCGACGACGCCGCCCAGGCCATGAACCCCATGACCGACAGCGGCGCCTTCCGCATCATGACCCCCGCCTCGAACCC
>NZ_JBFACN010000022.1:20749-20932 GCF_040640875.1 Streptomyces sp. NPDC021562
CGAACCCGATGACGGACAGCGGCGGCTTCCGCGTCATGACCCCCGGCACCACCGACGCCACCCCCGCCACGGACCCCCTGACCGACAGCAGCGGCTTCCGCATCATGACCCCCGCCTCGAACCCGATGACGGACAGCGGCGGCTTCCGCGTCATGACCCCCGGCACCACCGACGCCACCCCCG
>NZ_JBFACN010000022.1:21031-159437 GCF_040640875.1 Streptomyces sp. NPDC021562
GCCACGGACCCCCTGACCGACAGCAGCGGCTTCCGCGTCATGACCCCCGCCTCGAACCCGATGACGGACAGCGGCGGCTTCCGCGTCATGACCCCCGGCACCACCGACGCCACCCCCGCCACGGACCCCCTGACCGACAGCAGCGGCTTCCGCGTCATGACCCCCGCCTCGAACCCGATGACGGACAGCGGCGGCTTCCGCGTCATGACCCCCGGCACCACCCCCGCCACGGACCCCCTGACCGACAGCAGCGGCTTCCGTGTCATGACGCCGGGCGGTACGGGCACCTTCCCGATGCCGGGCACGGCCGCCGCGCCGTCCCCGGCGGACACCGGTTCCTTCCGCATCATGACGCCGGGCGCGACCGGCACCTTCCCGATGCCGTCCTCGGCCTCGACCGACTCGGGGGCCTTCCCGGCCGTCGCACCCGCACCCGTACCCGCTCCCGTCGCCGCACCCGCGCCCGCACCGATCGACACCGGCTCCTTCCAGGTCATGTCGCCCCAGGCGGCCGCCTATGCCGCCACCTACGCCACCGCGCCCGCCGCCGCCCCCGGGACGGGCTTCCCCACGGGTGGGTACGACGCCCCGGCCCAGGCCCCCACCGCGGTCATGCCCGCCATGCCCGCCTACCCGCCGGCCGGCCTCGGCACGGCCGCTGCCGCGTACGCCACCGCAATGCAGCCCGCGACCCCCGGCTACGCCCCCGCCGTGCCGATGACCCCGCCCCCCGCACCGCTGCCCACGCAGATGCCGATGCCGGTGCCGCTGCCGTCCGCTCCGATGCCCACGGCCTTGGCCGCGGCTCCGGTGGCGACGCCCCCTGCCGCGACGGCCACCGCACCCGTGACGATGGCCGCACCCGCCGTAGCGACGGCCACCGCACCCACGCCCGTCGTGCCCGCGCCCCCCATGGCGCCGGCCCCCGCCGTCCCGGTGGTCACCGCCCCGGCCCCGGCGCCCGCCTCCTTCCCCCAGGCCGTCGCCGTGGCCGAGCCCGGCAAGGCCATGAAGGCGCTGGAGTTCGCGCGGGCGCAGATCGGGCGGCCGTGTGTCTGGGGGGCGACCGGACCGGAGTCGTACGACTGCTCCAGCCTCACCCAGGCCGCCTGGCGGGCCGCGGGTGTCACGCTGCCGCGTACCGCGCCGGAGCAGACGCTGGCCGGCACCCCGGTGACGCTGGCCGCCGTCGAACCCGGTGACCTGGTCTTCTTCTTCGACAACGACAGCCACGTCGGAATCTACGCGGGTGGCGGCACGATGATCCACGCGCCGAGCCCGGGAGCGTCCATCCGCGAGGAGTCGATCTACAACGCCGGGGAGTCGGCGATCCACCGGGTGGTCCGCCCCGCGTAGCCGGGACGGACCCGGGCGTCGGAAGGCGTCAGACCCTCCGCCGCCGCGTGCGCCAGCTCTCGTGGTGGTCGAGGAGGGTCTCCTCGACCGGCCGGTAGACAAGGCCCAGTTCGTGGACGCTGCGGCTGTTGTCGACGCGGAAGCGGATGCCGAGGTGCTTGCGTATGTAGTCCTGGGTGAGGCCGAACAGCGGGCCGAGGACCCGCACCGGCCAGTGCGGGAGCGCGGTGCGTGGCAGCCGCAGGTCCCGGCGGTGGCGGGTGCGGATGATCCGGGACATCTCGAGGAACGACGTCATCGTCTCGTGGGCGACGATGTAACGGCCCTTGGCCGCGGGGTTCTCCGCCGCAGCGATGTGCGCGTCGGCCACGTCACGGACGTCCGCGGTGGTGAAACTGAAGTCCGGGGCGCCGTACCAGAAGTAGCCCTTGAACAGTTCGTCCAGCAGGAACAGGCTGCCGGACTCGGAGGCGGGCGCGAGGGACGGCCCCAGGACCAGGCCGGGGTTGACCGACACCATGCGCCAGCGGCCCTGGGCGGCCTCGGCGTCCCAGGCGGCGCGTTCGGCGACCGTCTTGGCGTAGTGGTACGGGTTGTCGGCCACCGTGCTGGTGGTGTTGAAGTACTGCTCCGTCAGCACCTGGCCGGGCATCTCGCGGACGTCGGCGTAGTCGCCGAAGATCGCGCCGACGGTGGAGGTGAACACCAGGGTCGTCACCTCGGGGGTACGGCCCACGCTCCCGAGCACGTTGCTGGTGCCGAGCAGTGCCGGGTCCACCACGTCCCGTCGGCCGTCCCTGATCCGCTCCGGCATCAGGAACGGCGAGGCCACGTGGAAGACGGTCGTGCAGCCGCGGAACGCCTCGTCGAAGGAGCCGTCCCGGAGCAGGTCGGCACGGAACAGGGCCAGTCGTCCGGGAAATGCCTCCTGGAGGTCCCACAGCGGCCGGACCTTCGCCGCGTCGGAGGTGCTGCGCACGGTCGCGTGGACCCGGTAACCCCGCTCCAGCAGCCGTCGTACCAGATGGCTGCCGACGAACCCGCTGCCGCCGGTCACCGCGACGGTCGTCTCCCCGCGTGCGTCCACGCCCTCACCCCTCGCCCTCCGACCCACCGCGCCTCGGTGCGCCGCAGAGGACAGGGTGGTGCATGGCGGGGGCGGCCGCCAAGCACCTGGGGGCACGGGTACCGTTCCCGCGCCGCCGTTCCCGGGCATAAGGCGGACCCGGGATGAGCCATAAGATCGCCTTATGAGGTCATAGACCGGACCCGCGTACTAACTTAGGACTGCCTTAGTTTAGGCTTCCCGTTCGAGATCGATCGTCCTCACTCGGTCGACCGCCACCGCTCGAAGGGAACCTGATCATGCCGCGCCCCCTGCGGGTAGCCATCGTCGGAGCCGGCCCGGCCGGGATCTACGCCGCCGACGCCCTGCTCAAGTCCGAGGTGGCCGCCGAGCCCGGCGTGTCCATCGACCTCTTCGAGCGGATGCCCGCCCCGTTCGGCCTGATCCGCTACGGCGTCGCCCCCGACCACCCGCGCATCAAGGGCATCATCACGGCCCTGCACCAGGTGCTCGACAAGCCGCAGATCCGCCTCTTCGGCAACGTGGACTACCCGTCCGACATCAGCCTCGACGACCTGCGCTCCTTCTACGACGCCGTGATCTTCTCGACCGGCGCGACCGCCGACCGCGAGCTGCGGATACCCGGCATCGACCTGGACGGCTCCTACGGCGCCGCCGACTTCGTCTCCTGGTACGACGGCCACCCGGACGTACCGCGCACCTGGCCGCTGGAGGCCGAGAAGGTCGCGGTCCTCGGCGTCGGCAACGTGGCCCTGGACGTCGCCCGCATCCTCGCGAAGACCGCCGACGAACTGCTGCCGACGGAGATCCCGCCGAACGTCTACGACGGCCTCAAGGCCAACAAGGCCCTCGAAGTCCACGTCTTCGGCCGCCGCGGCCCCGCGCAGGCGAAGTTCTCCCCGATGGAGCTGCGGGAGCTGGACCACTCCCCCACCATCGAGGTCATCGTCGACCCCGAGGACATCGACTACGACGAGGGCTCGATCGAGACCCGGCGCGGCAACAAGCAGGCCGACATGGTCGCCAAGACCCTGGAGAACTGGGCGATCCGCGACGTCGGCGACCGCCCCCACAAGCTCTTCCTGCACTTCTTCGAGTCCCCGGTGGAGATCCTCGGCGCGGACGGCAAGGTCACCGGACTGCGCACCGAGCGCACCGCCCTGGACGGCACCGGCAACGTGAAGGGCACCGGCGAGTTCAAGGACTGGGACGTCACCGCCGTCTACCGCGCCGTCGGCTATCTCTCCGACAAGCTGCCGAAGCTTCCCTGGGACATCGACTCGGGCACCGTCCCGGACGAGGGCGGCCGCGTCATCGAGGAGAGCGGCAACCACCTCCAGTCGACCTACGTCACCGGCTGGATCCGGCGCGGGCCGGTCGGTCTGATCGGCCACACCAAGGGCGACGCCAACGAGACGGTGGCCAACCTGCTGGCGGACTACGCCGACGGCCGGCTGCACACCCCTCAGGCACCCGCGCCGGAGGCCGTGGACGCCTTCCTCGCCGAGCGGAACGTCCGCTTCACCACCTGGGAGGGCTGGTACCGGCTGGACGCCGCCGAGCGGGCGCTGGGCGAGCCGCAGGGCCGTGAGCGCGTCAAGCTCGTCGAGCGCGAGGACATGCTCCGCGAGAGCGGCGCCTGACACACCGCCGGAGGGGCCGACGGCGACGCGCCGGCGACGGCGGCGCGTCGGCCCTCTCTCGCGGGCACCGGGAATGTCCTAGGATCATGCGCACGCATCGCGTGTCGGTCACCGGCCGGGTGAGGCATGGAGGTGCTGTGAGGTGCCTTGCGGAGGCATTCCACCCATGTCAGTCGAGTTGAACCACACCATCGTCCACGCCCGGGACAACCGGGAGTCCGCCGATTTCCTGGCACACGTCCTGGGACTCGAGGCGGGGACCGAGTGGGGCCCCTTCGTCCCCGTGGCCACCGGGAACGGGGTCACCCTGGACTTCGCCACCGTTCCGGCGGAGTCGATCGTCATGCAGCACTACGCGTTCCTGGTCTCCGACCCGGAGTTCGACGCGGCCCACGAGCGTATCCGGCGGGCCGGGATCACGTACTACGCGGACCCGCGTCTGCAACAGCCCGGAGAGATCAACCACCACCACGGGGGCCGGGGCCTCTACTTCATGGACCCGGCCGGACACGGCATGGAGATCATCACCCGGCCCTACGGCAGCCACAGCTAGAGAGCGACGGCTCGGTGAACGGGGCCCGCCCCTGAGCGGATGGACGGGCGGGCCCCGTTCGCCGCACCATTCTCCGGGGCCGCGCGGCCCGCGGGCACGGGTGAACGTGCGTCGTACGACGCACACGGCGCGCACCCCGGCTGCCGGGCGCACACCCCGTGCGCGGGCGGGCCCCGCCCTGTTTGACACGCTCCCCGGCGGTGATACTGGGAGGCGCACTCCCCTCCCGTCAGCAGATTGGCCCATGTCGAACTCCGCCACCGACCACGCCGCCCTTCCGCAGTCCGTCTGGCCCGCCCGCGGCCGCCACACGGGCCCGGACTCCGAGGAGGTGATCCGCCGGATCCTGCGCCTGCGCAAGGAGACCGGCGCCCTCGACGACTTCGCCGAACCCCCTGTGCCCGAGGATTCCGACCGGCGGCTCTTCGAAGCCCGCTGGCGGGTCGACGACGGCACGGTCACGGTCCGCGCCCGGCTCACGCTGGTGGCGCCCGAGGGCCGGCAGGCCGGGCGGGAGTGGCAGCTCGTCGCCGAGGCCGAGCGGCCCTGGGACGAGACCTGGCCCTCCCCTGCGACGATGTTCTGGCCCGACGGCGACGAGGCCGGCGACGGCGGCGAGGCCGCCTGGGACTACCACCCGGTGGTGGCGGGCCTGCGGCTGCGCACCGTCAACCCGCTGCCCGCCGACGACAAGGAGATGCGCCGGGTACTGCGCGACGCCGCGAAGGACGCCTGGTGCGTCAACCTCGTCGTGCACGAGGCGATGACGCCGGACACGCTCGGCCGCCTGCCCCTGGTCCGGCGCCTGCCGCCCGCCCTCGCCCACCGCGTCGTGGAACACCGGGCCGCGCCCGAGCAGTTCCGGGCCGTCAACTGGGCCCTGCGCGACCTCGGAGTGGAGGTACCGCGCGGTGGAGCCGTGCTGCTGCCGCCGGACCCCGCGCCGTCCGGTTACGACCCGCACGCGTACGCGGTGCGCAGCGTCTTCCTGGACGGCTCGGAACCGGCCGAACTGATCGCCCTCCTGGGCCGGTTCGCGGCACTGCCCCGGCCCGCGCCGCAGGGCACCGAGGAGGCGCTGGCCGACCTGCGCGACAACTGGACCCTGATGACGCTCCAGGAGCAGCTCGACCGCGAGCGGGAGCTCGTCGCGCAGTACGCACAGGCCCTGGAGGCCATGACGAGGTCACGGGACCTGTACCGGGAGTCGGCCGAACGCGCCCACGAGGCGCTGGCCGCCCTCCGGGACACCCCCGTCCCCGTCGCACCGGTGCCCCAACCCGCTTCGCCCCTGCAGCAGTTGACCCGCGCCTTCAAGGGGCTGCTCCCTCCGCGGGAGAGCCCGGAGCCGACCACGGTCACCGAGGGTGAATCCGGGAGGGCGGAGCAGCAGCCGGACCGGTAAACCGGGCAGACGGACCAGTGAGGGGCCCCGGGACGGACCGGGGCCGGACGACAGGACAGCCATGGACACCACCACGACCGTGCTCGTGATCTGCGCGATCGTCGCCGCGGCCCTGCTCGCCGGGGCGATCGCCGTGCTCGTACGGCTGGTCCGCACCCGGCGCGCGCTGCGCCGGGCCGGACTGCCGACCGGCTCGCGCTGGGTGTTCTGGGGCGCGGTCCTGTATCTGGTGCTGCCGACCGACCTGCTGCCCGACCCGATCTACCTGGACGACATCGGCGTCCTCCTGCTGGCCCTGCGCTCCATGCGCGCGGCCCTCCCCACGGAGCCCCCGGAACTCTGAACCCGCCGGGCATCATGGGGTGATGAGAAGCGCCTTCACCGGGATCCATGGTATTTCCGCGACGCCCGAGGTGGCCGTCGTCATCGACGTGATGCGGGCCTTCACGGTGGCCGCCGGGGCCTTCGCGCAGGGTGCGGAGCGGATCGTCTTCGCCGAAACCCTGGACGAGGCGCTGGAGTTGAAGGCACGGCACCCGGGCTGGCTGGCGTTCCAGGACGGGCCGGTGGTGCCGGGGTTCGACCTGGCCAACTCCCCGGCCCAACTGCGCTCACTGGACGTCGCGGGCCGCACGATCGTCCAGAAGACCACCGCCGGGACGACCGGGGCACTCGCGGCGGCCGGGGCCCGGCTGCTGCTGTGCGCGAGTTTCGTGGTCGCCGGGGCCACCGCCGCCGTGCTCCGGCGTGCACGGCCCCGGACGGTCACCTTCGTCGTCACGGGAGACGACGGGACGGCGGGCGAGGATCCGGCCTGTGCCGAGTACATCGCCGGATGCGTGAGTGACGCCGGTCTGACGCCGGACCCGTACGTGGCGCGGGCCCGGAACTCCCACGGGGCCGCGCGGCTTGCCGAGGGGGTGCGGCTCGGCTGGGAGGGCGTCCACCCCGAGGACGTATCGCTGTGCCTGGAGGCGGACGCCTACCCGTTCGCCATGGCCGCCGCCCGGGAGGACGGTCAGCTGGTGCTGCGGCCGGTGGCGCCGGGCTGACGCCGCGCGGTGCGACGCGTGCCGGCCAGCACCAGGACCAGCACGGTCAGGGCGGCGAGCGCGGCCGCCGCCGCGACGGTGCCCGGGAGCCACGACGGGACCGGTGTGCCGTACAGCGTCCCCGACAGCCGCCGGATCCCCAGCCGGGCGCCGAAGCGGGGGTCCAGCACCGGTCCGGCGGCGAGCACGGCGGCGCCGACGAACCCGGCCGAGGCCGCGGCCAGCCGAGACGCGGGGATCGTCAGCGCGAACGCGAGGAGCAGGCACAGCGCGGGCACGGCCGACGCGAGCGGTGGCGCCCCGCCCCACTGGCGCGGGGCGTGCGCCACCCCGCACAGCACGAACACCAGCGCGGCGGCCCACGCGGTGCGCCCACCCGCGACGGACGGGACGGCCGCCCCCGAACGCCCGGCCCCCTCGGAGGACGCCGACGACGCCGACGATTCCGACGAGGCGGCACGTTCGGTCGACCCGGCGGACGCGTCGGGCGCCAGGGACCCGGGCCGTCCGCCGGCCCCGATCGTCGCCCCGGCCGCCGCGCAACCCTCCGGCGCGCCCGCGGGCGATGCCGTCGGCGCGGACCACCCGTCCGGCTCGCCCGCACCGGACGCCGCGCGATCCGGCACCCCCGACAGCCCGTCCCGCTCGGACGCCCCCGTCCGCGGGGGCTCGGCCGACGCGCACCACGAGGTCAGGGAGGTCAACGAGGCCGTCGCAGGCGCGGCACCGGTCCGCGCGGCCGACCCGAGCGGGGCCGGGGTCCGTGCGGCGCGCGCGGTCGCCAGCCGGCCGATGAGCCGGGCCACGTCCTCCACCGGGCGGCCGACTCCGACCGCGCGCACTGCGGCCCGGCCGCAGTGCGGCTCCAGCGGCCCGCGGTGCAGGAGTTCCACCAGCCGGGACACCTCGTCCAGGGGACGGCATTCGGCGGCGGCCCGGATCGCCTCCTCGGCGCGATCGGCCAGCCGGGGCTCACCGGTGAGCAGGGTCACGAGCCGCGTGACCTCGTCGACGGAGCGGTTGCGGCCGACCGCGCGCAGCACGTCGCCGGTGAGCTCGGCGTGGGCGGGGTCGCCCTCCAGGAGGGTGACCAGCTGGACGACGTCCTCCAGCGGACGGTCGGTGACGACCGTACGGAGCAGGCCTTCGAGCGGGTCGTCCTGGCGGACCGCGGACTCGGGCGGGTCGGTGCGGACCTCCGCCGGGGGCGGTGCGGGCGGGATCGCCGGGTCGTCGGGTGGGGTGTCGACGCCGGGTGCGAGTATCCGGGGTATCGCCGGGTCGGGCGGGCTGCAGGGCGAAGAACGGGTGATCATGCTCGGCTCCAGGGGGGTGTGGCCGTACCTGGCACCCCACGTACGGCACGGCGCGTCATGGGGCCATTACCAGGGGCGCGTCCGGGCTCCGCCACCCGGGTGGGGCATCGGTGTGAGGACACCGGGGACCGCTCGCCGGTTCCCGGTCACGAAGGTGCGTGCGAAGGCCGGGGTGGCGCATTCTTGCTGTGTCACCCACCCGGCGGTGCACGGACGAGGTAGGACCCGATGACTGGTCCCGGTGAGCACGTGGTCCGGGCGCGTGAGCGGCTGACCGCGCTGCTGGTCGAGGCCTCGACCAGCGCTCTGGGCGCGGCGGGCGGCCACGTCGCCGGGGTGTACCTGCGCTCCGGCACCCCGGGGCTGCTGCGCCTCGCCACCCTGGTGGGCCTGCCCGGCCCGCTGTTCCGGCCCTGGTGGCGGCTGCACGTGGACCGGCCGTTCCCGGTGGCGGACGCCTACCGCCTCGGGGTGCGGGTGGTGCTGCCGAACGCCACCGAGACGGTCCGCCGCTACCCCCAGTTCGCGGCCGGGCTGCCGTTCCAGTTCGGCTCGCTGTACACGCCGGTGCCCGGTGCGTCGCCTGCTTTCGGGGTGCTCACGGTGCTGCGGCCGGCCACCCCGGACACGGTGGACGGACTGCCGGACCCGGACCTGCTGTGCCAGGTCGCCCGGCGGCTGGGGGCGGGGCTGCGCGAGCTGGTGGCGGAGGCGGGCGCGGCGGCGGTCGCCTGGGAGGGCGAGCCGGTGTGCGTACGGCCGCCCGCCCGGCGCCCGCAGACGGTCCGGACGGGCCGTTTCACCTGGGATCCGGCCACCTCCGCGGTGCGCGCGGACGACCGGCTGCACGCCCTGCTGGGTGTGGCGCCGGAGGACTTCGCGGGCACCGGGGCCGCGCTGGCCGAGGCGGTGGCGCCGGCCGACGCCCCGCAGGTGCTGGCCGCGCTGCGCGAGACCGCGGCCGGAAGGCCGCCGGAGTCGCCGCTGCGGCTGCGGGCCGGGGACGGCGCCCCGCGCCTGGTGGAGCTGTGGCCGCCGCCCGGCGCGGACCCCCGGTCCCTGGTCTCCGGCACCGTCGTCGACCTGGGGCCCGCCGCGTCCGGCGACGGAGCGGCCGATCCGCTGCCGCAGGGCGTGTTCTGCCTGGACCGCGCGGGGCTCGTCCGGTACGCCAACCGGGCCGCCGCGCGGCTCGCGGGCCGGACGGTCGCCGAGCTGCTGGGGCGGCCGGTGTGGGAGGCCATGCCGTGGCTGAGCGGGCCGGCGTACGACGATCACTGGCGCGGTGCGCTGCTCGCCCCCGACCCGGTGCACTTCCAGGTCCGTCACGAAGAGGCGGGCGAGGACGGGTGGCTCGCCCTGTCCCTGCATCCGGGCCCGGACCTGGTCACCTGCACGGTCGTCCCCGCCAACCGGCTCGATCCGGCGGTGCACCTGCCCCGGCCGCCCGAACCGGGCACGGGGAGCGGGCCCGGCCGGGCCGGCGGGCCCTCGATGGCCCCGCTGTACCGGCCGATCGCCCTGGCCATCGCGCTGACCGACGCGGTGACCGCCCGTCAGGTGTCGGCGGTGGTGACCCAGGAGCTGCTGCCCGCGTTCGGCGGCCGGCGGCTCGCCATCTACCTGCTCCAGGACCGGCACCTCTACCTGGCCTGGGAGAACGGCTTCCCGCCCGGCTTCCTCGCCCCCTTCGACGGGGTCGGTCTGGACGCCCGGATCCCCGGGGTCGAGACCCTGACCACCGGCAGGCCGCTGTTCTTCGAGTCGATGCGGAAACTCGCGGACACCTATCCGGGTCTCGCGCTGGACGCCGACCGGGGCGCCCGCGCCTTCCTGCCGCTGATCGCCTCCGGGCGCCCGGTCGGCTCGTGCATCCTCGGCTTCGACGACGAGCGCGGCTTCAGCACCGAGGAACGCACCGTCCTGATGGCGCTCGCGGGCCTCATCGCGCACGCGATGGAGAAGGCCCAGCGCTACGACACCGAGGCCGCCCTCGCCCGCGGCCTCCAGCAGGCGCTGCTGCCGCGCCGGCTGTCGGCGCACCCCTGGGTGGAGACCGCGGGACGGTATCTGCCGGGTACCCAGGGCATGGACGTGGGCGGTGACTGGTACGACGTGGTGGAGGCCGGTGACGGACTGGCCCTGGTCATCGGGGACGTCCAGGGGCACGGCGTGCAGGCCGCCGCGACCATGGGGCAACTGCGCAGCGCGGTGAGGGCGTTCGCGCTCGGCGACCGGCCGCCCGACGAGGTGATGAGCTGCACCAACCGGTTGCTCATCGATCTCGACCCGGGCCAGTTCGCGAGCTGCTGCTACCTGCGTCTGGACCCCGCCACCGGGTTCGCCCGGGTCGCCAGGGCCGGGCATCTGCCGCCCCTGCTGCGTGCCCCGGACGGCCGCACCGACGTCCTGCAGCTCGCCGGGGGTGTCGTGCTCGGTGTGGATCCGCGGGCCCGGTACCCGGTGACCGAGCTGGAGCTGGCGCCCGGCGCGATCCTCGCCCTGTACACGGACGGGCTGGTGGAGCGGCCCGGCGCCGACATCGACGACGGAATATCGGCGCTGCGGGTGGCTCTGGGGAGTGCCGGGGCGGTGCCCGGGCGGCGGAAGGGGCGGTACCTCGCCGGAGTGGCGGACCGGCTCACCGCCATGGCCCGGCACGCCACGGACCGACCGGACGACGTGGCCCTCCTCCTCGCCACCCGCCGCCCCCCACACCAAGCCGCCGACCCGCCCCGGGCCCCGTACTGAGCGGCGCGGGCCGGGTTCGGCCGGGGGGCGGCACGGCATCGGGCGCGGTTGCCTCCCAAGACCCTCTCGCCTCACGGGGCCGGGCAGTGTAGACATGGGCTCATGGTCCGTCTGCCCGGCCGGTCCGACACTCGGCCGCCCCGTTCCGGGAGTCCGCGTGCGCCGCTCAGCGAGGGGGAGCAGGGAGTGAGGGAGCCGGGGCGGGTCCGGTCGGCGCTCAGCGGGCGCAGTGTGGCCGGACAGGTGTTCCTGCTCCAGGTGGTGATCGTGCTGCTGCTGGTCGCGGCGGCCGTGGTGACCCAGGTCCTCCAGGTGCGGCACGACAGCAGCACGGAGGCCCGCAACCGGTCGCTGGCCGTCGCCCAGACCTTCGCCAACGCGCCGGGGACGGCGGCGGCGCTGCGGCTGCCGCACCCCACGACCGTGCTCCAGCCGAAGGCGGAGGCGGCCCGCAAGGCGACGGGCGTGGACTTCATCGTCGTCATGAACACCGACGGCATCCGGTACACACATCCCAAACCGGACCGGATCGGCAAGAGGTTCGTCGGGGAGATCGGACCCGCGGTGGCCGGCGGGACCGTCACCCAGGAGGTCCACGGCACCATCGGGGAGCTGGTGCAGGCCGTGGTGCCGGTCAGGGACCCGGCCGGCAAGGTGGTGGGGCTGGTGTCGGCCGGCATCACCACCGCGCACGTCGGCGGCGCCGCCGAACAGCAGCTGACGCTGCTGCTGACCGCGGCCGGTGTCGCCCTCGCGCTGGCGCTGGCGGGGACGGCGCTGGTCGGCCGCCGCCTGCTGCGTCAGACGCACGGCCTCGGCCCGAACGAGATGACCCGCATGTACGAGCACCACGACGCGGTGCTGCACTCGGTGCGGGAGGGGGTGCTGATCGTCGGCGGCGACGGCCGGCTGATGCTCGCCAACGACGAGGCGCAGCGCCTGCTGGACCTGCCCGCGGACGCCGAGCGCCGGCGTGTCGTGGACATCGGCCTGGACGGCGACACGGCGGAGCTGATCGCCTCGGGACGGGTCGCCACCGACGAGGTGCACCTGGTCAAGGACCGGCTGCTGGCCGTCAACCAGCGCCCGATCGAGGTGCGCGGCGGGCCACCGGGCAGCGTCACCACGTTGCGCGACTCCACCGAGCTGCGCGCCCTGTCCGGCCGCGCCGAGGTGGCCCGGGAACGCCTGAACATGCTGTACGACGCCGGAGTGGGCATCGGCACCAGCCTGGACGTCACCCGGACCGCGGAGGAGCTCGCGGAGCTGGCGGTACCGCGGTTCGCGGACTACGCCATCGTCGACCTGTACGACGCCGTGCTCAAGGGCGAGGAGCCGAAGCCGGGGGACGCGCTGCGCCGGGTGGCGCTCACCGGCGTCCGCAAGGACGCCCCGCTGTACCCGGTCGGCGAGCGGTTCCGGTTCGTGCCGTCCTCACCGCAGGCGCGCAGTCTGCAGACCGGCGACTCGGTGGTCGAGCGGAGGCTGCGGGAGGCGCCGGGCTGGCGGGCCCAGGACGAGGAGCTGACCGGCCGGATCCTGGAGTTCGGCATCCATTCGCTGATCAGCGTGCCGCTGCGGGCCGGGAACCTGGTGCTGGGGCTGGCCATCTTCTGCCGTTCGGAGAAGCCCGCGCCGTTCGACGACGAGGACCTGGCCCTCGCCGAGGAGCTGGTGGCCCGCGCGGCCGTCTCGATCGACAACGCCCGCCGGTACACCCGCGAGCACAGCATGGCGGTCACCCTCCAGCGCAGTCTGCTGCCGCGCAGCCTGCCGGAGCAGAGCGCCCTGGACATCGCCTACCGCTATCTGCCGGCGCAGGCGGGGGTGGGCGGCGACTGGTTCGACGTGCTCCCGCTGTCCGGGGCCCGGGTGGCGCTGGTGGTCGGGGACGTCGTGGGACACGGGCTGCACGCGGCGGCGACCATGGGGCGGCTGCGCACCGCCGTGCACAACTTCACCGCCCTCGATCTCCAGCCGGACGAACTGCTCGGGCTGCTCGACGAGTTGGTGAGCCGCATCGACCAGGACGAGGCGCCCTCGGAGAGTGCGGCCACCATCACCGGGGCCACCTGCCTGTACGCGATCTACGACCCGGTCTCCCGGCGCTGCACGGTGGCCCGGGCCGGTCATCCGCCGCCGGCGCTGGTGCGGCCCGACGGCAGCGTGGAGTTCCCGGACGTGCCGGCCGGTCCCCCGTTGGGGGTCGGCGGGCTGCCCTTCGAGACGGCCGAGCTGGAGCTGCCCCCGGGCAGCAGACTGGTGCTGTACACCGACGGACTGGTGGAGGACCGGCAGCGGGACATCGACGAGGGCCTCGACCTGCTCGCCGGCGCCCTGGAGTCGGCGGCCGACGGCACGCCCGAGGAGACCTGTGCGGCCGTTCTGGAGCGGCTGCCGGCCCGCCCCAGCGACGACGTGGCGCTGCTCGTGGCCCGCACCAGGGCGCTCGGCCCGGACCGGATCGCCGAGTGGCAGGTGCCCGCGGATCCGGCGGCCGTCTCCGAGGTGCGGTCCGAGGTGACCCGCCGGCTGTCGCAGTGGGGCCTGGACGAGCTGTCGTTCACCACCGAGCTGATCCTCAGCGAACTGGTCACCAACGCCATCCGCTACGGCCGCGCCCCCATCGGGGTACGGCTGCTGCGCGACCGGACGCTGATCTGCGAGGTGTCCGACGCCAGCACCACCTCCCCGCACCTGCGGTACGCGGCGAGCACCGACGAGGGCGGCCGGGGGCTGTTCCTGGTGGCGCAGATCGCCGAGCGCTGGGGCACCCGCTACACGCCGGCCGGGAAGGTCATCTGGGCCGAGCAGCCGGTGCCCTGACGTCAGCCCAGGGCGCGGTCGAGGTTGAAGGCGGCGCTGATCAGGGCGAGGTGGGTGAACGCCTGCGGGAAGTTGCCCTGTTGCTCGCCGGTGCGGCCGATCTCCTCGGCGTACAGGCCGAGATGGTTGGCGTAGGTGAGCATCTTCTCGAAGGCGAGCCGGGCCTCGTCCACGCGTCCGGCGCGCACCATGGCCTCGACGTACCAGAACGAGCAGATGGAGAAGGTGCCCTCGTCGCCGCGCAGGCCGTCGGGGCTGGCCTGCGGGTCGTAGCGGTAGACGAGGGAGTCGGAGACCAGGTCCTCGGTGAGGGCGTCCAGGGTGGACAGCCACTTGGGGTCGGTCGGGGCGATGAACTTGGCCAGGGGCATCATGAGCAGCGAGGCGTCCAGCACCTCCCCGCCCTCGTGCTGGACGAAGGCGCCGCGCCGGTCGGACCAGCCGCGGTCCATGATCCGCCGGTAGATCGTGTCGCGGGACTGCCGCCAGCGGGGCAGGTCGGCGGGCAGGCCCCGGCGGTTGGCGAGGCGCATCGCCCGCTCGATGGCCACCCAGCACATGAGCCGCGAGTAGAGGAAGTCCTTGCGGCCGCCGCGGGTCTCCCAGATGCCCTCGTCGGGCTGGTCCCAGTGCTCGCAGACCCAGTCGACGAGGCGGGTGACGTCGTCCCACTGGGCGCTGGAGACGGGCTGCGCCCACTTGTCGTAGAGGTAGATCGAGTCGATGAGGGCGCCGTAGATGTCCAGCTGGAGCTGGCCGGCCGCGGCGTTGCCGACCCGGACCGGGGCGGAGCCGCGGTGGCCCTCCAGGTGCGTCAGCTCGCGTTCGCCCAGGTCGGCGCGGCCGTCGATGCCGTACATGATCTGCAGCGGGCCGGAGGCGAAGCCGTCGCCCGGGCTGATGTAGGTGGTGACGAATCCCATGAAGGCCTCGGCCTCGCTGCTGAAGCCGAGCCGCAGCAGCGCGTACACGGCGAAGGCGGCGTCGCGGATCCACACGTAGCGGTAGTCCCAGTTGCGTTCGCCGCCGAGCTGCTCGGGGAGGCTGGTGGTGGGGGCGGCGACGATGGCGCCGGTGGGGGCGTAGGTGAGCAGTTTGAGGGTGAGGGCCGAGCGGTGCACCATCTCGCGCCAGCGGCCGCGGTAACGGGACTGGTGCAGCCAGCTCCGCCAGTAGCGGACGGTGGTCTCGAACTGGCGCTGGGCCTCGATGCGGGCGCAACCGCGCGGGGCGATGTGCTCGCCGGCCTGGTCGAGGGCGAAGACGGCGGTCTCGCCCTCGGCGAGCTTGAAGTCGGCGTGGGCGTCGGGGCCGTCGCTCTCCAGGGCCACCGTGGAGGTGAGCGCCAGGGACATCTCCGGCGACTCGAAGACGGCGGTGTCGCCGCGCATGCGCAGGGTGTGCGGCCGGGCGCCGTAGTCGAAGCGGGGGGCCACCCGGACCCGGAAGGGCACGGTGCCGCGGACGCACACCACCCGGCGGATCAGCCGGTGCCGCTCGCACTCCGTGGGCTCGGCCGACTCGCCCGTCACCGGCATGAAGTCCTGGACCTCGCCCACCCCCTCGTCGGTGTAGAACCGGGTGATCAGCACATTGGTGTCGGGGAAGTAGAACTGCTTGGTCCGGGCGGGCACGGCCGCGGCCAGCGCGAAGAAGCCGCCGCGCTCGGCGTCCAGGATCGCGGCGAAGACGCTCGGCGAGTCGAAGGAGGGGGTGCAGTACCAGTCGATCGTGCCGTTGCTGCCGACCAGGGCCACGCTGCGCAGGTCGCCGATCAGTCCGTGTTCGGCGATCGGCAGGTAGCGGGGGCTTCCGGGGGCATTCTCGTAGAACGGCTGCTCGACCATCGTGGCGGCCTCCCCGAAACGGGTGTACGGTCACGTACCAGCTTAAAAGGGATGCGTTCCGTTCCGCACCGGCTGTCCGGCCGGGCCGGCCCCGGATCCGCTCGGGATGCGGGGCGCGGCCGGGCGGGCAATCGTGAGAATGTGCACCCGCTCCGTGAAGGAGGGATCATGTCGACCTCAGAATCCGAAGCGTCCTGGTCGTCCGAGGACCGCGCGACCCCGGACTCCGTGCTGCACAGCGCCCCCGGCACCGGGGTGGCACCGGAGGACGTGGTACTGGCCTCGGGCCGGGACGTCACCCCGGCCACCCTCGAATGGGCCAGGAAGAAGCTGGAGCGCGAGGGCCCGAACTGCATCGAGCGCCTGCTGCCCTGAGTACGGCAACCACCCTGGTCCGCATGGGATTTCATGCGGAGGTTGCCGGTTCACCCTTTCGAAGCGGGGGCGCCTGCTGACAGACTCCGCAAGGTGCCAGACTTCGACATGCTCGTCATCGGATCCGGTCCCGGCGGTCAGAAGGCCGCCATCGCCGCGGCCAAGCTCGGCCGCCGGGTGGCCGTGGTCGACAGCCCCGAGATGGTCGGCGGTGTGTCCATCCACACCGGCACCATCCCCTCCAAGACCCTGCGCGAGGCGGTCCTCTACCTGACCGGACTCACCCAGCGCGACCTGTACGGCCAGAGCTACCGGCTGAAGGAGGAGATCACCGTCGCCGACCTGACCGCGCGCACCCAGCACGTGGTCGGCCGCGAGGTGGACGTCATCCGCAACCAGCTCTCGCGCAACCACGTCACCCTCTGCTCCGGAACCGGCCGGTTCCGGGACCCGCACACCGTCGCCGTGGACGAACCGGGCGGGGACGAGCGGCTGTTGACCGCAGAGCACATCGTCATCGCCACCGGCACCCGGCCGGCCCGCCCGGACAGCGTCGAGTTCGACGGCCGCACCATCATGGACTCGGACAACGTGCTGTCGCTGGAGCGGGTGCCGCGCTCCATGGTCATCGTGGGCGCCGGCGTGATCGGCATGGAGTACGCCTCGATGTTCGCGGCGCTCGGCAGCAAGGTCACCGTGGTCGAGAAGCGTGCGGCCATGCTCGACATGTGCGACGTCGAGGTCGTCGAGTCGCTGAAGTACCACCTCAGGGACCTGGCCGTGACCTTCCGCTTCGGCGAGACGGTCGCCGCCGTCGAGCGGCACCCCCGGGGCACGCTGACCGTGCTGGAGAGCGGCAAGAAGATACCGGCGGACACGGTGATGTACTCGGCGGGCCGGCAGGGCCTGACCGATGAACTCGACCTGGACAAAGCGGGATTGTCGGCGGACCCGCGCGGCCGGATCAAGGTCGACGAGCACTTCCGCACCGAGGTGCCGCACATCTACGCCGTCGGGGACGTCATCGGTTTCCCGGCGCTCGCCGCGACCTCGATGGAACAGGGCCGGGTCGCCGCCTACCACGCCTTCGGGGAGCCGGTCGGGGAGATGGACCACCTCCAGCCGATCGGGATCTACACCATCCCGGAGATCAGCTTCGTGGGCCGCACCGAGGACCAGCTCACCGAGGACTGCGTGCCCTTCGAGGTCGGGGTGGCCCGCTACCGGGAACTGGCCCGGGGGCAGATCATCGGCGACTCGCACGGCATGCTCAAGCTGCTGGTCTCCCCCGAGGACCGGCGGCTGCTCGGTGTGCACTGCTTCGGCACCGGAGCGACAGAACTGATCCACATCGGCCAGTCGGTGATGGGCTGCGGCGGCACGGTCGACTACCTGGTGGACGCGGTGTTCAACTATCCGACGCTCGCGGAGTCGTACAAGGTCGCCGCCCTGGACGCCACCAACAAGCTGCGCCAGCTCGACCGGCTGGAGGACTGACGCCCGCAGGGGGCTTCAGCCCTCGGGCTGCTCGGCGGGCCGGGCGAGGCCCGTCGTCCACTTCTCCTCGATCCGGCCGGCCTTCCAGATCAGGAGGGCGACCGCCCAGGTGGCGAAGAAGAGTCCGACGATGACGAAGCCCACCGTGTTGAGGTCGAGCCCGGCGATCCAGTCCCAGAAGAAGCCGTGCAGGTCCAGCTTCTCGGCGAGCAGGCCGAGGAGTTCGACGGTGCCGATGATGAGGGCGACGGCGACGGACAGACCGGTGATGGTGAGGTTGTAGTAGACCTTGCGGACCGGCTTGGAGAACGCCCACTCGTAGGCGAAGTTCATGAACGAGCCGTCGATGGTGTCGAGCAGCGACATGCCGGCCGCGAACAGCACCGGCAGCGTGAGGATGGCGTACCAGGGCAGCCCGGACGCGGCCCCGGAGCCGGCCAGGACCAGCAGGGCGATCTCGGTGGCGGTGTCGAAGCCGAGGCCGAACAGCAGACCCAGCGGGTACATCTGCCAGGGCTTGGTGATCGAGCCGGTGACCCGGCCGAGGAAGCGGTTCATGAGACCGCGGTTGTTGAGCTGGGTCTCCAGGGCGGCCTCGTCGTAGGCGCCGGAGCGCATCTGGCGGAAGACCTTCCAGATGCCGGCCAGGATGACCAGGTTGATGCCGGCGATGAGGTAGAGGAAGGTGCCGGAGACCGTCGTGCCGATCAGGCCGGTCACCTCGTGGAGGTGCGAGCCGTCGTCCCGGACCGGTCCCGCCAGGGTCTTCATGCCGAGCGAGAGCAGCAGGGCCAGACCGAAGACGATGCTGGAGTGGCCGAGGGAGAACCAGAAGCCGACGGACAGCGGGCGCTGCCCCTCACCCATCAGCTTGCGGGTGGTGTTGTCGATCGCCGCGATGTGGTCGGCGTCGAAGGCGTGCCGCATACCGAGCGTGTACGCGGTGATGCCGATGCCGATCCCGAAGGACTCCTTGCCGACGCTGAAGTGCTGCGGCGCGATGATCCCGACCAGGGTGCCCCAGCCGATGACGTGCAGCGCGAGCACGAACCCCGCCATCCCGCCGACCCTGGTCCACTCCTGTCGTGTCATGGAACCGCGGACACGGCGCCAGGCCGAGGGCTTGGTCTCGGCCTGGGCGGGGAGGGACGGAGCGGAACCAGGGGCGGCCGTCATCGGGGGGTGGCATCCTTCGGTCGAGTACGGGCAGCTGCTGTCGACAGCCTGGTGCCATCTTCCCGTACTTGCAAATCGTTCGCACTAGAGCCGATTAAAGGCCTTTCCCATGAGCGAGCAAAGAAGGAGTAAAGAGCTCAGGCGGACAGCAGCCCGCTGCCCAGCCAGTCCTTGGGGTTCCGGACGCCGGGCAGGGCGAAGAAGTAGCCGCCGCCGGTCGGGGAGATGTAGTCGACGAGGGGCTCGTCGACGAGCCGGGTCTGGGTGGCCTCGAACTGGCGCCTGACGTCCTGGTTGTAGCAGCAGAAGACCAGACCCATGTCGAGGTTGCCGACGCTGTCGATCCCCCGGTCGTAGTTGTAGCCACGGCGCAGGATGCGGGTGTTGTCGGTCTCCGCGGTGCGCGGGTTGGCCAGCCGGATGTGGGCGTCCAGCGGGATGGCGTTGCCCTTGGGGTCCTTGGCGTAGTTGGGGATGTCGGTCTCCTCGGCGCCGTCGAGCGGGGCGCCGGTGTCCTTGCGGCGGCCGAACATCAGCTCCTGCTCGTTGAGCGAGACCCGGTCCCAGAACTCCACGAGCATCCGGATGATCCGGATCACCTGGTAGCTGCCACCGGCGGTCCAGGCGGGTTCGCCCTGGCCGTCGCCGACCCAGATCAGCCGGTCGGTCTCACGGGCGGAGCGCACGTCCGGGTTGGCGATGCCGTCCTTGAAGCCGAGCAGGTTGCGCTGGGCGCCGGCCGGCCGCGGAGCGTTCTGGAAGCCGTCGATGCGCCACTTGATCTGCATGGCACCACGGGTGTGCCGCGCGATGTCCCGCAGGGCGTGCAGCACGGTGTCCTGGCTGTCGGCGCAGATCTGCAACGAGAGGTCGCCGTGGCACTCGGCGGCGTTCAGGTTGTCGTTCGGGAAGGTCCGCATCGGCGTCAGCCGGGCCGGCTTCGCCTTCGCCAGGCCGTAGCGGTCGTCGAACAGGGAGGCGCCGACACCGACGGTGACGGTCAGCGCGTCGGAGGGGACGTCCGGGCCGAGGATGCCGTTGTCGGAGGGCGGCGCGCCGACACCGAGGTCCTCCGGGGTGCCGCCGGAGGTGAGGAAACGGGCCCGCTCGGTGATCGTCTTCAGCAGCTCGGCGAGTTCCTGCCGGCTGTCGGCGATGACGTCGAACGAGACGAAGGTGGCGGCGGCCGGGGCCGGGGTGAGGATGCCGGCCTGGTGGGCGCCGTGGAAGGGGATCCTGGTGCCGCTCGTCGCGTCGGCGGCCTGCGCCTGCGCCGTGCCGCCGGCCTGGCCGAGCGCGATGCCGCCGCCGGCCAGCACCGCGCCCGCGGCCCCGGCGCCCAGCGCCGTGCGCACGAAGGAACGGCGGCCCGCGCCCATCGGGCAGGACGGGGTGTCGGCAGCGGACATCGGAGGGTTCCCTTCGTCGTACGGGTGCTGGTGCTGTGCGCGGTTCATCAGGCGGACTTCCTGATCTCCAGGAGGTCCGGCACCGGGGCGAGGTCCTCCAGGAGCTGGCCGGTGGCTCCGCTGACCCGCTGCCGGGTGACGGTGTCGAGCTTCTCGACCGGGGTCCAGGCGGTTCCCCGGTGCTCGGCGTCCAGGAGCTTCTGCAGCCGGTCGACGTCCGCGTCGACGGTCGGCAGCAGCTTCGGCGCCCGGGTGGTCAGCAGCGGCGTGAGGACGGTGAGCAGCTCGCGGGTGCCGGCCAGGTTGGCGTTCGCGGTGGCGAGGTTGGTGCCGCTGCCCTCGTCGGTGTCGGCGGTCAGCTCGAACTGGAGGGTGTTCTCCAGGATCTCGTGGGCGCGCAGCGGCAGGTCGCCCGGGTCGAAGTCCTGCGTGGGGAACGCCTTCTGGAGTCCGGCGGCGGCCGCGGCGAGCGCCTGGGCGGGGGCCTTCAGCCGCGCCGCCGGCTGCCCGTGCCACAGCCCGTACTCGATCCGGTGGAACCCGGCGAAGCCCTGGTCGTCGACGCCGCCCGGGAGGCCGTCGGCGCGGCCGTTGATCTTCTTGTCGAAGTCCTCGAAGGTGCCGTAGGCGGCGCCGAGGGAGGAATAGGTGAGGTGGGCGGTGAGCCAGTCGGTGCGGGCCCGGTCGAGGTGGCCGCCCTCGATGTCGGCGTCGAGCGTGCGGGTCCCCGCCACGAGGGTGGCGAGGCCCTGCTCGACGTACGCCTTGTACGCCTTCAGCGGGGCGGCGAGGTCGCTCTCGGACACCGGTACGACCGCCTTGGCGCCGCTTCCGTGGCCGCTGACGGTGACCGGCCTGGAGGTGACGGCGCGGCCGCCGGAGGGGACGCAGCGCCAGGCGTAGGTGCCGCCGGCGACGGTGGCGACCAGGGCGCGGGTGGTGCCGGGGGCGAGGCCCTCGATCTCGCCGTACACCGCGTTGGTGCTCGGGTCGATCAGGTACACCTCGGAGGTCTTGTCGCCGGTGTTCTGCATCCGGAAGGTCCGGCGGCCGGGATCGGGTGCCGTGAAGCCCTTGCCGCACTCGGTCTCGGAGACGGCGACGGTCTGGCCGCCGCCGGGCTTGGGCCGGGCGACGGCGACGACGAGACCGGCGACCACCGCGGGCACGGCCACCACGGCGACGGGCAGCACCCAGGCGGGCCGTCGCCGCGGCGCCGGGGCGCCGGCCGGCGGTGCGGCGGCGGGCTTCGGGGCCGCCGCGCGTACTCCGCGGACGAACAGGGTCATCACGACCGCGAGGTAACCGGCGTACCCGGCCACCTGGAGCCAGGTCATGGTCGGCGTGATGTTGAGGACGCCCTGGAGGAGGGTGCTGTACCAGGAGCCCGCGTCGACGCTGCCGCTGAGGTCGAGTGCGTACGCCGTGCTCCCCGGGAACACCCCGCCCTCCTGGAGGTCCCGCAGTCCGTAGCCGAGGACGCCGGCGGCGATGACGATGAGGACCACGCCCGTACAGGTGAAGAACTTCGTCAGGTTGATCCGCAGGACGCGCCGGTACAGACCCCAGCACAGGCCCGCCGCCAGGACGAGGCCGATCCCGGCGCCGGCCAGCGGCCCCGCGGACTCCCCGGCCGCCTGCGCGGTGGTCCACAGGAACAGCGCGGTCTCCAGGCCCTCGCGGCCGACGGCGAGGAACGAGGTGACCACCAGGACGCCCGAGCCCATGGCGAGCGCCCCGGTCACCTTCTCCTTGATCTCCCCGGAGAGGCTCCGGGCGGAGCGGCGCATCCAGAAGACCATCGCGGTGACGAAGGCGACGGCGATCACACTCAGGGTGCCGCCGAAGGCCTCCTGCGCGGTCTCGGACAGCGACGCGGCGGTGAAGGTGAGCACCGCGCCGAAGCTCATCGCCAGCGCGATCGCGGCGAGGACACCGGTCCACACCTGCGGCAGCCGGTTCCTGGCCCCGGCCCGCACCAGGGTGGCGACGAGGATGGAGACGATCAGCCCGGCCTCAAGGCCTTCCCTCAGACCGATCAGAAAACTCGGAAACGCGTCGTCCCACATCCGCCGCAGCCCTCCCCGGCAGGCCCGTCCCCGCCCCGTGGCTCGAACTTAGTGAAGGCATGCCTTACTTCCGCTGACCATGATGACTACAGCCATGTAGTCAATCGGTCACGAAAAGGCAATGGTGCGGCAAAAGCCGGGACCCGCCGGGACACGGCACGCAGGGGACACGGCCTCCCGGACGAACCCGGCGAGCCCGCTCATCGACTACAGTTCGACAGAACGTCTACAGATGTGTAGTCGAGCGATGAGAGGGCGCGTGCCGATGACCACTCCCCCGCACCTGCCGGTGTCGCAGCTCGCCGTCAACGTACTGGACGCGCACTCGCTGCTGGCCGCGTTCGGCGTGCTGGGTGTCGGCGTGGTGATGTTCGCCGAGACGGGGCTGCTGATCGGCTTCTTCCTGCCGGGCGACTCGCTCCTGTTCACCGCGGGCCTGCTCTGCACCGGCACCTCCGGCCAGGGCCTCAAGCTCTCCCTGCCCGCCCTGCTGGTCGCGGCGGCGGTGGGGGCGCTGGCGGGCTCGCAGACCGGGTACCTGCTGGGCCGCAGAGCCGGCGGCGCACTGCTGGCGAGAAGCAGTTCGGTACGGCTGCACGAGGGAGCCAGGCGCACCGAGGAACTGCTGGAGCGCTACGGCCACGCGAAGGCGATCGTGCTGGCACGCTTCGTGCCGGTGGTGCGCACGGTGCTGAACCCGCTGGCCGGGGCCCTCGGGGTGCCGGTGCGCACCTTCACCCTCTGGCAGGCCGCCGGCGGCCTGGTCTGGAGCCTCGGCCTGCCGCTCGCGGGGTACGCGCTGGGCTCCTCGATCCCGAACGTGGACCGGTACCTGCTGCCGATCATCGCCGTGATCGTGGCCGTTTCGCTGATCCCCCTCGCGGCCGAGGTGCTGCGGTCCCGCAGGGCCGCGCGGGAGTCATGAACCGCAGGCGCGTCGCGGAGTTCGCCGGGAGCGCGGGGCTCGGCGCCTGGGTGGCGTTCGGGTTGCTGGCGCTGCTCGTGAGCGGCCGGCACGGCGCCCCGCTCGCTCTGGACCGGACCCTGCACGCCTGGTCGCTCGGGCACCGTCCGGACGTCGCGGTGGCCGTGGCCCGGGGCATCACCATGACCGGCACCGGCGTCGTCCCGTACGCCCTCGTCGTGCTGGCCGGAGTACTGGCGGGCCGCGGGCGGCGCGGTCGGGCGGGCGCCGTGCTCCTGGGCGTCCTGTGTCTCGCCCTGGGGCAGGCGCTCCGCTACGGCGTGATGGACCTGGTCGCCCGGCCCCGGCCGCCGGAGCAGGACTGGGAGACCCTGGCCTCCGGCTGGTCGTTCCCGTCCGGCCACAGCACCACCTCCGCGATCACCGCCGGCCTGCTCCTGCTGGCCCTGGCCGTCCGGATCCCGCACGGCGGATGGATCTGGCGGGCGGCCGTCGCCTGCTGGGGGGTCGCCGTCGGACTGACCCGGGTGTTCCTGGGGGTGCACTGGTTCACCGACGTGCTCGGCGGCTGGCTGTTCGCCGTCGGCTGGCTCGGGGTGTGCGGGTGCCTGGCGGCCACGTGGCTCCCGGCCGCCTGGCTGCCGCCGGGCCCCGGGGACGGCGCCGACGCACCGGACCGGCCGGTCACCACCGGCTGAGGCCCCACCCACCGCGATGCCGCGGGCCGCCGGGGAACGCCCGCAGGGTCACAGCGCCCGGCGCCGGACCAGCACGCCGAGCACCAGCAGCCCCGGCACCAGCGGGAGCCACACCGTCAGCAGCCGGTAGCCGAGCACGGCGGAGGTGGCCGCGGCGGCCGGGGTGCCCGATGCGGTGAGGGCGAGAGCGAGGGCGGCGTCCAGCGAGCCGAGGCCGCCCGGGGTGGGCAGCAGCGCGGCGGCGCCGCTGGCGGCGAGGTAGAGCAGCATCACCCGGGCCGGGGACAGCGGCAGTTCGATCGCCTGGGCGACCGCGATCAGCACCAGCGAGTGCAGTGCGGCGAAGACCAGGGAGCCGCCCCACAGGGCCGCCGCGCGGGCCGGGTTGGCGTGCACCGCCCGGATGTCGCCCGCCACGGTCACCACCGCGGCCCGGCACGGCGGCCACCACCGGGTGCGCAGCAGGACCCCGGCCACGGTGGCCACGCCCCCGCAGCCGGCCAGGAACAGGACCGGCGGGACGTGCGGGACACGCAGCAGGCCCGGGCAGGCGGGGGCGAGCGCGGCGATGAGGACGAGGCGGACCACGGCCCCGGCGGTGGCCTTGACGGCGAGGGCGGACGCGCCACGGCCGGCCGGGAGCCCGCAGCGCATCAGGAAGCGCAGGTTGACGGCGCCCGCGCCGAGTCCGGCGGGCAGCACGTGGTTGGCGGCCGAGGCGGCGAACTGGGCGGCGACCAGCCGCCGTCCGGGCAGCCGCTCGGCGACCGCCCCCTGCTGGGCGAGCGCCGAGGAGGCCCAGGTCCCGACCGCGGCCGTGGCCGCCACCAGGAGCCAGCCCTGGTCGGCGACGGCCAGCCGCCCGGCTCCGTGCTGAACGGTGGGCCAGTGCCGCCGGACCAGATAGAGGCCGCCCAGCAGCAGGGTGAGACACAGGCCGCTCTGCCAGTAGTGCAACGGCCTGCGGACCGCGACGGGGCCGGTTCCCGGCGGCGCGCTCATGATCCCGCCGGCGGTGCGGCGTACGCGCTCACGGCCATCGGTGCATCCACCCCTCTTCCCTGCACACCGTAGGGCCAAAAACCCTACAACGTGTAGGGCTGACCACGGCCTCAGGAACACGCATGGACAAACACTGCCAAACCAACCCGGTTTCGCGGCGCTCACCGCGCCGCTGCGCCCACCCGGACTGCGGCCCTACACCCTGTAAGGTTGAGCCATGTCTGGCACAGGGTCCCGCGGCAGAGCGGAGCGGCGCAGCGCCGGGGAGCTGGAGAGCGAGGTCCTGGCGGCCCTGTGGGCGACCGAACGCCCGTTGACCCCGGCCGAGATCCAGTCCGAGATCGGCGGCGGGCTCGCCTACAACACGGTCCACACGATCCTCAAGCGTCTGTACGACAAGGGACTGGTGCTGCGGGACGCGGACGGGCGGCGCGGTGCGTACCGGCCGGCGAAGAACGCGGCAGAGCTGACGGCCGAGGCCATGCACGAGGCCCTTGACCGCGGGCCCGACCCGATCGCCGCGCTCCAGCAGTTCGTGTCCGGGCTGGGCCCGGAGGAGGAGCGGGCGCTGCGCAACCTGTTCGCCGGGGGCGGCGCATGAGGTTCGACGTCTACACCCCGCTGCTGGTCTCCGCGGTGCTGCCGCTGCTCTGTCCGGTGATCGGCCGACGGGTGGCACCGGCGCTGGCGGCGCGTGTGCTGACGTCGGCCGCCGTGCTGACCGCCGCCGCCACCACCTGGTCCCTGATCCTGCTGACGACCGCTCTGCTCGGCGAGGCGCCGCCGGTGGTCCGGGAAGCCCACGAGGACGGACACCGGCTGGCCGATCCGGTACCGGAGGTGATCGGCGTCGCCGCCTGCCTCGCACTGGCCGCGGTGGCGTGGCGGGTGCAGCGGGCGGTACGGGCCGAACGCGCCACCCGGCGGGCGCTGCGGCGGCTGTGCGAGGGGCAGCCTCGGGACACGGAGCTGGTGGTGGCCGCCTCGAAGGTGCCGCAGGCGTTCGCGATCCCGGGCCGGCCGGGCCGGATCCTGGTCACCTCGGCGATGCTCGGCGCGCTGGCGCCGGCCGAGCGGCGGGTGCTGCTGGCCCACGAGAGGGCCCATCTGACCCACCGGCACGGCAGCCTGGTGACGGCGGCGACCCTGGCCGTGGCCGCGAACCCGCTGCTCGGGCCGGTCCGTTCGGCCGTGGCCTTCCTGGTGGAGCGCTGGGCCGACGAGCAGGCGGCCACCGCCGTGGGCGACCGGGCCACCACCGCCCGTGCCCTGGCCCGCGCCGCCCTCAGCGCGGGCCGCGCCCGCCCGTCCTGCGCCCTGAACTTCACGGACCGCGCGGTGACCCGCCGCATAGCGGCCCTCCAGACGACCCCGCCGCCCCGTCTCTGGCCGGCCGCGGCGGCCGTCCTCGCGCTCGGCGCACTGGCCGCCCTGTTCGCCGCCGACGCGACGAGCGACCTGGCGACCCTCCTGTCGAACGCCCTCGGGTGAAGCACGCGCCCGAAGGGGCGCGGGGAACTGCGCGATCAGCCACATCCGGCCGGTAGTCGGCACTGCGGCCTGGTCCGGCGCGGCGCCGTCGTGGCTGGTCGCGCAGTTCCTCCCTCAGCCTTCGGCCGGGGGTACCCCCAGCGCCCCTTCGGGGCGCTTGACCCTCAGCCGGGCCGGTTCGGCGTCCTGTGCAAAGGCTGCGTCGGTGTCGGGCCCGGGCGGACCGGTGGTACCGCCCGCACCGCCGGGCTGTCCGTGTCGACGGTGACCGGCTCACCGTGGTGGTGGACCGTGAGCGGGGGCCCGTCGAGGAGGGTGTACGTCGCCTTGTCCGCGAATATCTCCACCCGCAGCCTGCTGCCCCGCAGTTGCAGGGTGAAGGCGAGCCTGCGCAGCCGCTCCGGCAGCCGGGGGGCGAACCTGGCCCCGTCGTCGTAGTGGCGCAGTCCGCCGAAGCCGGCCACCAGGGCCATCCAGGTGCCGGCCAGGGAGGCGATGTGCAGTCCGTCGCGGGTGTTGTGCTCCAGGTCGTCCAGGTCCATCAGGGCGGCCTCGGCCGTGTACGCGTGGGCGAGCGTCAGGTGCCCGGCCTGGGCGGCGACCACCGCCTGGCAGCACGCGGACAGTGAGGAGTCGCGCACGGTCAGCGGCTCGTAGTAGGCGAAGTTGCGGGCGATCTGCTCCTCGTCGAAGTAGGCCTCGCAGGTGTACATCGCCAGCACCAGGTCGGCCTGTTTGACGACCTGTTTGCGGTACAGGTCGAAGTACGGGAAGTTCAGCAGCAGCGGGTACTGCTCGGGACGGGTGTTCTCGAAGTCCCAGCGCTGGTAGCGGGTGAACCCGGCGTGCTGTTCGTGGACGCCCAGTTCGTGGTTGTAGGGGATGTGCACGGCCTCCGCGGCGTCCCGCCAGGCGGCGGACTCCTCCGCGTCGACGCCGAGCCGGGCGGCCTCGCGGGGGTGGCGTTCCACGGCGTCGGCGGCGGCCAGCAGGTTCGCCCGGGCCATCAGGTTGGTGTACGTGTTGTCGTCGGCGACCGCGCTGTACTCGTCGGGTCCGGTGACGCCGTCGATGTGGAACGCGCCGCGGCTGTCGTGGTGGCCGAGCGAGCGCCACAGCCGGGCGGTCTCCACGAGCAGTTCGACACCGGTGTCGCGTTCGAAGTCGGTGTCGCCGGTGGCGGCGACGTAGCGGACCACCGCGTCGGCGACGTCGGCGTTGACGTGGAAGGCGGCGGTGCCGGCCGGCCAGTACGCGGAGCCCTCCGAGCCCTCGATGGTCCGCCAGGGGAACGCGGCCCCGGCCAGGCCCAGTTGGGTGGCGCGTTCGCGGGCGGCGGGCAGGGTGTTGTGCCGCCAGCGCAGCGCCTCGGCGACGGCGCCCGGGGCGGTGTGGGTGAGGACGGGCAGGACGAACATCTCGGTGTCCCAGAAGGCGTGTCCGTCGTAGCCGGAGCCGGTGAGGCCCTTGGCGGGTATCGCCCGCTGTTCGGCGCGGGCACCGGCCTGCAGGACGTGGAAGAGGGCGAAGCGGACGGCCTGCTGGACCTCCTCGTCGCCGTCCACCTCCACGTCGGCGCGGGACCAGTAGTCGTCGAGGTAGCCGCGCTGTTCGTCGGTCAGCCCCTGCCAGCCCTCGTGCGCGGCGGCGGCGAGGGCCGCGTCCACCTGGTCGGCCATCGCGGGCAGCGAACGCACCCCGGACCAGCCGTGCGCGACGAACTTCTCCACCCGCAGCCGCTGGCCGGGCTCCAGTACGGAGGTCACGGTCAGCCGGGCCACGTCCACGCCGCTCTCGGAACGGGTCGTGGTCCGCTCGGGGCCGCAGACCGTGTGGTCGGCGGCGACCGCGACGCGCAGTCCGCTGCGTTTGGTGCGGTGCACCAGACGCAGCCGGTACCCGTCGGCGAAGCCGTCCTCCTGCTCCAGCGGCGACTCCAGGGCCCGCGCCGCCCGCGGATCGCCGTTCGCCCCGGGGAGCTGCTCGTTGGCGACCAGCTCGGACTGGACCACGATCCGGCAGCGGCGGTCGACGGCCTCCACCTCGTAGGCGACGGCGGCCACCGCCCGCTGGGTCAGGGACACCAGCCGGGTCGAGCGCACCCGTACGGTCGATCCCGCGGGCGAGGTCCACTCGCAGGTCCGTTCCAGGACGCCCCGGCGCAGGTCCAGCACCCGCTCATGGCCGACGAGCCGGCCGTAGCGCAGGTCGAAGGGTTCGTCGTCGACGAGCAGCCGCAGGATCTTGCCGTTGGTGACGTTGATGACGGTCTGCCCGGACTCGGGGTATCCGTAGCCGGCTTCGGCGTACGGCAGGGGGTGCACCTCGTGGACGCCGTTGAGGTAGCTGCCGGGCAGCCCGTGCGGTTCGCCCTCGTCGAGGTTGCCGCGCCAGCCGACGTGGCCGTTGGACAGCGCGAACACCGACTCGCTCTGGGCGAGCACGTCGAGGTTGAGCGCGGTCTCGCGGACCGCCCACGGCTCCACGGCGTACGACCGGTGGGTGATCACTCCTTGCCTCCCAGCTCGGCGAGGTCCGTCACGACCGTGTCCGCGCCGTGTGCGTACAGGGCTTCGGTCTGCCCGACGCGGTCCACGCCGACGACGTACCCGAAACGGCCCGCGCGCCCCGCGTCCATCCCGGCGAGGGCGTCCTCGAAGACGGCCGCCCGGGACGGCTCGACGCCGAGGTCGTGGGCGGCGGCCAGGAAGGTGTCCGGGTGCGGTTTGCCGGGCAGGTGCCGTTCCTCGGCCACGACGCCGTCGATGCGGACGTCGAAGAAGTGCTCGGCGCCGATCGAGCGCAGGACGTCACGGCAGTTGGCGCTGGAGGAGACGATCGCCGTGCGCAGCCCCTGGGCCCGGACCGCCTCCAGATAGCGCAGGGTGCCGTCGTAGGCCTCGACGCCGTCGGTGCGGATCCTGGCCAGGAGCAGTTCGTTCTTGCGGTTGCCGAGGCCGTGCACGGTGCGCGCGTCCGGCGGGTCGTCCGGGGTGCCCTCGGGCAGGTGGATGCCGCGGGAGTCGAGGAAGGCGCGGACGCCGTCGGCGCGCGGGCGGCCGTCGACGTACTCGTCGTAGTCGGCGGCCGGGTCGAAGGGGCGCTGGCCCTCGTAGTCGCGCAGGAAGGCGTCGAACATCTCCTTCCAGGCCGCCGCGTGCACGACGGCGGTTCTGGTGACGACCCCGTCGAGGTCGAAGAGACAGGCCTGAATGGTGTCGGGCAGACCGAGTGCAGTCATGTCCGGCATCTTCCCCACCCGGCGGCGGCGAGAGGGTGGTGTGCGCCACATCCCGGGGCGGTGTCACACTTTTTGCGTGCCGCTGACTTTCGACGACCTCCTCGACCGCGCCCGTTCACTCGCCGCCCGCGGTCCGCGCGCCCTGCTCGGTGTCGCGGGCAGCCCCGGCGCCGGCAAGACGACCTTCGCCGAGCATCTGGTGCGGGAGCTGAACGGGACGGGTGAGCCGTGGGTGGCGCAGGTGCCCATGGACGGCTTCCACCTGGCCGACGTCGAACTGGACCGGCTGGGCCTCAGGGACCGCAAGGGGGCGCCCTCGACCTTCGACGCGGCCGGGTACGCGGCGCTGCTGCGGCGGCTGCGCGAGGACACCGCCGACGTCGTGTACGCGCCGGGTTTCGAGCGGGTGCTGGAACAGCCGATCGCGGGCGCGATCCCGGTGCCGCCGACCGCCCGGCTGGTGGTGACCGAGGGCAACTACCTGCTGCTGGCGGACGGTGCGTGGACCCGGGTGCGGCAGGCGCTGGACGAGGTGTGGTTCTGCGAGATCGACGAGGCCGAGCGGGTACGGCGGCTGGTCGCCCGGCACGAGGAGTTCGGCAAGGGGCACGCGGAGGCGGTGGCCTGGGTGGCGGGCACCGACCAGCTCAACGCCGACCTGGTCGCGGCCACCCGGGACCGGGCGGACCTGGTGGTACCGGAGTCCGCGCTGCCGGCGCTCCGGTGACGGGGCCGGTCCCTCCGGTTTCCCCGTCCCCGCAGGACGCTGGCCCGCGGGGAGCGGGGCGCCTTACGGTGACGCCATGAGCGATCATCCGCACGCACCTGTCGCGCCCGTCGAGGCCTTCGAACCGCCCTACTACGTCGCCGTGTTCAGCACGGTACGGACCGAGGAGCAGACCGGTTACCGGGAGACCGACGCCCGCATGGAGGACCTGGTGAAGGAGATCCCCGGGTACCTGGGGATGGACCACGCGCAGACCCCCGGCGGGCTGGGCATCACCGTCGGGTACTTCCGCGACGCCGACGCCCTCACCGCCTGGCGGACCCATGCCGAGCACCGCGCGGCGCAGCGGCGCGGCCGGGCCGAGTGGTACCGGAGCTACACGCTGCACGTGGCGAAGGTGGAACGCAGCCACGGCTTCACGCGGGACTAGGCACCACCGGGACTACCGTCCGGTCAGGGCCAGTTGCGGGTCGCCGCGGCCGTCGTCGGGTCCGAGGACCGCCGTGAACCGCTCGGTGCAGACCGTCAGGTCGCCCTCGAACGACGGGGTGAAGTCCCCGCCGGGTCCGTACCGTACGGCGAACACGTGCAGGTGTTCCGGCGCGCCCGGCGCCGGTTCGGCCCGGTAGGCGCTGGAGGAGACCAGGTGGCGCCAGCCCTCGTCCGGGTTGCCGTACCCGCGCGGGTCGGCGGCGAGGGCGAACGCGGCCTGTTCCTGGGTGAGTTCGGAGCGGGCGTCGAAGTGGTCCACCCCCGGCTCGGCGGGATGCGTGAGGCGCAGGGCACCCGCGGAGGCGACCTCGGCCTCGGCGATCCGGCGGACCCGGTCGCCGTCGTCCGCCGCGTACGGCAGCCCGGCCAGCAGGTACGGCGTCCCGTCGAGGCGCTCCAGGGCCACCGTCACCCACAGGCTCGTGCCGTCCGTGACGTACAGGGAGCGCACGTGGCGCAGGACGTGGTCGCGGCCCACGACCGGCTTGCTCACCAGCTTGGCGGTCAGGCCGTCGGCGCGCACGTCCCGGACGCGGACCTCGCCCATCGGCCGGCAGTACAGGAAGCCGTCCAGGACGGGGCCGAAGCCGTGCTGCCGGTTCACCGCCGCCGGGAGGAGGTACGTGCCGGCCGCCTCGACCAGGGACGGGGTCATGCGGCTGTCGAAGGCCACCGACACCGTGCCCGCGCGGAGCTGGTGGCGGGCCTGGGCGGTGGACGGTTCGCGGTGCCAGGGGGTGGTGTCCTGGATCTGCCAGACCAGCATCCAGGCGAAGTGCCCGTCGACCCCGCCGTCCGGCTTGACCGCGTGCCGGCCCCAGGTGGTGTCGCCCCGGTAGCGGCCCAGGTCGGCACCGATCCGGGCGCCGAAGTAGCGCAGTCCGAGCACCGACTCGAAGCCGGAGTGCTGTTCGCTGTAGCGGGGGCCGCCGTTGTCGAAGCCGCCGTTCGGCAGGCGGGCGTCGACGTAGCGGGCGAGCGCGTCGCCGTCCTCGGCGAACATCTCCGCCCCGCTGATCCGGTGCGCCTGGGCGAGGAAGGACAGCGAGATGGGGCCGTAGTTGTTGTCGTAGGCGCCGCCGTGCTCGGGCGGCAGCAGCGCGCCCCGGTCGAGGACCCGGTGGGCCCTGATCTTCTCGGCGTACAGCGCCAGCGCCCGCCGGCGGACCGGTTCCGCTTCCTCCCGCGGCAGGTGCCGGGCCAGCATCAGTCCGCCGACCACGCACCCGATGGCCTGGTTGCCGGCCTCCTGCGGGTTGAAGAAGGTGGCCTCGGTCAGCCAGCGCCAGTAGCCGCGGCCCAGGTCGAGCAGCGCGGCGCGCTGGCCGTCGGCCACCAGGCCGTCCGCGAGGTCGAGCAGGTTCACCGTCTGGAGCAGCGCCCACACGGTGCTCGGCCAGTCCCCGATCGGGTGCGCGCCCGCCTCCAGGACGTAACGGGCGTACGGCAGACCGGAGTCGCGGACGGTGAGGTTCGGGTAGCCGGGGTTGTCCCCGGTGTAGACCCGTTCGCGCAGGTGGAAGGCGAGACTGCGGCGCACCGCCGCCGGCAGCCGCGGGTCCTTGGACCGCTGCCAGGCCAGGGCCAGCAGGGAGGTGACGCCGAGGGAGGTGTCGCCGATGTCGTCGTCGGCGTCGGGGTGTTCGAGGTTGCCCTCCGGTGTGATCCGGGCGAGGGCCTGTTCGGTGACGTCGGCGAGGACCGCGTCGTACGCCTCGGGGGTGGACGGCAGGTCGTGCAGCGGGCCGAGCTGGCGTGGGAGGTGCAAGGAGATCAGCCCTTCATGCCTGAGACGTGGCGCGCAGTGCGAGGGTCAGTGTCTGCGGTCCGTGTCCGCCGAGGTAGACGCGGTTCCCGGTGGTCGCGTCCGTGCCGCCGACCACGGTGTGGTCCTGCCCCGGGTCGTAGCGCAGTACCTCGCTGCGGTCCGGTCCGGCGAGCGGTTCGCCCGTCTCGACGGTGGCCTGGACCCGGATCGCGTCGTCGCCGACGCGGTAGGTCAACGGCTCGGTCGTCAGGCACCAGCGTCCGTCGCCGAGCGGTACGGCGCCCTGCGGCTCGCCGCCCGGCCGGAAGGTCAGTTCGAGGGCCCAGGGCACCCGGGGACCGCTGATGTCGATCCGCAGGTCGGCGCCGTCGTCCCGCAGGTCGACCTCGACTCGGGTCGTGTGGGAGACCTGGTCCTGGGGGCGGTCGGGGAAGGCCATCGCCGCGGAGAAGCGGCCCTCGTCCACCAGCCGGTAGGCGCCGTCGTCGCGCCTGCGGTCCTTCGGGAGCGGCTGGTAGTAGGCGGTGGTGAGGGTCTGGGTGAGCCGGTACCGGTGGTCGGCGAGCTGTTCCATGTCGGCGGCGCGGAACGGGCCCAGGTCGAAGAACACCCGCGAGAGGCGGACCGCGTCGAGGACGGCGGCACCGGCGAACAGGCGCAGGAAGGTGGGGTTGCAGGCGAGGCCCGAGCGGACGCGCCGGTGCTCGGGCACGTCGGAGCCGCCGTACACCACGGTGTGCGCGGTGGCCGAGACGTGTGCGGCGAGGCGTGCGGTGGGGAGGTACCGGTCGCGCGGGAGCTGCTCCGCCTCCGGGGCCGGCAGGGCGCGGCACAGATCCGGGGTGAGGAGGGTCTGGGCGAGCAGGTCGGGGTCGTTGATGCCGTCGGCGGCCGCCAGGCGGGCCGCGCGGGCGAAGTCGCCCCGGCCGGTGCGGACCGCGAGCAGCCGGTAGTGGGGCAGGTAGGGCCAGAGCGCGAACGACAGCCGTTGGTCCTGGCGGCGCGAGTGCACGGTCTCCACCGTGCCGTCCGGTCTGATCAGGTCCAGGGTCGCGGTGAGGTTGCGTTCGACGGCGTCCCGCAGGTCGGTGCGGCCGAGGACGTCGGCCAGCAACAGCAGCGACGGGTTGGTCACGATCGACGCGTAGACGGCACTGCGTTCCGAGTACAGGCCGTCCGCGTCGATGTCGACGCCCTCGGCGAGCCACTCCTCGGCGCGGGCGAGCAGCCGGGGGTCCGGGAACGAGCGGTGCAGCCGGGCCAGCGCCGCGGCCAGCTCCCAGCGGTGGTTCGGGGTGTGCACCCCGCCGGTCAGGAGAGGGCCGGTGGCGGCGGCCGCGATGTCGGCGAGCGCCGCCGTGACGTCGGCGAGTGCCGGCCCCGCGCCCGCGGCGAGGACGTGCGCGTCGCACACGTCGTTGACGGTGAAGGCGGAGTCCGGCGGCGACTGCACGTTGTCGCCGCCCGCGAAGAGGCCGGAGGCCGTCTGCAGGGACCGCAGGGTACGGAGGTGGGTCAGCGCGGCGGCGGCCGCCCGCTCGCTGCCGTGCAGGGCGGACTCCGGCGAGCGGTACGCCGCGACCAGGGTCTTCACCCGGCGGGCCAGGGCGCGGTGCGGCCCGATGTGTTCCGCCGACGGGTCCGCCTCGAGCAGGCCGGCCGACCTGTCGGCGGCGAGCGCCGCCGCGCGGACGAACTCGTGGTCGAGCAGGGCGGTCAAGGTCAGTCCTTCAGTCCGGCGTTGATGTCGGCGCCCATGACGTAGCGCTGGAAGACCAGGAAGATCACGATCAGCGGGATCATGGAGATGACCGAGGCGCCGAGCAGGACCGACCAGTTGATGTTCTGCGCGCCGACGATGCTCTGGATGCCGATCTGCACGGTGAACTTGTTGGGGTCGTTGAGCATCAGCAGCGGCCAGATGTAGTCGTTCCACCGCCACTGGAAGGACAGGATGGCGAGGGTCAGCATGATGGGCCGGGAGAGCGGCACCATGATCCGCAGGAAGATCGACAGTTCGCGGGCTCCGTCGATGCGGGCCGCTTCCACGAGTTCGTCGGGGACCGTCAGGAAGAACTGGCGGAACATGAAGCAGCCGGTCGCGGTGAGCACGGCCGGGAGGATGATGCCGGCGAAGGAGTTGTAGAGGCCGAGGTTGCGGACGACCAGGAACTCGGGGGCGAGCATGACCTCGCCCGGCAGCATCGTGGTGGCCAGGATGCAGACGAAGAAGGCCTTGAGCCACTTGTTGTCGTACTTGGCCAGGGCGTACCCGGTGCAGCAGCTGACGCCCACCGTGAGGATCGTCGTGATCACGCACACGATGGTCGTGTTGATGAAGTACTGCGAGAAGTTGGCGCTGCGCCACGCCGTCAGGTACCCGGACAGGGTGGGGTGGTGCGGGACCAGCGTCAGCGGGTACGAGAACAGGTCGCTGGCGGGCTTGAGGGAGCTGAGGATGAACCACAGCACGGGCAGCCCGTACAGGCAGGCCAGGACCCACAGCAGGGTCGTCGCGGACACCGCCCGCCGGAGCCCGCCACTGCTCGCGCCGCGGGGCCGCTTGCCGGTCACGGGCCGCGGGGAGTCCCCGTCGACCGGGCGCGGGATGTCTGTCGTTGTCATCGGTTCTCCACGCGCCGGTTGACGATCAGCTGGATGACCGCGACGGCCATCAGGATGAGCATGAGCACGAACGACGCCGCGCTCGCGTAGCCGATCTGGCCCCGTTGGAAGCCGGTCTGGTAGATGTACTGGACCAGCAGGTTGTTGGACGTCCCGGGCCCGCCGTTGTTGAGCGAGACGAAGATCGGGTACTCCTTCATCGCGTTGATCGTGTTGAGCAGGATCACGATGAACGAGGTGGGCGCGATGCTCGGCAGGGTGATGCTGATGAACTGGCGCCACGGACCGGCACCGTCGAGCGAGGCCGCCTCGTAGTACGACACCGGCACGTTCTTGATCGCCGCGATGAACAGCAGCATCGAGAAGCCCGTCCAGGCCCAGGAGGCCGCCATCACCACCACGAGCAGCGACAGGTCCGCGTTCGACTGCCACGGCACGGCCGCGCCGCCGAGCTTCTCGATGATGTAGTTGACCAGGCCGAAGTTCTCGCCGAACAGCCACCGCCACAGGACGCCCACGACGATGGGCGACAGCAGCCAGGGGATGAAGAAGAGGACGCGAGCCACCGACGCGCCCTTGGCGTGCTTGCTCACCAGCACGTTGGCGATGAGCAGCGAGAGCGCGAAGTTCAGCGGGACGAAGAGCACGGTGTAGAGCAGGGACCGCGTCAGCGCGTCGTAGAAGGTGGAGTCCCCGAACAGGTTGTGGTAGTTGTCCAGCCCGACGAACTGGAACGCCCCCACGCCCGTGTAGTTCGTGAAGGAGTAGACGAGCCCGATCACCGCAGGCCAGACGAAGAAGAGTGCGAAGAGCACGACGTTGGCCGCGATGAGGACGAGCGGCGCCAGGGTGTACTTGCTGCGGCGTCGCCTGGGCGGGCTCCCGGACACGTCCGAGGCGCGTTTGGTCATCTTCCTGACTCCGTGCTGTGGGGTTGGGTTGCTGGGGCTCACACCGTGAGCCAGAAAATCACGCGGGTGGCCGGGGCGGGGCGGCGGCGTCTCGGCTCCGCCGCCCCGCCCCGGGGCCCGTGATCAGCCGCCGACCTGCTGGTTGTAGCCGGCCACGATGTTCTCCAGCGCCTTGTCGGACGACTGCTGGCCGTTGATCGCCTTGCCGAGCTCCGTCTTGGTCGGGTCGGTGGTGAGGCTCTTGCCCTTCAGCACCCAGGCCGTCTGCGCACCGTTGAAGTAGCCGGAGATCGCGGCGTAGAGCGGGATCTCCTCGTTGTACAGCTTGAACGCCGACTGCGCCGCGTCGGACTTGAAGGGGTAGGTCGGGTTCAGACCGCTCTCGACCGGGAGGAATCCGGAGCTCTCGACCAGTTCGGTGTACTGCTTCGGGTCGTACACCCAGGTCATGAACTTCTTCGCGGCGGTGGCCGCGGCGCCGTTGTTGTTGAAGCCCACCATCAGGCCGCCGCTGTTGACGTCGCTGGCCTGGACGGGCTGGGCGGGGGTCGGGACGCTGGCCCAGTCGAACTTCTTGATGCTGTCCGCGAACGCGGCGACCTGCCACACACCGGACCAGTAGGCGACCACGTCACCGCTCTGGAACATCGCGGACGGGTCGGCGCCGCTGGTCCACACCGACTTCGGCATGGTCTTGTCGTCGTTCCATCCGACGAAGGTCTTCACGGCCTTCTTGGTCTCGGCGTCCACCGAGAACTTGCCGGAGGAGTCCGCGTGGACGTACTTCCCGCCCATCTCGTAGACCATGGCGCGCAGTCGCGACGGCGACTGGTCGAAGGTCAGGGAGTACTTGGCGCCGGTCTTCTCGCGGACCTTGTTCGCGGCCGCGATGAAGTCGGTCCACGTCCAGGTCTTCGAGGGCGAGGCGGGGAAGGAGACGCCGGCCTTCTCGAAGAGGGTCTTGTTGATGAACAGGCCGGACGCGGTGACGTCCGAGGGGATGGCCAGCACCTTGCCGGACGAGTCCTTCGCCAGGAAGTTGGCGTTGATGTTGTAGCTCTTGTTGCCGGCGATGGAGCTCAGGTCGATCAGCTTGTTCGACCAGATCGGGTCCAGCGCCGGTACGGCCGCCACGTCGGGCAGGGCGTTCGCCTGAGCGGAGTTGTGCAGCTTCGTCGTGTAGCCATCGTAGGGGATGTTGACGAGCTTGACGCTGACGCCGGTTTCCTTCTTGTACTGCGCCACCAGCTTCTTCCAGCCCGCGTCCTGCCCCGGAACCGTGGAGATCCAGAAGGTCAGCGACTTGGAGGTGCCGCCGGAGCCGGAGCCCGAGCCGCAGGCGGAGAGCAGCAGGGCTCCTGCCGCGGTGGCGGCAGCGAGGGGAACCAGGCGGCGCATACCGCCGCGGCCGAGTCGGCGAGAGCGCCGCACACCCACAGTGGTCATCTTCGATCCCATTTCTTCGGAGGGACGGAGCACGGCGCCGGCTGAGGCGGCACTGGTGCATGTTGAGGAAAAAGTCACTTTCCGGGGGCGCGGCCTCGCCCGGCCGCATCGTCCGCGCGGGGCGAGCTCCCCGGCCGTCCTGGCCGTCACCGCACGGACACGCCCTCGTGCGGTTGCCGTACGTCGTGCACGGACTGGGAGGCTCACCCCAAGCCGGCGTCCCGGCCGACTTAGAAAGCGCTTGTCCGGACATTGGCAGACGAAGTCGGAGGCCGTCAATCCTTCACCTGCACGCCTTCGGTCACGGTTTGGACTCCCTTGGCCACGGCGAGCCGGGCAGCCCCTACGACAGTACCGAGATCGCCGATCTGGCTGCTGACGACCTCGGTGGGCCAGCTCAGCCGTCCCAGCTCGGCGCGCACGCCGGGCAGCAGCCGCGGATCCGCGCCGGTGCTGCCGCCCAGCACGAGGAGCCCGGGGTCCAGCACGGCGGTCACGGCGGCGGCCAGCCGGCCCACGTCGGCGGCGTGCCGGGCGACCAGGGAGCGGGCGGGCTCCCGGCCCTCGGCGGCCAGCGCGAAGAGCCGCTCGGCGGTGCGCGGGCACGGGCCGTCCTCGGCCCGCCAGGCCTGCGCGGCCCGGCGCAGCAGGGCCCCCGAGCCCACGTAGGCCTCCAGGGCCTCCCGGCGGGGCTCCCGGTCGTCGTCCCAGGGGTAGGGCAGCCGGGCGAGCTCACCGGCGGCGCCGTTGGCGCCGCGCAGCACCTGGCCGCCGATCACGATGCCCAGACCGATACCGACCCCGATCCGCAGGTAGCCGAAGGTGTGCCGGCCCCGGGCCGCGCCCTCGTGCAGTTCGGCGAGGGCCGCGCAGTTCACGTTGTTCTCCAGGTGCACGGGGACGCCCGGCGGCAGCGCGACCGACACCGCGTCGAAGACGGGCCCGGCCTTGGCGGTGGCCGGGCGCATGCCACCCCCGGACCGGTCGGGCTCGGTCACGTCACCGACGGCGACCACGATGGCCCGCAACGGGGCGCCGGCCGGCAGCGCCTCCAGCGCCTGGCGGACGGCGTCGGCGGCCCTGGCCCGCGGGGTGTCGGCCTCGGCGAGCAGGGTGCCGTCCAGGGCGCAGCCGCGCACCCGGGTGCGGGCCGGCCCGAGGTCGACGGCGAGCACCGAGCCGGAGGCGGGGCCGAGGTTGTAGACGGCGGCGGAGCGGCCGGTGCCGCTGGAGGCGGTGCCGGAGTGGGTGGCCAGCCTGGCCCCCTCCAGCTCCGCGACGGCGGCGGAGACCGTCGGCTTGGACAGGCCCGCGAGGCTCGCCAGCTGCGGCCGGGTGGCGCTGCCGGCCTGGGCCAGGACGGCGAACACCGCCCCGGCGCTCTCGGTGAGACGGGGGGCCTCAGCCACGACGTGTTCCACAGTTCCCCCATGGGTCAGGGGCCGCGCTCCCGGGGGTGCACGGGATGCGGCGATGCGGTGCCCTCGTGCCGCGCGGCGGTGCCCCTCGACGACGTCCCGTCGATCGAGCGCGCGACAACTCTTGACGCACTGTACTTCGTTAGTTAACTTCCTAACGAACTACACGGTACTCGCCTGCCGTGCTCCGAAAGAAGCCCGTCCCGGGGCTTCCCGATTCGCTCAACTCCCGTTCGTCCAGGCGCGGTTCGCCCACCGTCGCAGCCCGGGCCACGGCGGGTGGCGGTTGCCCGTTGTCAACGGCGCCGGTGCCTGCCATGGTCTTCGGCGCTCTGTACCCAGACGACGAAAGAGGATCCGTGCCGGACGTTCCTTCCTCCCCGCTCGTGGTCGGTGTCGACGTCGGCGGCACCAAGACCCATCTCCGCGCGCTCGCCGGTGCGGACCGGGTCGCCGACCACGTCCGTCCGAGCAGCGGCTGGCGGCCGCACGACCCGCCGGCGGCCGCCCGGTGGCTGACCGCGCTGGTCCGGGACGCCCTGCCCGCCCGTGCCCGCCCCGCCGCACTGGCGGTCGGCGGGCATGCCTGTGAGACCCCCCGCCAGTGCGCCTCGATCGCCGCCGAGCTGCGGGGCCTCCTGGGCGTACCGGTCCGGGTGGTGGGCGACGCCGAACTCCTCGTCCCGGCCGCCGGCCTGGACAAGGGCGTCGGTCTGGTCGCCGGGACCGGCTCGGTGGCCGTCGGCCGGAGCGCCGACGGCAGCCCCGTACAGGTGGGCGGCTGGGGCGCGGTGCTCGGCGACGAGGGCGGGGCCGCCGGCCTGGTCCGGGAGGCCGCCCGCGCCGTCTGGGCCGCACACGACCGCGGCGAGGAACCCGACGCACTCGCGACCGGTCTGATCGCCGCCTTCGAGGTGGCCGAGGTGCCCGCGCTGGGGGCCGCCCTGGAGAGCGCCGCCGACGTCTCGGCCGAGTGGGGCCGGCACGCCCCGGCGCTGTTCGCGGCGGCCGACGCGGGCTCCCTGATCGCCCGGGACGTGATAGCCGACGGCGGCCGGGCGCTCGCCGCCCTGGTGGCCCGGCTGGCCGCCCGCGGCCTCGCCGTGGACGACGTCGTGGTGGCCGGCGGCACCATCCTCTCCCAGCCGCGCCTGTACGAGGCCTTCGCCGCCGCACTCGCCGAGGCCGTGCCCGGCGCCCGGCCGCAGCCGCTGCGCAGTGCGCCGGTGGCGGGCGCGGTGGCCCTCGCGCGTTCGGTCCTGTGAGGACGGCGTGCACGGCCCGTGCACATCCGCTCGCGCGGACCACGGGCCGTTCGACGCTGCGAACGCGCAGGTCCCGGCCCTGCTTCCGGTGAACCACCGCACTGCCGTTCAACTCCGGGCCATCCGGCGGTCGTCGGACCATGACCGCCGGGACATCGGCCGGTCCTAGAACTTCGCTCGTTCCCCGCTTTCCCCACGCGAACCCGCAGGCGCACCCGCGGCGAGCACACCGATCCGCAGTGAACTCCCAGTAGAACTCACGAGAGGCACCTCCATGCCGTCAACTGCCGGGCACCACTCCACCTCTCCGGCCCCTGGACTCGCCGTCGGCCGACGGGGATTCCTGAAGACCTCGCTCGGCGCGTCGGCGGGCATGGTGGCCGCCCCGACCCTCGTCAGCTGGCTCGCCGCCGCCGACGCGAAGGCCGCGACCGCCCTCGCGTTCGTCGACGACTACAAGACGAACATCAGCACCAACCTCACCGCCGACACCAACGCGGTGGTCCGCATCCTCGGCGGCTTCGCACGGATATGGAAGACCGGTTCCGCCTGGAACACCGGCAGCGTGCTGCGGGCCGACATCCTGCGCGCCAACATGCGGTACTGCGCCGACGTCACCGCCCGGCGCACCGACGCCGAGGCGAAGAAGGCGTTCCTCTACGACCGCCAGCACCAGAGCTACGCGATGATCGCCGGCCTCGGTCCGCTCGCCGACCTGTACAAGGCCGGTTCCCTCGCGGTCACCTCGATCACCAGCGCGCCCGACACCACGCCCGCCACCACGATCAGCGACGCCGTCCCGGCCGACGCCCCGGCGGGGTCGGCGCTCGGCGCGGGCTCGCACGACTCGGCGCTCGGCAAGGTGGCCGAACTCGTCGACACGGTGCGCGGCAACTACGCCTCCGGCAACCCGTCCAAGTACGCCTACCAGTACCCCCGCCCCTGGCGGATGAACGAGGACAGCGAGGTCGTCGACACCGGAAGGACCGACGCCTTCGGCTACCCGGTCTACGAGTCGGACGTGGTCGTCGCCCCGCAGCTGCTGCGCCAGCGCAGCACCTCCCCCACCGACGACGGCGGCTTCCCCTCGGGTCACACCAACGCCTTCCACCTGGCCGGCCTGGCCTACGCGTACGCGGTGCCGGAGCGCTTCCAGGAGCTGGTCACCCGCGCCCTGGAGCTGAGCGACACCCGCATCGTGGCCGGCATGCACAATACGGTCGACGTGCTCGGCGGCCGGATCATGGCCACCGCGCTGGCCGCCGCCACCCTCGCCGACCCGGCCAACGCCGACCTCAAGAAGGCGGCCCGCGCCCAGGCCCTCGCCTACTTCGAGGCAGCGACCGGCAGCACCGCCGACACCCTGTACGCCTACGCCCACTCGGCCGGCACCGCCACCGACCCGTACGCCGACCGCGAGGCCAACGAGCGCGCCGTCACGCCCCGGCTGACGTACGTCCTGCGCCGGCAGGGCCGCGACCTGCCGCTCACCGTGCCCAAGGGCGCCGAGGTGCTCCTGGAGACCCGCCAGCCGTACCTCTCCGCCGAGCAGCGCCGCGAGGTGCTGCGCACCACCGGCCTGCCCTCCGGGTACGTGCTCCTCGACGGCCCGGAGCAGTGGGGCCGTCTCAACCTGTTCGCGGCGGCGGACGGCTACGGCGCCTTCGACTCGGACGTCACGGTCTCCCTGGACGCGGCGGCGGGCGGCTTCGCGGCGGCCGACAGCTGGCGCAACGACATCGACGGCCGGGGCGGACTCACCAAGACGGGCACCGGGACGCTGACGCTGACCGGCCGCAACCGCTACACGGGCGGCACCGTGCTGGCGGCGGGCACCCTGGTCGCCGGTTCGGACGACGCTCTGGGCCACGGCGACGTGCGGGTCCCCGCGGGCACCCTGCGGGTGACCGGGCGCGTCTACGTGCGCGGTGCGTACGCCCAGGACGCGGGCGCCCTGGAGGTCACCCTGGGACGGGGCCGCAAGGCGCCGCTGACGGTGAAGCACCTGGCGGTCCTCGGCCGGGGCGCCACCCTCACCCTTAACCTCGACACCGAGCGCCCGCCGGCCGCGGGCAGCACCCTCCCGGTGATCGACGCGCCGCGCCTGTGCGGTCAGTTCGACGAGGTGCGGCTGAACTCCGGCGCGCTGCGGGCCGTACCCGTGTACACGGCGGACGGTCTGTCGGTACGACTCGTGAAGCGGTGACGCGCCCGGTGGCGGGAGCGGTGCGACAGTGGGGCCATGACGGCCCGTGATCGCTCCCGCCACCGCGGGCCCGGTGTCCCCGCGGGGCGGATGATGGCAAGCGAACAGCAGTCGGTGCTCGACCCCGACCTCCCCGTAGACCCCGGGCCCGGCCCGCGTCCCACCGCGGCGGCCCGGCTCACCGCCGCACTGCGCGCCCGCCGCCGCCTGCTGGTGCCGGTCCTGGTGGTGCTGCTGCTCGCCCAGATGGCGGCGGCGATGGTGACCACCGCCGTCCAGCAGACCCCCACCATCGACGAACCGGTCTACGTGGCCACCGCCGCCGACTACCTGCACGAGCACCGGCTGCGCTACAACCCGGAGCACCCGCCGCTCGGCAAGCTCGTCATCATGGCCGGCGTCGCGGTCGCGAACCCGCACTACGACCCCGCCCACCGGGGGGACCAGGGGCAGGTGGGACGGCACCTGCTGTACTCGTCGGGCAACGACCCCTGGCGGGTGATGCTCTGGGCCCGGCTGCCCGTGATCGCGCTGACGCTGCTGTTCGGTCTCGTGGTCCTCGCCTTCGCCCGCGAGCTCCTCGGCACCGCGGCCGGGCTGCTGGCCCTCGCGCTGTACTGCTTCTCCCCCGACCTGATCGCCCAGGGCTCGCTGGCCACCCTGGACGTGCCCGCGGCCGGGTTCGTGCTGACCTCGGCCTGGCTGGTGTGGCGGGCGCGGCACCGGCCCCGGCGGTACCTGCCGCTCGCCGGGGCCGCGCTGGGCGCCGCCGTGGCGACGAAGATGAGCGCGCTGCCCGCGGTCCCCGTCCTGGCGGCGCTGGCGGTGTTCTCGGTGTGGGGTCCGCGTCCCGGCCGCGCGCGGCGCGCCCTGACGGCCACGGCGGTCACCACGGTGACGGCGGTCGCCGTGGTGTGGCTGTCCTATCTGGCGGTCGACCCCCGGCTGCGTTTCCTGCCGGCCGCGCCCGTGCCGGCGGTGCACGGGCTGCGGGGCGCCCTGGTGGACCTGATGCCCTTCCCGACGGCCTACCGGGCGGGGATGCGGGTCCAGTTCGCCCTGGAGGACCAGCCCTGGCAGGGCTATCTCTTCGGGCACCTCTACACCGGCTCCCGCTGGTACTACCTGCCGGCCGCCCTGCTGGTGAAGACCCCGCTCGGCATGCTGGCGCTGTGGGCGGCCGGCGCCGTCGCGATGGTGGCGGTACGGCGGCTGCGGCCGGCCGCGCCGTACCTGCTGCTGCCGCCGGCGGTGCTGCTGGGCTCGGCGATGACCGGGTCACGTGACTTCGGGACGCGGTACGCGCTGTTCATGCCGATGTTCCTGGCGGTGGCCGGCGCCTCGGTGGTCGCGGCGCGGTGGCGCTGGTCGCGGCCGGCGGCCGGGGCGCTGGTGCTGTTCGTCGCGGTGAGTTCGCTGCGGACGTTCCCGTTCTACCTGCCGTACTCCAACGAGGCGTTCGGTGGCCCGGCGAAGACGCATCTGCGGCTGCACGACTCCAACGTGGACTGGGGCCAGGACCTGGGCAGGCTCGCCGACCGGCTGCGGGAACGCTACCGGGGGCAGCGCGTCTGGCTGGTCTACAAGGGCAGCGGTGTCCCGGCGTACTACGGCATCCACGCCGCCGATCCCCGCGAGGTGCCGCCCGGCGAGGTGCACGGGCTGCTGGTCGTCTCGGACTCGGCGGTCGCCAAGGCGCGGGGCCGGCTGGCCGAGTTGATCCACAGCAGCCGGGCGGTCGACGAGGTCGGCCACTCCATCACCGTCTACCGGCGGTGAGTCCCGCTCCCGGTGTCCCGTGCGCAGCGGGTGCGCTCGGCCGCCGGGACGGTTCGCTACGGCGCACAACCCCTGGTCACCACGGACCGTGAGCTATGTTGAGTCCTCGTGGGAGACAAAGGAGGCGCTTCGGTGCCATCGCCGCAGCAGGCACGCGCACAGGCATCCGCGATCACGTCGGGCAAGACCGTGCCGGAGGCGGAGGCCGCACCCACGTCCCAGCTCCGGGAACTCTTCGACGGCCCCCGGCTCTCCCCGGGGCAGCGGCGCATCGCCCAGTACCTGATCGACCACATCACCGAGGCGGCCTTCCTGTCGATCACCGACCTCGCCGAGCGGGCCGGGGTCAGCCAGCCGTCGGTGACGCGGTTCGCGGGCGCCGTCGGCTTCAACGGCTATCCCGCGCTGCGCGAGCGGCTCCAGTCGATCGCGCTGCGCACCCTGGCGGGCGGGACCGGGCCCACCACCGAGCACCGCAGCAACGAACTCCAGGCGGCCGTGGACGCCGAGATCGAGAACCTGGAGAACCTGCGCCGGGACTTCGCCGACCCGGACCGGGTGATCTGGATCGGCCGCGAGCTGTCCCGGTCGTCCCCGCTGACCGTGCTCGGCCTGCGCATCTCCGTCTCCCTTGCGGAGTACTTCGCCTACGCCGCGCGCCGTATCCATCCCGACGTACGGCTGGTGACCAGGGGCGGCAGCGTGGCCTACGACGCGCTGCTGCAGTCGCGCGAGGCGGGCGGCACCTGGGTGCTGGCGTTCGGCATGCCGCGGCACGCGCAGGAGACGCTCACCGCGATCCGGGTGGCGCGCACCGCGGGGCTGCGGGTCGCCCTGGTGACGGACCTCGCGCTCGGCGCGCTGGCCGACGAGGCCGACGTCACCTTCAGCACCGGTATCGGCTCCCGCCTGGTGTTCGACACCTACGCGGCGCCCGGCCTGATGGCCGCGGCGCTGCTGCAGGCCATGACCGACGCCGACCCCGAGCGCACCCAGGCACGCCTGGAGGAGTACGAGCGGGTCGCCGATGAGCATCAGTTCTTCCTCAAGGACTGAGTTCTCCCCCATCCGGTCACATGACGCGCCAAGGGGACTATTCACGGCATATCGCGCATGAATGTTTTCATACGTCTTGCAAACCGGATCGCATATATAAATACTGCTCAGGGATCACCCGGCACCCTCCGGGCCCGTTCCGCACCGAGGACGCACCGCTCGCACCCGCCCCGAGAAAGCCGACGGACCGCCCATGCGCACGCAGCACCATCCGCAGCGCCGGCGGCCGGCGTCCGGGGCCCTCGCACGGACATCCCAAGCCGCCGTCTCCTACCCGCGTCGGCGCCAGGGGTGTTCGAACGGGCATCGCCTGCGCGATTCGCCCGCGGCGGCTCCGGTCATCCCCTAGGCCGGAGCCGCCGAGAACTCCGTCGAAACCCCCCACGACGACGCCGCACACCCGGAAGCGATGATCATGACTCTGACGACGACCACGCGCCTCAGCCCCGACTGGCCCTGCCAGGTCAAGGCGCCGGGCAGCTACGACTGGGAGCGCTCCGCCGCCAAGTGGCTGCGGGAACTGGTCCCGGCACGCTACGCCAGCTACCCGGCCCTGATCCGCCACCCGGTGCTGCTCGCCCGGCACGCGCAGATCCAGGTCCAGCACGAGGTCCGGGTGGCGCGCACGGCGCTGCAGACGGCCCGGGCCGAACTGCCCCTGCTGGGCCTGCCCGAGTCGGTCATCGAGCACACCATCAAGCTGTACGCGGCGGAGGTCATGCAGCTCCAGCACATCGCGCGCAGCGTGCGGGCGGTCACCGAGGCACTGGTCGGACACAGCACGGGCCGCTGACCATTTCGGCCCAGGGACGTGCATATGCTTCCTGGATCCCCCACGGGTGTGATCGTAGGTGCCGTCCTGTGCGATGCTCGATCCGTGACGAGCGAGCACGCCCCAGCTGTGGACACCGGTGCCGTCGCCGAGCTGGCGGCGCTGGCCAAGGTCGTGTCCAGGCAGCGTGCCGAGCTGGACCGGCTGCGGGACTCGGTGGCCACCTCCGCGGTGCTGGAGCGGGCGAAGGGCGCGCTGATGGCCACCACGGGCTGCTCCCCCGACGCCGCCCACGAGGCGCTGGTGCAGCGGGCCGAGGTCGGCCACCGCACGCTGCTCGAGGAATGCTGGCTCACCCTCGGCGCCCTGGTGCCCAATGTGCCCACCGCGCCGGTCCCCGCCCCCGAACCGACGGCCCCGGCGCCCCGGGAGCCGCTCGCCGGGCCCGGCACCGCCGAGACGCTCGGCCGGATCGGCAAGGATCTCGTGCGCGTCGGTTCCCCGCGGGAGCTGGCCGGGACGCTGCTCGCGCACCTGGCACCGGGGCTCGGCGCCGACGCGGTGCTGCTGTACCGGCGACTGCCGACCCACGGCCTCGAACTCGTCGCCCACGCCGGGGTCGACCCGGCGCTGGCCGAGCTGTGGCACCAGGTGCCCCCGGTGAGCGGGATCGCCCCGCTGGAGGCGATCAAGACCGGTGAGCCGGTCTGGCTGGAACACTTCACGAAGGACCGCGAGGAGTTCCACCTCATCGGCGAACCGCACGCGCGCTGGCGGTCCCGGGCCTGGCTGCCGCTGACGGGCGGCGGCGGGACCGGCATGGCCCTCGGTGTGCTGCGCGCCCGCGACGCCGTCTTCGAGCCCGCCGAACGGGACCTGCTGCTGGCCGCCGTCCGGCTGTGCGCGGGCCGGCTCACCGCCCTCGGCACCTCGTCCGAGCCGGCCGTCCCGGCGTTCTCCCAGGCGGTGCAGACCGTCCTGGACGCCCTGCCCGGCGCGGTGGTTCTGCTGACCCCGCTGCGCTCGGCCACCGGTGAGGTGGAGGACTACCGCATCGACGCGGCCGCCCCCAACGCCGTCGACATCCTCGGCCGCGCGGGCCGGGAGATGATCGGCGCGCACATCCTGGAGAGCTACCCGTCCGTCGCGGGCGAGTCGCTGTGGCAGGGCTACCTGAAGGCACTCGGCGGGGAGCCGTACGAGGGCGAGCCGTTCGTCTACGAGGAGATCGTCGCCGGGGTGCCGCTGACGGCCACCTACTCCGTGCGCGCCGCACGCCTGGGCGACGGGCTGCTGGTGACCTGGCTGCGGCACGACACCGAGGAGCGGCAGGAGCAGCGGCTGGCGGACATGCAGCGGCTGGGCAATCTCGGCTGGGCCAACTGGAACCTGGTCACCCGGCAGGTCACCTGGTCCTCGCAGGTGTACACCATTCTGGGCCGTGACCCGGGGCGCGGTGCGGTCCCCCTGGACCTGCTGCCCGACCTGGTACTGCCCGAGGACGCCCACGCGCTGGCCCGGGCCGTCTCCGCACTCACCCGCACCGGCGCCCGGCTGGACGTCCCGTTCCGCATCAGGACCGGCAACGCGGTACGGCATCTGCGCGCCGTCGCCGAGGCGGTGACCTCCCCGGACGGCACCGTCGTCGAGGTGCACGGGTTCGTGCAGGACCTCACCGCGCAGCGCAGCGCCGAACTCGCCCTGGTGGACAGCGAGCGGGCGATCCTGGTGCAGCGCGGTGTCCTGGACGCCGAACGGGCGCTGGCCGCACGGCTCCAGCACGCGCTGCTGCCGCTGCCCAGCAAGCCGGTGCGGCTGTGCGGGCTGCGCGTCGAGGTCGCCTACCTGCCCGCCCAGGCGGGCGTCCACGTCGGCGGCGACTGGTTCAGCGCCATCGAACTGCCCGACGACGCCGCGCTGTTCGTCGTCGGTGACGTGGCGGGGCACGGCGTGGACGCGGTCGCGACGATGGCCCAGCTCCGGTTCACCGCCAAGGGCATGGTGTCCACCGGCTCCTCGCTGACCGGTGCGCTCGCGCGCCTCAACTTCCTGCTCCTGCACTCGCGCGACAGCCAGTCCACCGCCACCCTGATCCTGGCCCGGTACGAGCCCGCCGACCGCCGTCTCGTCTGGGCGCAGGCGGGGCACCTCCCGCCCCTGCTGGTGCGCGGGGGCGAGGTGCACCGGCTCGACCGCCCGAACGGCATGCTGCTGGGGGCCTGCGCGGAGCCGTTCTACGAGTCCGCCGAGTTCCGGCTGGAGCCCGGCGACCGGCTGCTGATGTACACGGACGGCCTGGTGGAGCGGCCCGGCGAGGACATCGACGCGGGCCTGAACCGGCTGGCCGAGGCCGTCCGCACCGCGGCACCCGACTCCCTGTCCGCCGTGCTCGACGCGATGCTGGAGGGCGAACGACGGGACGACGTCTGCGTGCTGGACATCCGGGTGCCGCCTGCGGACGAGGAGTGACGGCGGCGGGTCCGGTCCCGGCGGCGGTTCGCGTGCGGGCACCGGGTCAGCCGCCGGTGCCGGTGAGGGTGGTCCGGGACTCCAGGGCGCGGCGGGTGTCGTCGCCGTAGACGCCGCGTTCGTCGCCGCTGATGCCGTACCAGATCTGGAAGCGCTCCACGGCGGCGGTGAGGGCCGTGTCGTAGGTCCCGGCGGTGGAGCCGTCGCGGTAGACGTCCGGGATGCGCAGCAGACGCTGCTCCAGTTCGACGACCTCGGGGCCGGTGTCGCCCTGGCGGAGGGTGCCGGGGCCGTCGGGGTCTTCGGTGGTGTCCGAGGCCGGTTCGGTGGTGGCCGGTGCCGTCGTGGCGGAGGCGGTCGGCTGGGCGGCGGCCGCCGTGCCCTCGCGGCCGGGCAGCAGGAGCGCGCAGCCGAAGCCGACCAGGGCGGCCGCGCCGACGGCGACCACCACGGCGGCCCTGCGCAGCCCCGGTCCGAAGCCGAAGGAGCGGGAGGGTCCGCCGTCACGGCCGTGGTGGCGGCCGTCGGTGACCGGGGGCAGTTCCTGGGTCTCGTCCTCCGCCTCGCGCCCGGGAGAGGAGTCGAAGGCCTCGAACCCCGGCGGGCCCTGGACCCCCCGCGCCGTCCGCGCCTTCTCGTCGGCCTCCGCCTCCTCGCGGATCTCCCGCATCAGCTCCGCGAGGGCGTCCAGCCGGCGGGGGCGCAGCACCCGTACCGGTTCCAGCACCGGTCCGCTGCGCGCCTGTTCAGGGTCGGGCGGTGTCGACACACTGCTCTCCTTCCACGTGCGGTGCGCACGGGTGTCCGCGATCCCCGAGAACACATACGGGGCGACCGGCTCACCGGTTCAGCCGACGCTCGCAGTGCACTCAGTTCCCCGAAACACGTGCACTGAGTGCCACCAAGGCGGCCGGAATGCTACGTTCGCGTCCATGAGCTCCAGCAGCGTGGCACCGCCCGCCAAGCCGCCCATGCGGGACGCCCTGGTCGCGGCGGCCTTCCGGCTCTTCCTGGAACGCGGCTACGAGCAGACGACCGTCGACGACATCGTCTCCCTCGCCGGGGTCGGACGCCGCTCGTTCTTCCGCTACTTCCCGTCCAAGGAGGACGTGGTCTTCCCCGACCACGAGGGGTGTCTGGCCGACATGACCGCCTTCCTGGCGGCGAGCGACCCGGAGACCGAGCCGGTGCGGCGGGTGTGCGACGCGGCCCGGATGGTGCTGCGGATGTACGCGGAGAACCCCACGTTCTCCGTGCAGCGCTACCGGCTCACCAAACAGGTCCCCGGGCTGCGCGCCTACGAGCTGTCGGTGGTGTGGCGCTACGAGCGCGCCCTGGCCGCGTATCTGCGCGCCCGCTACGCGGGCCGGCCGGACGGCACGCTGCGGGCGGACGTCGTCGCGGCGGCGGTGGTCGCGGCGCACAACAACGCGCTCCGCTCGTGGCTGCGTTCGGACGGACAGGGCGACGCGGGCGAGACGGTGGACCACGCCCTCGGGTACGTGCAGGCCGCGTTCGGCACCGAGGACGGCGCCGCCGCTCCCGGCGGGACGGCGGGAGCGCTGTTCGGCGGGCCCGGGGAGCACCCGGACGACGTGGTCGTCCTCGTCTCGCGGCGCGACGCCCCGCTGTGGCGGGTGGTGCAGGAGATCGAGACCGCATTCGGCCGCGCCTGACCCGGATCGCCCCCCTGTCTTCGGACCGGTCCCAAGATAGGGGTACCCAGTACCTTTACCGTTGGCACTGAGTGCCATACGCTGTCGGCGTGCACGGTGGCACTCCGAACCGGGCACAGGCGCGCCCGGCTCGGGCCGGTGCGCGGGACACCGCATTCCGGGCGAGCGCAGGGAGTTGACCAGCGTGTACCACCACTCGGCGAGCGCCGCACAGTCGGCGGTCGGATTCGCGACGAGCGTTCTCGATCCCGCCCCCGCGGACCACTCCAAGGACGCCATCGTCTTCCAGCGCTGCACCTGGTGCGGTACCGCGATGTACCACCGGCTGCTGTGTCCGGTGTGTCAGGGCAGCGACCTGCGCACGGAGCGCAGCGAGGGCATCGGCACCGTCCGCCACTCGACGGTGGTGCACCGCAACACGCCCGCCGCGCGCAACGTCTCGCTGATCGAGATGGCCGAGGGCTTCGTCGTACGCGGCCGGGTCATGGGACATCCGATCGGCATCCACAGCGGCGACCGCGTCAAGCTCTCCACCACCAGGGACCCGGTGCGGGGCGAGCCGGTCTTCCAGCTCCTCGACGAGCCGTACCGGGGCGCCTGGAGCTGACCGGAACTCCGGTCGGATCCGGTGCCCGGCGGCTCAGGACGTCAGCGTCAGCCGGATGCCCACGGTGCCGTCCCGGCCGCGCCGCAGCCTGCTGCCGAGAAGCGTGAGACGGCCGGTGATGCCGTACTTGCGGGCGACGAGGTCGCGGTAGCGGGCGGTGGTGGCCGGGTCGGCGAGCTCGGCGGTGGCCGGGACCGGGTCGCCGGTCGGGCGGCCCCGCACGTCACAGGGGCCGACCCGGACGTCGGGGCGGCGGCGGATCCGCTTGACCTTCCAGCTGTCGGCGGCCGTCCAGACACCGAGGGTGTCCCCGTCCCGCACCACCCACACCGGGGTGGGGACGGGTGTGCCGTCCTTGCGGTAGCTGGTGACCAGCAGGTACTTCCCGGCGCCGAGCCGGTCGAGGGCCGTCCCGGTGGTGTCGTCCATGCCGGAAGTCTAGGGGCCCGCACGATGCCTCCGCCGGCCGGCGGTCCCGCGGGCGGCCGGTCGCGTGGGGGGGGTGGCGTCAGGGCGGTGTCGGGGTCCGGCCGAGGGCCGCGGCCATGCGGTGCACCGCCTCCGTGAGCACCTCCGGTGAGGTGGCCAGGTTGAGCCGTACGTGCCCGGCGCCGCCCGTCCCGAAGGGGATCCCGGAGTTGACGGCGACCCTGCCGCGCTCCAGGAACGTCTCGGCCGGGTCGTCGCCCAGCCCGAGGGCGCGGCAGTCGAGCCAGGCCAGGTAGGTGGCCTCGGCGGGCCGGTACCCGATCTCCGGGATGTGCCGGTCCAGCAGTGCGGCCAGCAGCCGCCGGTTCTCGTCGAGACCCGCGAGCAGCGCGTCCAGCCAGGCGGTGCCGTCGGTCAGCGCGGCCGTGTGGGCGAGGACGCCGACGTGGCTCGGGCCGTGGCTCACCTCCTCCGGCAGCCGGGCGAGGTCGGCCGCGGCCCCGGGGCCCGCCACGGCGAGCGCGGCCTTGAGTCCCGCCAGGTTCCAGGCCTTGGACGCCGACATCAGCGACAGCCCGCGCTCCGCGCCCGGCACGCTCAGGTACGGCACGAAGCCGACGCCCGGGGCGGTCAGCGGGGCGTGGATCTCGTCGGCGACGACCCGCACCCCGTACCGCTCCGCGAGGTCGGTGACGGCGGTGAGCTCCTCGGCGGTGTGCACGGTGCCGGTCGGGTTGTGGGGGCTGCAGAGCAGATAGGCGGCCCGGCCGCCGCCGAGCCCCTGGAACACGGCCCGCAGGACGTCCGTGTCGATGCGCCCGTCGGGGCCGAGCGGAGCCTCCACCACCCGCCGGTCCAGATGCCCGACGAACTGGTAGAACGGCGGGTAGACGGGCGAGTTGACCACGACCGGGTCACCGGGCCCGGTCACCAGCTTGAGCATCTCGACGACCCCGAGCATCACGTCGGGGACGATCGCGGTGCGGGTCACGTCGAGCCCGTCGAAGCCCCAGCGCTTTGCGGCGAACGCGGTCAGCGCCTCGGCGTAGGCGGTGCCCGCGGGATAACCGGTGTCCCCGGTCTCCATCGCGTCGTTGACCGCGCGGACCACCGGTCCGGCCAGCGGCACGTCCATCTCGGCCACCCACACCGGGAGCACGTCCTGCGGGTAGGTGCGCCACTTCATGCTGGTACGACGTCGCAACCGGTCGAGGGTGAGGGCGCGCAAGGGGTTCGGTTCGCCCGGCTTCTCCTGCGGTGTGCTGGTCATGAGGTCACGATAGGCGGCCGCGGCCGGCCCCGGAACAAGGCGGACGGTCACGTCGCACCCCACCGGATCGTAAAGATCACCACTCTCGTGAACGCCCGTGCGGCGCAACTCGTATGAAGAGCCGGGCGCTCGACGACCGGAGGGCCCCGCGGTGTCGGCACCGCGCGTTCGGGGTTCGGGAGCCATGGATGAGGCACGCACGACGACGGGTCGTCCGGCGGGGTACACAGCTGGCGGCGGTCGGCGGACTCCTTCTGGGAGGCGCGATGGTCACGACGGCCATGGCGAGCGAGACTCCCGGCACGTCCGCCGTCCCGTTCAGCTCGGCCACGCAGACCGGTGACACCGGTGCCGCGCTGGTGGCGAAGCTCGGCACGGCCCGCACCGCGGGCAGCTGGATCGGCGCCGACGGCAAGCCGGTGGTCGCGGTCACCGACGAGCGGGCCGCGGCCGCGGTGAAGCGGGCGGGCGCCGAGCCCAGGATGGTCGCGCACAGCATGAACGAGCTGAAGGCGGCCACCGCCACGCTGCGCGCCGCACCCCGGGTGGCCGGGACCGCGTGGGCGGTGGACTACCGGACCAACCGGGTGGTGGTGGAGGCCGACAGCACGGTCTCCGCCTCCGACTGGTCGGACCTGAGCCGGGTCGCGGCGGGCATCGGCAGTTATGTGCGGATGCAGCGCTCTCCGGGCACGTTCACCCCCCGGCTCAACGGGGCGCAGCCGATCCTGTCGACGGGCGGCCGGTGTTCGGCAGGGTTCAACGTCACCAACGGGACGACCGACTTCATCCTCACCGCGGGACACTGCGGCCCCGCCAACACCGTCTGGTTCGACGAGGGCCAGGGCGGCAACGAACAGCTGGGCACCACGATCAACACGCAGTTCCCCGGCAACGACTTCTCGCTGATCCAGTACGCGAACGGGAAGGCCGGCGACAACGCCGACGTGGTCGCGATCGGCAACGGCCAGGGGGTGCACATCACCGGGGCCGCCGACGCGACGGTCGGGCAGAAGGTGTTCCGCAGCGGCAGCACCAGCGGTCTGCACGACGGCACGGTGACCGCGCTCAACGCGACCGTCAACTATCCGGAGGGCACGGTCACCGGGCTCATCCAGACCAACGTGTGCGCCGAACCGGGCGACAGCGGCGGGCCGTTGTTCTCCGACGGGATCGCGCTGGGGATGACCTCGGGCGGCAGCGGCGACTGCACGACGGGCGGGGTGACGTTCTTCCAGCCGGTGACACGGGCGATGGCCGCGCTGAACGTCCAGCTGATCGTCTCGAAGCAGGCCGCGGCCGGGGCACAGGGCGCCTCGGCCGCGCCGTCCACCTCGGCCACCCACAGCACGATCGCGCCGAGCGCGGCCTCGCCCGGCTCGGCCGCGCCGGTCGGCACCTCGCAGGACACCAGCCTGGCCGCCCGGCTCACCGACACCCGCAACGTCGGTCCTGGCCTGCTGGTGATCGGGGGCAGTCTGATCGCCCTCGTGGGGACCCGCTTCTTCCGCGCGGAGCAGGAACGCAAGGCGTACCAGCGCTACTACTCGGCGACGTGGGGCTGACGGAGGCGAGGGGGGAGACCGCGAGAAGGGCACCCGGTCGGTGCGGGTGCCCGGGAGCGTCGGTCAGGCCGCCTGGTCCGGCTGCTGCGGGGCCGCCGCCGCCCATTCGAGGACGAGCCGCTGGTACTCCGCGCGCTGCTCGGTGCTCAGTGTCCCGCCCGACCGGAGCCACAGGGCCCGGATCTCCTCGTTGACCTCGTCGGCCGATCGCTCGGTGACGGCTTCAACAGTGGTGGACATGGTGTGAAGCATATGCCGCTCCACGTGAAGGCGCCGTGAGTAAGTACGATCGATACGGACATATCGGACCGTGTTACTCATCACGTCAACGTGTAAAGCAGACGCAGCAGTTCAGCCCCCGGTCCCGCCGAGCACCAGCACCTGGATCGCCAGCACGGCGGCGCCCCGCGCCCAGTCGTGGAAGTCGGAGACCTTGGTCTCCAGGCGGATCGGGGCGGCCAGGGGATGCCGGTGGGCGCGCACGGCGTCCCACACCGTGTCCCCGGCCACATCCATCAGGCCGACCCCCTCCCCGGCGAGCAGGATCTTCTGCGGCATGGCGAAGTTGGAGATCTGGGCGAGCAGGGTGCCCAGCGCCCGGCCGGCCTCGCCGATCACCCGTGCGGCCATCGGCTCCCCCGCGGCGGCACCGGCCAGGATCTCCTCGTAGGACGCGTCACGGCCGGTGGCGGCCCGCACCTGGTAGCGGATGCTGGGGACGGTGAGCAGGGACACGGCGCTGCCGCGCTCGCCCTGCGGGGTGAGCGGGCCCCGCGGGTCGATGATCCAGTGCAGGCCGAAGCCGCGGTCCTCCTCGGCGTACGGGACCCGCCTGCCGCCGAGCACCAGGCCGTAGCCGATCCCGGCGCCGATGGTCAGAACGACGAAACGGTCGAGTCCGCGGCCGGCGCCGAACCAGGTCTCGGCCTCCACCAGGGCGGCCACGTCGTTCTCCACGACGACCGGCAGCCCGGTACGCCGCCGCACCAGTTCGGCGAGCGGGACGTCACGCCACCGCAGGTACGGCGACTCACCGACCACCGCGTGCGCCCGCACGAATCCGCCGACGCCGATGCCGACGCCCGCCACGGCGGGGTGCCGGCCGGCCAGCTCGGCGGTCATCGCGGCCACCAGGTCGGCGACGTACTCGGGATCGCGGCCGGCGAGGGGCCGGTCGAGGCGGGCCACGATGTCGCTCCTGAGGTCGGTGACGACTCCGTAGACCATCTCCTCGGTGATCTTGAAGCCGAGGAACGAGCGGGACCCGGCGACCACGTCGAGCGGCTGCGAGGGACGGCCCTGGCGCGCCTCCGGGGCGCCCGCCCAGGGAGCTTCGACGAGCAGGCCGGACTCGATGAGCGGCTTGGTGAGACGGGTGAGGCTGCCCTGCGACAGGTTCAGCCGGCGAGCCAGTTCGGTGCGCGACAGCGGCCCGTGGACGAGCACCTCGATCGCCACGGAACGCTCCGCGGAGCTCAGCGGCAGCCAGTCGGTCACGGCACCCCTTTTCTTCCGGCACTGAAGTAACCTGGCCACCCTACTGTGCGCCGGGTGCGCCGGAGAAGCGCCCGCCTGCCACCTTTCCTACTTCCCTCCGCCCCTTGACGGAGAGATTCTTCCGCAGCAAAAGTAACCGGCATGACTTTCTCACTCGGCATAGTCGGTGCCGGCCAGTTCTCCGGCCAGTTCGCCACGCTGTTCCAGGCCCATCCCGGCGTCGGCGACGTGTACGTCACCGACCTGCTGCCCGAGCGGGCGGAACAGCTCGCCGCCGCCCAGAACCTGGCCGGCACCTTCCCCTCGTACGAGGCCATGCTGGAGTCCGGCGTCGACGCGGTCGCGATCTTCACGCAGCGCTGGACACACGGCCCGCTGGTCCTGCAGGGCCTGAACGCGGGCAAGCACGTGTACTCGGCGGTCCCGATGGCCGTCACGACGGAGGAGATCGCGGCGATCATCGACGCGGTCAAGGCCACCGGACTGACGTACATGATGGGCGAGACCAGCCAGTACAACCCGGCGACCGTGCACGCCCGCAACCAGATCGCCAAGGGCGCCTTCGGGCGGCTGTTCTACGCCGAGGGCGACTACGTCCACGACATGGACCTCGGCTTCTACGACGCGTACCGCTACAGCGGCGGCGAGAACTGGAAGGCGACCGCCAGCTATCCCCCGCTGCTGTACCCGACGCACGCGGTGGGCGGGGTGCTCGGCGCCTGGGGGACCCACGCGGTGAGCGTGTCCGCGATCGGCGTGGTGGACGAGCGCGGGGACGGCGTCTTCGACAAGGACGTCAGCCAGTTCGGCAACGACGTGTCCAACGCCACCGCGCTGTTCGAGGTCGCGGGCGGCGGCTCGTTCCGTACGAACGAGTTCCGGCGGGTGGGCTACCCGTCCCACATCCGCGAATCGCGCTTCCGCTTCTTCGGCACCGAGGCCAGCATGGAGCAGCTGGCGACGGTCGCCCTGTGGCAGGACAAGAAGGGCGTGCAGGACATCAGCGAGCTCCTCGAGCCCAAGCCGACCATGTCCCCGGACGACCCTTCGCTCCAGCACATCGCGCCGGAGCTGCGGGCGGCCTTCACCTCGGGGTCGGCTCCGGTGCACGACCGGTCGCGGCTGCCGCGCGAGTTCGACGCGCTGCACAACGGGCACGAGGGCAGCCACCACTTCCTGGTCGACGACTTCGTGACGGCCGTGAACTCGCGCACCCTGCCGTCGGTCAACGCGTGGGTGGCCGCCCGCTACACCCTGCCGGGCATCATCGCGCACGAGTCCGCGCGGCAGGGCGGGGCCAGGCTGGACATCCCGGACTTCGGGGACGCCCCGGAGAGCTGAGCCCCCCGGGACGGGCCGGGTGCCGTCAGGTGCCCGGCTTGCGGCCGTAGACGAAGACGTCGTCGCCGGTCTTCAGCAGCGACCAGTACTTCTTGGCGACGGTGGGGGTCATGTTGACGCAGCCGTGCGAGCCCGGCGGGTTCCACATGCTGAGGTTCACCGAGTGGAAGGCCTGACCGCCGTCGAAGAACTGGCTGTAGGGCATCGGCACGTTGTAGACGGACGAGACGTGGTCGATGTCACGCCAGTAGATCTTCTTCAGGCCGGTGCGGGTCACGAAGCCCTTGCGGCCGGTGCGGACCGGGACGGGACCGTACACCAGCTTGCCGCCGTCCTGGATCCAGCTCAGCTGGAGGCTGAGGTCGACACAGGCGATGCGGCCCTTGTTCGTGGGGCACTTGCCGTCCCTGTTGGGTTTGTTCCCCACGGCCTTCTGCTTGTTCATCAGGTCCATCACTCCCCAGGTGACGGAACCCGCGTAGCCCACGGCAGGCGTGATGCCGTGTTTGTTCTGGAATGCCTGGATCGCCTTGCAGTCGGCGGTGGACTGCCTGCCGTCGACCGGGCGGCCGAGGAACTTCTCCACCTGCTTCTGGTAGGGCCCCGCCTGCGTGGTGCAGCTCGCGGCCTGCGCCGGTGCTGCGGAGAAGGCGAGCGCGAGCGGCGCGACGAGCCCGGTGAGCCCGACCGCTACGGCGCTTCTTCTGCGTATGTCCCCCATGCGAAGTACGTCTCCTTCCTGTGTCCTGCTGCCTCGTCGCCCTAGACCATCCGATCCACGGCATTGGTTGTAGCCCGGGCCTGCCTGTGACGAAACGGTGAACTTCGGTACCGGGGTCCCGCCGGCTCGGCCGGGCCACGCTACTGCGCTCCACCGCGGCGGGGCACGGCGGATCCCCCGGTGCGGTGCGGTCGCAGGGCCGCGTGGAAGCCCGTGTGCACCGCGGTGAGACCGCCGTCGACGCGCAGGGTCGTGCCGGTGATCCAGGCGGCGTCCCGGGAGGCCAGGAAGGCGACGGCGGCGGCGATGTCCGCCGGTTCGCCGACCCGGCCCAACGGGTAGAGCGGGGTGACGGCGGCGAGTTCGTCGTCCCGTCCCGCCCAGGCGGAGGTGCGGACCGTGCCCGGCTCCACCAGGTTGACCCGGACCCCGCGGGCGGCCGCGTGACCGGCGAGGGTGCGGGTCAGCGAGACGAGGGCCGCCTTGGCCGCGCTGTAGGCGTGGTTGCCGAAGTCGGCCGCGGCGTTGACGGAGCCGATGCTCACGATCGCGCCCCGGCCGGAGGCGGCGAGGTGCGGGAGGGCGGCGCGGCAGCAGCGGTGGACGCCGGCGAGGGTGATGTCGAGGTCGAGGTCCCACGCGTCGTCCGGCTGGTCCTCGTAGAGCGGGAGGTCGGGGGTGCAGTGCGCGGCGCTGTTCACGAGGACGTCGAGTCCGCCGAAGGAGGTGACGGCCCGCTCGACGGCCGCTTCCACCGAGTTCCGGTCGGCCACGTCGCAGGCGCACGCCTCCGCCGCGAGCCCCCGGTCCCGCAGTCCGGCCGCCGTCCGCTCCGCCTCGGGCAGGTCCCGGTCGGTCAGCAGCACCCGGCCGCCCTCCTCGGCCAGCCGCCGGGCGACGGCAGCGCCGATGCCACGGGCCGCGCCCGTGACGAGGATCCGGTGTCCGGCGAAGCGAGGGAGTCCGGTCATGGCAACGACGGTACGGGCGCGAGGATCAACAGGACAGATAACGTGCGCACATGTCCGCCTTCTTGCAGCAACTCCCGGCTCTCATAGGCGTCGTGATCGGCGCGCTCGGTTCGTATCTCGCCGTGGTCCGGGGTGACCGGGCACGGTTCCGACTTGAGCAGGAGGCACGCTGGGACGAGCGCCGGCTGACCGTGTACAGCGAATACGCGCGGGCGCTCAAGAGATCGGTGAATCTCACGTACCGCGTCGCCGCCCACCTCGGCAACGACCCCCATCCGCACCCGATGTCCCCGGCCGAGGCCGAGCCGCTGCTGGCGGAGGCCACCGACGGGCGCGACCCGGCCGGGGAGGCGCTGATCATGCTGGGCAGCCCGGCCGTGGTGGAGCGGGCCCGGGAGTGGGTGACCACGGTGATGGAGATGGAGAGGTTCATGCGGTCGGGGACGGTCGACCCGGACGCCTGGCAGCACCTGCTGGAGCGTCAGCGGGCCGGCCGCGAGGGGTACTACGGCGCGGTGCGGAAGGACCTCGCGCTGCCGCCCGGGCACCCGGCGCGCTGGCCGACCCGGACGACGACCGCCTGACCGGGTCGCCTGCGCGCCTCCCGCCCGCGCCGTCTTCCGCCCGCGCCGCGTTCCGCTCAGTGTCCCCGGGCGATCCACTCCTCCAGGTGGGGCGCCTCGGCACCGATGGTGGTGGAGTCGCCGTGTCCGGTCAGGACCTTCGTCTCCGGCGGGAGGGTGAGCAGCTTGTCCCGGATGGAGTCGATGATCGTCGGGAAGTGCGAGTACGAGCGCCCGGTCGCGCCGGGGCCGCCCTGGAAGAGGGTGTCGCCGGTGAAGACGGCGCCCAGGGCGGGGTCGTACAGGCAGACGGCGCCGGGCGCGTGACCGGGGGTGTGCAGGACGGTCAGGTCGGCGCCCGCGGCCTCGATGACCAGGCCGTCGGACAGGTGGTTGTCGGGGTCGCGGTCGGGGTGGGTGAACTTCCACAGCGGCAGGTCGTCGGGGTGCAGCCAGATCTTGGCGCCGGTGAGGTCCGCGAGGGCGGGTGCGGCGTCGATGTGGTCGTTGTGGGCGTGGGTGCAGACGATCGCCTTCAGTGTGCGGTCGGCGACCGCCTCGGCGATGGCCTCGGCGTCGTGGGCGGCGTCGATGACGATCACCTCGCGTTCGTCACCGACGATCCACACGTTGTTGTCGACGTCCCAGGTGCCGCCGTCGAGGGTGAACTGGCCGGACGTGACGAGTCGTTCGATGCGCGTGGTCATCACAGCACCACCACCGAACGCAGCACGTCGCCGCCGTGCATCCGCTCGAAGGCCTTCTCCACCTCGTCGAGCTGGATGGTCTCGGTCACGAAGGCGTCCAGCGGCAGCCGGCCCTGCAGGTGCAGGTCGATCAGCATGGGGAAGTCCCTCGACGGCAGGCAGTCGCCGTACCAGCTGGACTTGAGGGCGCCGCCGCGGCCGAAGACGTCCAGGAGCGGGAGTTCGAGCTTCATCTCGGGGGTGGGCACGCCGACCAGGACGACGGTGCCGGCGAGGTCGCGGGCGTAGAAGGCCTGGCGGTACGTCTCCGGGCGGCCGACCGCCTCGATCACGACGTCGGCGCCGAAGCCGCCGGTCAGTTCGCGGATGGCCTCGACCGGGTCGCTCTCGCGGGAGTTGACCGTGTGGGTGGCGCCCAGGGTGCGGGCCTTCGCCAGCTTGCGGTCGTCGATGTCGACGGCGATGACCTTCGCGGCGCCCGCCAGGATCGACCCGGCGATCGCCGCGTCGCCGACACCGCCGCAGCCGATCACGGCGACCGAGTCGCCCCGGCCGACGTTGCCGGTGTTGATCGCGGCGCCGATGCCCGCCATCACCCCGCAGCCGAGCAGTCCGGCGACCGCCGGGGAGACTGCCGGGTCGACCTTGGTGCACTGCCCGGCCGCCACCAGCGTCTTCTCGGCGAAGGCGCCGATGCCGAGCGCCGGGGAGAGTTCCTGTCCGGTCGAGGCGAGGGTCATCTTCTGCTGCGCGTTGTGGGTGTTGAAGCAGTACCAGGGGCGGCCGCGCAGACAGGCCCGGCAGTTCCCGCACACCGCACGCCAGTTGAGGATCACGAAGTCGCCGGGTGCCACGTCGGTGACGCCCTCGCCGACCGATTCCACGACGCCGGCTGCCTCGTGGCCGAGCAGGAAGGGGAACTCGTCGTTGATCCCGCCCTGCTTGTAGTGCAGGTCGGTGTGACAGACCCCGCAGGCCTGCACCCGCACGACGGCTTCGCCCGGCCCGGGGTCCGGCACCACGATCGTCTCGACCCGCACGGGCTCGTCCTTGCCCGGTGCGATCACGCCGCGTACTTCCTGCGCCATGCTCCTGACCTTTCGTCGCTCTGCTGACCTGCTGCCTTCCGACCCTACGCGTGACCGATCGGTAACGGCACGGAGCACGTCGATCAGCGTGGATCTTTCCGGCCCGCTCACCTCCGGATACCCCCCGGGGTACCTCTGCTACGGTGTTCTGTATACCCCCCGGGGTAAGCGGCCCGGGGAGCGAGGAAAGGAGTGCTGCCGTGTCCTTCGTCGACACCGTCGAGGTGCCCGGGCTGGGCAACCGCGGCTATCTGGCGGGCGGCGCGCACGGCGCCGTCGCCGTCGACCCGCCCCGGGACGTGGACCGGGTGATCGAGGCCGTCGCCCGGCGCGGGGTTCGGCTCACGCATGTCGTGGAGACCCACGTGCACAACGACTACGTCTCCGGCGGCCTCGAACTGGCCCGCCTGACCGGTGCCCGGTACGTGGTGCCGGCCGGGGCGCGGGTGGCCTACGAGCGGCTGCCGGTGGCCGACGGGGACGTCCTGGGCATCGAGCAGGGGCTCGCGCTGCGCGCCCTAACCACCCCCGGACACACCCCGCACCACACGTCGTACGTCCTGGAGGAGGCCGGCCGGGCGGTGGCCGTCTTCACCGGGGGCTCGCTGCTGATCGGCACGGTCGGCAGGCCCGACCTGGTGGAGCCGCGGCTGACCGGCGAGCTGGCCCGGGCACAGCACGCCTCCGCGCACCGGCTGGCCGCCGAACTGCCGGACGGGACGGCGGTGCTGCCGACGCACGGCTTCGGCAGTTTCTGCTCGGCGGGCGACGCGTCCGGCACGGCCACCACCATCGGCCGGGAGCGCACGGTGAACGCCGCCCTGGTCAAGGACGTCGACACGTTCGTGGCCGAACTGCTGGCCGGGCTCGACGACGTACCGGCGTACTACGCGCACATGGGGCCACTGAACGCGGGCGGTCCGGCCCCCGTCGACCTCAGCCCGCCGCGCCGGGCGGACGCGGCCGAGATCGCGGCGCGGCTGGCCGCCGGGGAGTGGGTGGTGGACCTGCGCGACCGGGTGGCGTTCGCCGCCGGACACGTGCCGGGCAGTCTCAACGTCGAGGCCGGCGGCCAACTGGCCACCCAGCTGGCCTGGCTGCTGCCCCGGGGCAGGCCGGTGACGCTGCTCGCCGAGTCGGCCGACCGGATCGCCGCCGCCCAGCGGGAGCTGACCCGCGTCGGCATCGACCGCCCGGCCGCGGCCGCCACCGGGACCCCGGAGTCCTGGCTGCGGGCGGGCGAACACCCCCGGTCCTTCCCCCGGGGCACCTTCGCGGAGCTGGCCGCGCACGGCCCGGAGGGCGTCGTCGTCCTGGACGTGCGCCGGGACACCGAGCGGGCCGCGAACCACGTGCGGGGTTCGGTCCACATACCCCTGCACCAGCTGCGGGAGCGGCTCGCCGACATACCCGCCGGCACCGTGTGGGTGCACTGCGCGGGCGGGATGCGCGCCGCCGTCGCCGCGTCGCTGCTCGACGCGGCCGGGCGGGACGTGGTCGCCGTCGACGACGCCTTCCCGGCGGCCCGCGCGGCGGGACTTCCGGTGCTTGCCGCGGACCCGACCGGATGAGCACGCTCCTGCTCGCCCTCGGCGCCGGGGCCCTCACGGGGCTGGCGCTCGGGGCGCTGGGTGGCGGCGGCAGTGTGCTGGCCGTGCCCGCGCTGATCTACCTGCTCGGTTTCACCCCGGCCGCGGCCGGGGCCGCGAGCCTGGTCGTGGTCACGGTCACCTCGGCGACCGCGCTCGTCGCGCACGCCCGCGAGGGCACGGTGCGCTGGCGGGCCGGCGCACTGTTCGCCGCGGCCGGTGCCGGGCCGGCGGCGGTGGGCGGGCTGGTGTCCCGGCATCTCCCGGGCGCGCTGCTGACCGGGGCGTTCGCCGTGCTGGCCGCGGCGGCGGCGCTGCGCATGCTGCGGCCCGCCGGTCCCCGGGCCTCCCCCGCCCCGGGGCGGCCCTCCCGGGTGGCCGGGGCGGGTGCCGGGCTCGGGGCGGTGACCGGTGTGCTCGGTGTGGGCGGCGGCTTTCTCGCCGTACCGTCCCTGGTGAACGTCGTGGGCCTGCGGATGCGCGCGGCGGTCGGCACCAGCCTGCTCGTCATCACGATCAATTCGCTCACCGCGCTGGCCGCGCGCACCGGTTCGGCGGCGGACGTCGACTGGTCGGCGGTGGGCCCGTTCGCCGGGGCCGCGGTCCTCGGCGCCTGGGACGGCAGAAGGCTCGCGGCCCGGCTGTCCGCGGGCACGCTCCAGCGGCTGTTCGCCTACGCGCTGCTCGCGGTGGCCGCGTTCATGCTGGCCGACGCGGTGCGCTGACGCCGGCCGGCGGTCAGGCGAGCGACAGGAACAGCTTCTCCAGGCGTGCCTTCATGTGCTCGGCCGTCTCGCCGTCCGAGCCACCACGGGCCGGATCGATGACGCACTGCTGGAGTCCGGTCGCGATGATCGCGAAGCCCGCCCGGTCCAGGGCGCGCGAGGCGGCGGCCAGCTGGGTGACCACGTCCTCGCAGTCGCGGCCCTCCTCGATCATCTTGATCACTCCGGAGATCTGCCCCTGCGCCCGGCGCAGCCGGTTCAGCACCGACTTGAGTTCATCGGCCTCGAACTGAAGCTCCACAACCACTCCTCCCATACCCGTAGGGGTATTTTACCGCGCCCTCCGGGCCATCCCCTCGTCCATCGTCCCTAGGAAGGATCGCACCACCATGACCACCCCTCCCCCCGGTATCGACCCGGACCACGCCCGTACCCGCCTCCAGGAGTGGACCGTCGTCGACGTCCGCACCCCGGGCGAGTACGCCGCCGGTCACCTCCCCGGCGCCCACAACGTCCCGCTGGGCAGCCTGCGCCGGGCGCTGCCCGCGCTCCGTGCCGTCGACGGCGGGCTCCTCCTCGTCTGCGCCTCCGGCAACCGCGCCGAGCAGGCCCGGGCCGACCTCGCCGAGCACGGCGTCCAGGCGTCCGTCCTCGCCGGCGGCACCCGCGGCTGGACCGAGCGCGGCCACGGCCTGCACCGGCCGGAACGCGGACGCTCCCGCTCGCCGTGGGCCATGGAACGCCAGGTCCGCCTCGCGGCCGGGGCGGCCGTCCTGGCCGGGCTGGGCCTCGGCCTCGTGCACCCGGCCTGGCGGCTGCTGCCGGCCGGCGTGGCCGGCGGCCTGGTGTTCTCCGCGCTGACGGACACCTGCGGCATGGCGGCGCTGCTGGCGCGGCTCCCGCACAACCGGCCGCACGCGACCGACCTCGACGCGATCCTCGCGAGGCTGGGTTCCGCCCGCGGCTGACACGGCGCCGGGACCGGTGGCCCCCGTCGTAGCCTGGGGGCGCCGCCCACCGCCCGGACGAGGAGCACCGTGACCGCCGCAGCAGCAGTTCCGCCGAGCGACCGGAGCGGCCCGTCCGTGTTCCGGCTGCTCCTGTCCTATGTACGGCCGCACCGCTGGGCCCTGTCGGCGGGTGCGCTGCTCTCGCTGGTCACGGGCGCGACCGGGCTGCTGCTGCCGCTGGTGGCCCGGGGGCTGATCGACGACCTCTCGCACGACCGGTCCATCACCGGGAAACTGCTGGCGATGGCGGCCCTGGTGGTGGGCAACGCCTCGGTGGGCGCGCTGGGTTCGTACGTGCTCAGGCGCACCGCGGAGTCGGTGGTGCTGGGCGCGCGGCGCACCCTGTCGTCGTACCTGCTGCGGCTGCGGATCACCGCCGTGGACCGCACCGAACCCGGTGACCTGATGGCGCGGATCACCTCGGACACCACGCTGCTGCGCGAGGTGACCACGGACTCGCTGGTCGCCCTGGGAACCGGCGGGCTCACCCTGGTCGCCACCGTGGTGATGATGGGGGTGGTCGATCCCGTGCTGCTGGCCGTCACGCTCGTGGTGATCGCCGCGGCCGGCACCGTGCTGGGCACGATCGTGCCGCGGATCAACCGGGCCAGCCGCCGGGCCCAGGACGCGGTCGGGGTGATGGGGGCCTCGCTGGAGCGGGTGCTGGGCGCCTTGCGCACGGTGAAGGCCTCGGGCGCCGAGCACCGGGAGGAGCAGGCCCTGCACGCGGCGGCCGAGGAGTCCTGGCGGCAGAGCGTGCGGGCCGCCAAGTGGTCGGCGGCCGCGGGCAACACGGCGGGACTCGCGATGCAGCTGGCGTTCATCACGGTGCTGGCGGTGGGCGGGGCGCGGGTGGCGACCGGCGCGATCGGCGTGGGCACGCTGGTGGCGTTCCTGCTCTACGTCTTCTACCTGATGCAGCCGATCCAGCAGGTCGTCGGGGCGATCACCCAGTACCAGTCCGGCGCCGGCGCGCTCGCCCGGATCCAGGAGGCGCTGCGACTGCCCGCCGAACCGCCGTCCGCGCCCGCCGAGTTGCCGTCCGCCGGTGCCGAACCGGCCTCCGTCGCCTTCACCGACGTACGCTTCCGCTACGCCGACGACCTGCCGTACGTCCACCACGGGGTGAGCTTCGACATCCCCGCCCGGGGCATGACGGCCTTCGTCGGGCCGTCCGGTGCGGGCAAGACCACCGTGTTCTCGCTGATCGAGCGGTTCTACGACCCGGAGTCCGGCACGATCGCCGTGGACGGCCGCCCGCTCGACGCATGGGAACTGCCGCTGCTGCGCTCCGCCATCGGGTACGTCGAACAGGACGCGCCGGTGCTGTCGGGGTCGTTGCGGGACAATCTGCTGCTGGGCAACCCGGAGGCGGACGAGGACGCCCTCGCGCGGGTGGTCAAGACGACCCGGCTGGACGGACTGGTCGCGCGGCTGCCGGACGGGCTCGGAACCCTGGTCGGGCATCGCGGGACCAAGCTGTCCGGGGGCGAGCGCCAACGGGTCGCGATCGCCCGGGCGTTGCTGCGCAGGCCCCGGCTGCTGCTGCTCGACGAGGCGACCTCGCAGCTGGACGCGGTGAACGAGGCGGCCCTCAGGGACACGGTCGCCGACGTGGCCCGGTCGACCACGGTGCTGGTGGTCGCGCACCGCCTGTCGACGGTGACGATGGCGGACCGGATCGTCGTGATGGACGCGGGCCGGGTCCGCGCGGTGGGCACGCACCGGGAACTGGTGGCGGCGGATCCGCTGTACGCGGAGCTGGCGGCGACCCAGTTCCTGGCCTCGGAGCACTGAGGGCGGGGACGAAGAGGGAAGGGGAGGGGAGGGGAGGAAAACGGGCCGTCCCGCACCGGGACGGCCCGGGGGATGCGGCCGGGATCAGGCCTCGATGCCCGGCAGCAGCCCCGCGGCGGGCGCGGCCAGGTCGGTGACCTGGTGCAGCTCGCCGAGCTTGTGGACTCCGTTCAGGCCCTGCACCTGCTCCGAGACCTTCGGCATCCTGCCCTGGTACTTCGCGGGGATGTCGCTGGTGGCGACCGAGTCGAGCACCCCGAGCGCGGTGAGCTTCCCCGGATGCTGCGGGCTCGCGTCGGCCGCGTTCGCCAGCGGCGCGGCAAGGCCGGTGACCCCGACGGCCAGTCCGACGGCGGCGACGATACGTCGTGTTGAGATCATGCCCTCAGCAACGGTTCCGGCGCCGGGCCGGACACGGGCGGCCGCCCGGCCTCACCCGTCAGGAGGAGCGCCCGGCCTGCGTTTGCCGAGCCGGCCGGGACGGAGGAGCCTCGGAGTGAGGGGCTGTCGCGGCCTGCTCCCGCGTCGGGTCGCGGGCCCCGCAGGAGGTCATCATGGGCACCGCGACAGGCTCCACGTTCGACACCGACACACTGCGCCGGGCCATAGAGGGGAACACCGGGAACTCCCTGCTGGCGCTCTACACGGACGACGCGGAGATCCGCATCGTCGACCGCAACGCCCAGCCCAGCCATCCGAAGATCCTGCACGGCCGCAGGGACATCGCCGCGATGCTGGACGACGTCTACAGCCGGGACATGACGCACAAGCTGGACCGGTGCGTCGTGCAGGGCGACCGGGCCGCGTTCACCGAGTCCTGCGAGTACGCGGACGGCGTCCGGGTGCTCGCCGAGTCGATGATCACGTTGCGCGACGGAAAGATAGCCGAACAGATCATGATCCAGGCATGGGACGACGAGTAGCCGGCCGAGGCACGGGAGTCCGGGTCAGTACCGTCCCTCGGTTACCCTGGGGGCGGGCCGTGACTGGCGCTGAGGTGGAGCACCACCGGGGAGCGGTCCGCACCGTCGATGCCGTGCGCCTGGGCGATCCATCGTGCATCAGCTCAGGAGTGTGCCCCGTGCCCCAGACATCCCAGGGCCGTCTCATGGACGGAACCGCCGTCGCCCGCCGGATCGTCGAGGAGACCGCGCGGCGGGCCGCGGACCTCACCGCGCGCACCGGCGTCACGCCGTGTCTGGCGACCGTGCTGGTCGGTGACGACCCGGCGTCCGTCACCTACGTGCGGATGAAGCAGAACCGCAGCCGCAGGGCGGGCATCGCCTCCCGGCACGTGCCCCTGCCCGCCGCCACGACCACCGACGAACTGGTCGGCGTGCTCAGGGAGTTGTCCGCGGATCCGGCGGTGCACGGCATCCTGCTCCAGCACCCGGTCGGCGAACACGTCGACGAGCGGGCCGCGTTCGAGGCGATCGCCCCGGAGAAGGACGTGGACGGCGTGACCTTCGCGTCGTTCGCGACGATGAGCTTCGGGCTGCCGGGCTTCGTCTCCTGCACACCCGGCGGCATCCTGCGGCTGCTCGACGCGTACGACGTCGACCCGGCCGGGAAGCGGGCGGTGGTCGTGGGCCGCAGCGCGATCCTCGGCAAGCCGGCCGGCATGCTGCTCCTCGCCAGGGACGCCACCGTCACCTACTGCCACTCCCGCACCCGGGATCTGTCGGCGGCGGTGCGCGAGGCGGACATCGTGGTCGCCGCCGTCGGCCGGCCCCGGCTGATCCGGGGCCAGGACATCAAGCCGGGCGCCGTGGTGCTCGACGCGGGCTACAACGAGGGCAACGTCGGTGACGTGGACTTCGACACCGCCGTCGAGCGGGCCTCGCTGATCACACCGGTGCCGGGCGGCGTCGGCCCGATGACCATCGCCGTGCTGCTGGAGCAGACGGTGACGGCGGCCGCCCGGCAGCTCGGGGCGTGAGGGTCAGCGCAGCCAGGCGCTGTACTCCATGACGTCCCCGGCCCGCACGCCGTACTCGGGATCGTCCCGGGTGAACGTGGTCTCCAGGCCGAGTACGGCGCCGGTGCCCGGGTCCAGGATCAGCATCCGGCGGGCGCCGGCGGCCCCTTCGTAGACGTACGCCTGCCCGGTGCGGCCGAGGCGGTCGGTGACCTGGCCGGCCGGGCGCAGTCCCTCGGCGTCGGCGAGGAGCGCGGCCAGGGCGGCCGTCTCGCGGGCGCCGAGCGTCCAGTTGTCCAGCAACTCCCGCGTGGCGTCGAGGAGTTCACCGGTGGTGAGGGTGCTGCTGTTGACCAGCTCGGACAGGTAGGTACGCAGCTTTCCGGGGTCGTGCGGGGGCGTGGCCAGCGGCGGGGCGTCGCCCCACATCGGCGGGAAGGTGTGCCGGCTGAGCACCTTCCCGTCCTCGGCGAGGCCGCCGTCGGTGAGGACCGGACGGCCGGGGTGGCTCGGGTCGGTGGCCACGACCACCTCGGTGTGGGTGCCGTCCGCGCGCCAGCGCACCACGCGCTCCTCGGGAAGGGTGAGGGGCGGCCCGTCGTCGCTCATGCCGAGACTCCAGGACTGCACGTGGGTGCCCTGGCGCAGCCCCGGGGACCCGTCGCCCGCCGCGACGCGGGCCAGTTTTGCGACCTGCGCGAGCGGTACGGCGGTGGAGTGCGCGCGGACGGCCAGCGGCCGGGGCGCGGCGACGGCGGGTACGGTGCCGGAGCCACCGAGCAGCACGCTCAGCGCCACGGCGACCACGACGACGGTCGCGGCCAGCCCCCACACGAGCCGCACCGGACGCCCGGGCCGCCCGCCGTCCGCGGGCAGCAGGTCGGGCGTGTGCAGCAGGCGGGTGAGGTGTTGTTCGGCGTGGCGGGGCAGGGGGCCGTCGGCGAAGCGGGGGCCGTCGGCGGGTGCCGGGTCGGTGGTGCGGAGCAGGTCGAGTTCGTCAGCCATGGCGGTCTTCCTCGGGCAGGGCCTCGGCGGCAGAGGGGCGCAGTCGGTCTATCTCGGCTCTGAGCCGGCCGCGGGCCCGGTGCAGCCGCATCGCCGCGGCCCGGTTGCCGCAGTCCAGGGCCACCGCGATCTCGTCGACGCCGAGGTCCTCCCAGGCGGCCAGCCGGAGCACCTCCTGGTCGGCCGGGGACAGCCGCGCCAGCGCCTCGTGCACCCAGGCACCGGGCCGCTCGGTGTCCGGGCTGTCCATGACGTGGCGTCCGTGCGCGGTCTCGTCGTTGCCGAGCCGGTCCAGCAGCCTGCGCCGACGCCCGTAGCCGCGTACCGCGTTGGCGAGGCAGTTGCGTGCCACGCCGTACAACCAGGGCAGCGGAGCCGCCGGCAGGTCGGCGCGGCGGCGCCAGGCCACCGTGAACACGTCCGCCACCACTTCCTCCACCTCGCTGGTCCGCCCGTCCAGTCGCCGCGCGACGTAGCGGCTGACCGCCCAGTAGTGCTCGCGATAGGCAGCGGCGAAGATCTCGTCGTTGCTCATGTCCCCTTCGTGTCCGGCACCTTCCCGATCGTCACACCCTGCGCGGTGACGCTCGTCGCACCCGCCGAGTGTGACCGGCGGGCGGTGCCCGGACACAGGCGGGGCATGAGGAACCCCACGTGGCTCACGACCACGGATCACAAGACGATCGGAACGCTGTACCTGGTCACCGCGTTCTCGTTCTTCTGCGTCGGTGGTGTGCTCGCCCTGTTCATGCGGGCGGAACTGGCCCGCCCGGGCCTGCAGATCATGTCGAACGAACAGTTCAACCAGGCCTTCACGATGCACGGCACGATCATGCTGCTGATGTTCGCGACCCCGTTGTTCGCGGGCTTCGCCAACTGGATCATGCCGCTCCAGATCGGCGCCCCCGACGTGGCGTTCCCGCGCCTGAACATGCTGGCCTACTGGCTCTACCTGCTCGGCTCCACGATCGCGGTGGGCGGCTTCCTGACCCCCCAGGGGGCGGCCGACTTCGGCTGGTTCGCCTACGCCCCGCTCTCGGACGCGGTGCGCACGCCGGGGATCGGCGCCGACATGTGGATCATGGGCCTGGCCTTCTCCGGTTTCGGCACGATTCTCGGCGCGGTCAACTTCATCACCACGATCATCTGCATGCGGGCCCCCGGAATGACCATGTTCCGCATGCCGGTCTTCGTGTGGAACGTCCTGCTCACCGCCGTGCTCGTGCTCCTCGCCTTCCCGGTGCTCGCGGCGGCCCTGTTCGCGCTGGAGGCGGACCGGAAGTTCGGCGCCCACGTCTTCGACGCGGCCGACGGCGGGGCGCTGCTCTGGCAGCACCTGTTCTGGTTCTTCGGTCACCCGGAGGTCTACATCATCGCGCTGCCGTTCTTCGGCATCATCAGCGAGGTCATCCCGGTCTTCGCCCGCAAGCCGATGTTCGGGTACCTGGGCCTGGTGGGGGCCACCATCGCCATCGCCGGTCTCTCGGTCACCGTCTGGGCCCACCACATGTACGTCACGGGGGGTGTGCTGCTGCCCTTCTTCTCCTTCATGACCTTCCTGATCGCCGTCCCGACGGGAGTGAAGTTCTTCAACTGGATCGGCACCATGTGGCAGGGCTCCCTGTCGTTCGAGACACCGATGCTCTGGACCCTGGGCTTCCTGGTGACGTTCGTCTTCGGCGGCCTGACCGGGGTGATGCTCGCCTCTCCGCCGATCGACTTCCACGTCTCCGACTCGTACTTCGTGGTCGCCCACTTCCACTACGTGGTCTTCGGCACGGTCGTCTTCGCGATGTTCGCCGGATTCCACTTCTGGTGGCCCAAGTTCACCGGGAAGATGCTGGACGAACGCCTCGGGAAGATCACCTTCTGGACCCTCTTCACCGGCTTCCACGGCACGTTCCTGGTCCAGCACTGGCTGGGCGCGGAGGGCATGCAGCGCCGGATCCCCGACTACCTGGCGGTCGAGGGGCTCACCACCCTCAACACGGTCTCGACGATCTTCTCGTTCCTGTTGGGCTCGTCCCTGCTCCCGTTCTTCTACAACGTCTGGAAGACCGCCCGGTACGGGGTGAAGGTCGAGACGGACGACCCGTGGGGCTACGGCCGCTCGCTGGAGTGGGCCACCTCCTGCCCGCCCCCGCGCCACAACTTCACGACCCTGCCCCGGATCCGCAGCGAGTCCCCGGCGTTCGACCTGCACCACCCGCTGCCGGAGCGGGAGTTGACTGTCCGGTGACGGCGCGGGAGGAGGAGCGCGCACTGGTGCGCCAGGTGGAGGGTCATCTGCTGCTCGCGGCGGCGCGCGCGGAGGGCCGGGCGGCGGGGGCCCGGGCGGCGGACCGGCTGGGCTGGCTGACGGACACCCAGCGGGAGGACCTGGAGCGTCAGCTGGAGGCCGAGTACCTGGAGCTGTCCCGGATGTCCTGGCACCGCACGGCGCGGCGCGCCGAGGAGCTGAGGAGGGAGTACGAGGCGAGGTACCGGGCGCTGCGCCGACGGCTGCTGGCCGTCCTGCTGCTGTGCGCCCTGCTGACCGCGGCGGCCCTCCTGGCGTCGGCGGGGACGTCGAGAAGCCGGCCGGCTACCGGGAGCCCCCTGGCTCCCACCCCTCCGGCCGCAGCATCCCCACCAGCAACCGCACCAGCTCCCCCACGACCTCGTCCAGCGAAGCGTCCACCCACCCGGCACTCCAGTCGTGCAGCAACCCGTTCACGCTCCCGATGAACGCGGCGGCCGCCAGCCGGTAGTCGCGCGGCGCCGCGTCCCCGCGCGCCACCGCCGCGTTCGCCTCCGCGCAGATCAGCTCCACCCAGCGCGCCCGCCGCGCCAGCCGCTGCTCCTCCAGCCGGGGACTGACCCCGATGATCTCGACGAACGCGATCCGGATCCGCCGCGGATCCGACGTGACGTCCCGGGCGTACGCCCGGAACAGCACGGTCACCCGCTCGACCAACGACAACGCCTCGGCCTCCGCGAGGGCGTCCCGCACCGCCTCCTCGGCCCACCCGTTCACCTCCAGGTGCAGCGCGGCGAGCACGTCCTCCAGGGTCTCGAACTCCTCGTAGAACTGCCGGGTCGACAGGCCCGCCTGCTGGCTGAGTGCGGCCACGGTCGTGGCGCGAAACCCCGGTGCCCCGCCGAAGAGCTGGAGCGCGGCGTCCAGGAACCGCCGACGCCGCTCGGCCTTGCGTTCTTCGGCGGACCGGCCGCCGTAGCGACCCGTCGGCGCCTTGAGCCTGCCCGCCAACACTGCCCCCTCCGTCGTCCACCCGTTGGCCAATTTTGTCGTGTACGCCTCTTGTGGAGTAGGGCCACCCCTCCTTACTTTTCAGTAAGTTCATTTGAACGCGCCCGTGTTCAGATTCCGTGTCCCCTGACCGCACGCGCGCCCCACACCCCATCAGAGGAGAGAGCACTCATGCCTGCCATCAGAACCAGGCACCTTTGCTCCGTGGCCGCCGCCCTCGTACTGACCGTCACCGCGCCCGCGACCGCCGCCACCGCCGCGGCCGACGCCTCCCTGCGCCAGGTGCTGTTCGTCGGGAACAACTGGGACGGCACCGCGACCGTCCTGAACGCCACCGGTGACTTCGCCAAGGTCGGCCAGCTCAACGTCATCCCCGACAAGGACGCGCGGATCGCCGAGATCAACGCCGACCCGATCAAGTGGATCTACTACACGTCCATTCGCAACGAGGTCGGCCAGGGCCACGACCAGTACGCGGACGACATGTACTCCACGCCGGACGGCAGGTCCGTGGTGGTCTCGCGCCCGAGCTTCGCCGACGTGGTCTCCATCGACCTGGCCACCGACAAGGTCAACTGGCGTTTTCCGGTGGCCGGTTACCGCGCCGACCACATGGCCGTCTCCCCCGACGGCACCAAGGTCGCGGTGTCGGCGTCCACCGCGGACAAGGTGCAGGTGCTGGACATCAACACCGGTAAGGAACTGGGCGAGTTCGCCACCGGTGACAAGCCGCACGAGAACGTCTTCACCCCCGACGGCAAGTACATCTGGAACATGTCGATCGGTGAGGTCACCACCTCGCTCGACGACCCGGGCTGGGACTGGACCAAGGGCGACCGGCACATCACCATCGCCGACGCCACGACCTTCAAGCAGGTCAAGACGATCGACATGCGCGCCCGGCTGGACGCGTTCGGCCTGAAGGACTTCTCGGACGCGGTCCGGCCCGCCGCCTTCACCCCGGACTTCTCGAAGATGTACTTCCAGGTGTCGTTCTTCAACGGCTTCCTGGAGTACGACATCGCCAGCGACAAGATCACCCGGATGAAGACCCTGCCGGCCAACCCCGCGACCAGCACGGACCGCACCACCTGGCTCCTCGACTCGCGCCACCACGGCATCTCCATGAAGCCGGACGGCACCAAGCTGTGCGTGGCCGGGACGATGGACAACTACGCCACCGTCGTCGACCGGGCCACCCTCCAGGAAGGTCCGCTCATCACCGCGTCCACCCCGTACTGGGCCACGGTGAGCGGTGACGGCAAGGACTGCATCATCTCCGAGAGCGGCGCCGACCAGGTGACGGCGATCGACTTCGCCACCGGCCAGAAGGTGACCTCGGTCCCGGTCGGTGACCACCCGCAGCGGGTCCGGCTCGGGCATGTGCAGGCCGACTGGACGGGCGCCTCGTCGAGTTGACGCGCCCCCAACCACTTCGGCCTCCGGGGTCAGGCGGGACCCCGGAGGCCGAAGCCCTGCTCAGAACTTCGCCGCCACCCAGGCGGCCAGTTCCGACCTGGCCGCGTTCAGCAGCGTGGCACTCGGCGCGGTCGCCCCGTTGGTCACCAGCGCGAAGTGCAGCACGCCGGAGTCCGCGTCGCTGAGCAGCAGCCGGCGGCTGCCCGTGCCGCCCGGTTCCGCCGCCACGCCGACCGGGGTCGAGGACGAGTACGCCGGGGGTGCGTAGGCCGTGCCCAGGTCGGAGACGACGGTGGTGGACGCGGTCGGGAAGGAGGCGGGCAGGTGGAGTTCGGTGGGTGCGGTGGAGCCGGAGGACCGCCAGACCTGGACGGCGTACTGGCCGGAGCCGACCAGCGCGGCCACGTTCGGCAGCGAGCTGGGCACCGGGTTCCAGGTCAGGGTCGTCGAACCGTCCCGGGAGCGGTCCTCGTAGGTGAAGGCGAGGGTGGTGCCCGCGGTGGCGCCCGGGTAGACCCGGTCGAGCAGCCGGGCGTCCTGACGGAGTGTCACGGTGCCGGAGTCGTCCGTCCTCACGGCCGAGAGGTCCTCGTCGTTCCAGGCGTCGCCCGAGGTGAGCACCTTGCTCGTGTTGCCGTTCATCAGCTCGTGGTGCCGGCCGTTGTAGATGTCCCACTGCCACTGGGTGCCGGAGAGGACCGGGCCCGAGGACGCCGGGGTGGTCCACCAGCTCGACCCGGGCAGGCGGGAGTCGAGGGCCTGGTACATGGCCTTGTCGACGGTCGGCGCCTTGCCCGCGGTGGTACCCGACAGCGGGTGTCCGAACTCGCTGACGACCGCCGCGGTCCCGGCGGCCGACGCGCGGTCGCGGACGGTGCCGAAGTCGGCGGAGTACTGGCCGTCGGAGGCGTTGCCCCACATCAGGATGCCGGAGATGGCCTTCTGGTCGTAGAAGTGGGTGTTGAAGACGTAGCGGGAGCCGAGCGTGCCCGCGTCCAGCAGGCCGCCCGTCTGCTTCTGCGCGTCGATGTTGGCGTTCCAGAAGAGGTTGGGCTCGACGAGGGCGGGTTTGGCGGTCCAGCCGGCGGCGTCCATCCGGGCCCGGAACTTCTGGTAGAAGGGCCAGAGCCGGTTCTGCTCCCAGGTGCGGGAGGTCTCACCGGAGTCGTAGGAGCCGGCGTACGGCTCGTTGTACGGGTCGAAGCCGACGACGCCCGCGAACTCGTCCGTGGTCAGGTGCTGGGCCAGGTAGGTCATGGTGGTCTGGGCCGTGGTCAGGAAGGCGTCCTGGAGGCCGTAGGTGTTGTGCCAGAAGTCGTACTGGCCCTTCTGGACGGCCGCGTTCTGGGTGATGTTCTGGCCCCAGAAGAGGCAGATGCCGCAGGACTCGGCGGGATAGCCGCCCAGCGCCACCGCCCACGCCGGGGCGCCGTCACCGGTGTACCAGCTGCCCGAGTTGAACAGGTAGCGGGAGTACAGGTCCTGGTGGAAGTCGGGGAAGACCCGGATGCCGGCGTCCAGGAACGCCTGCATCTGCGCGGTCACGGCGGCCAGGTAGGTGGTGCTGACCTGGCCCTGTACGGGTTCGGCGTACGCCCAGGAGAGCAGGAAGCGGACGGCGTTGCCGCCGCCCAGGGCACGCAGCGCGGTGGCCGACTTCTTCGCGTCGGCGACGGAGGCGAAGGGCAGGCCGTCGTTCTCCGCCAGCTTGGTCTCGCCGGAGACGTTGTAGCCGCGCAGGACGACCTCACGGCCCTGGCCGTCGACGAGTCGGCCGTTCTGCACGGTGAGCGAGGTGCCGTCGAACCAGAGGGAGTCGGACGGGGTGGCTGCGGAGGCGGACGGGGCGCCCGCCACCGCGAGGAATCCGCAGAGGACAACCAGGACAACGATCAAACGTGCCCGGATACTGGTCATGCTCATTACAGTCCGATGCTTTCCGGACACCGTCAATACTTCTGACTCATGAGTAAGTTGAATACCGGTCCAGCACTTGGCGCTCACCCGCTCACACGGCCGGTCACCTTCAACAGATACTCCTTCCGGTCGAGCGGATTGTGATCGGTACGCGCGCGTTCGGGGACCGTCCCGTGTGCCACGGGTGCGTAGTGGTCGAAGGCGCTCTCCAGCTCCCCCTCACCCCGGGTCAGACCGGGCAGCAGCTGCTCCAGCCGGTGCACCCGGGCCGCGGGGACCACCCCCTCCAGCACGCAGAGCGCGGCCTCGGTGCCGGTGCGCCGGGGCAGCGCGCCGAGCCGGGTGAGCACCGGGAGCAGCGCGCCGAGCGTGTCCGCGGGGGCCTCCAGGCGGAAGCGGTGCATCGGCTGGTGCACCCGGGTGCCGGCCCGTCGCAGCGCCTCGGTCAGCACGAGCGGGGTCAGCCCGCGGAAGTCCTGGCCGGTGCTGGACATGCTCTTGTCGAAGCCCTGGTGGGCGTGGCTCTGCCGGGGCGAGTAACCGGAATGGGTCATGGTCACGGTGGCGTCGGGGATCCGCCAGCCGTGCAGCCCCTGGGCGAGGGTCTCGCGCACGGTGTCCTCGACGGCCTTGAAGAAGGCGTACGGCATCGAGCCGAGCTCCACCTCCAGGCGGAAGCCGACGCCCGCGCCGACCGGGGCCGGCTCCACCCGCAGGCCGACCGTGGCGAGGAAGGGGTTGCCGTCCTTCTTGTTGAACTCGACGGCGGCGCCCGTCCCGGCGATCCGCTCGACATAGACGGTGGTGGTCTCCCGGAAGGTGACGTCGAGGCCGTACTCGTCGGCGAGGGTCGCCTGGACGACCTCCTTCTGGACCTCGCCGTACAGGGAGACGGAGGTCTCCTGCCGTACCTCGTCGTGCCGGACGTCGATCAGCGGGTCCTGCTCGGCGAGCTGGGTGAGGGCGATGTGCAGGGAGCGGCGGTCGGTGCCGGGGCCCGGGACGACGACGGTCTCCAGGGTCGGGGGCGCGAAGTGGTGCACGTACGCGCGGGCCGGCCGGCCGAGGGCGTCTCCGATCCGGACGCCGCCGAGCCCCCACACCTTGACGATCCGCCCGGCGCCGGCACTGTCCTGCCGGCGCTCGGCGCCCCGGTCGAAGACGGAGAGCCCGGTGACCCGCCCCTCCGCCCGGACGCCGACGGGCGCGTCGGCGCCGGTGCCGGTGCCGGTGCCGGTGCCGGTGCCGCCGAACGGGATCCGCTCGCGTACCCGGAGCGTGCCGGAGAAGATCCGCGCGTAGGCGATCTGCTCCCCCGCCGGCCCCCGCTCCACCTTGAAGACCGTGCCGGAGACCGGGCCCGCCGGATCGCCGCCGGCGGCGGGAAGCAGCTCCTCGACGCCGGCGACCAGGTCGGGCACCCCGGCGCCCGTGACGGCGGAACCGAAGTACACCGGATGGACCAGGCACCGCCCGGTCTGGTCGGCGAGGGCCGCCCGCAGCCGGCCGTCGGGGACACCGCCGTCCAGGTACGCGGCGAGCAGCGCGTCGTCGTGGTCGGCGAGCACCTCCGGCGCGGTGGGGCCGAGGCCGGGCACGAACCGGGCCGCGCGGGTGCCGAGTCCGGCGGTCCGGCCCATGGGGACGAGCGGGACGGCGAGCCTGCGGGTCAGCTGGGCGAGCACGGCCTCGTCCCGGGCGCCCCGCCGGTCGATCTTGTTCACGAAGACCAGCGTGGGGATGCCCAGCCTGCGCAGGGTCCGCATCAGGACGCGGGTTTGCGCCTGGACGCCCTCCACCGCCGAGACCACCAGGACCGCCCCGTCGAGGACGCCGAGGACCCGCTCCACCTCGGCGATGAAGTCCGGGTGCCCGGGGGTGTCGATGAGGTTGACGGTCACCCCGTCCAGCGGGAACGACACGACCGCCGACTTGATGGTGATCCCGCGCAGTCGTTCCAGCGCGAGGGTGTCGGTGCGGGTGCTGCCGGCGTCGACACTGCCGAGTTCGTCGATGACCCCGGCCGTGTGCAGCAGCCGTTCGGTCAGGCTGGTCTTACCCGCGTCGACGTGCGCGAGGATTCCGAGATTGAGCAGATGCACTGAGCGTGATGTCCTTCGGCATGGGTGGGATTCCTTCCTGGGTGGACATGCACGCAGCGCGCATCGGGTGGTCCTCTCCTGGTGACGTCGGGTCGGGAGCAGTGCAGCAGGGACGGTCCCCCTGCCGCAACGGATTAACGCCCCGGCAGGAGGCGCTCGGCGTCGACTGGGCGGGGAAGCCGGCCTGCTGCCCGGTGCGGTCGTCGTGCTGCTCGCGGGGCCCGCTGGCGATGGGCGGCCGCCGGACCCCTGAGGAGCGTCTCGCCCGGCTGACCGAGGCGGGTCTCACCCAGGCGCACCTACGGAAGCGGCGCGCCCCTGGCCACGACCAGCGGCGCCGTCCACCCGGCCGCCGCAGCGGGAGGCGGGGAGCCGTCGGTCAGCGCGGTGGCAGTCGGTGCAGGGTGACCTCGGTGAGGGTGCCGTCGGCGACGGTCGCGGTCAGGTAGGTGCAGTGGGGCTGGCGGCGGCGGTCGGTCGGCGAGCCGGGGTTGAGCAGCCGCAGCCCGCCCGGGGCGGTGGTGTCCCAGGGGATGTGGCTGTGCCCGAACACGAGGACGTCCAGGTCCGGGAAGCGGGCCGCGCAGCGGGCCTCGCGGCCCTGGGCGGCACCGGTCTCGTGGACCACTCCGAAGCGCAGCCCGCCGAGATCGGCGTACGCCACCTCGGGGAGCCGGGCGCGCAGGCCGGGTCCGTCGTTGTTGCCGTACACGCCGACGAGGCGGCGGCTGCCGGTCTCCAGCAGGTCGAGGGTGGCCTCGTCGACCCAGTCACCCGCGTGGATCACGACGTCCGCACGCGGGAGTTCGGCGAGCAGCCGGTCCGGGAGCCGCTTGGCCCGCTTCGGGAGGTGCGTGTCGGAGGTCAGGAGCAGGCGCACACCGTCAGCCTAACCGACCCGAAGATGTCTTCAGCCTGGACTGAACAGTTCTGACTGGACAGGTGCGGCTGGACAGTTTCGGCTGACGGTTCTAGGGTGGCCGCATGGCAGAGATCTCCGATTCCGCGACCCGGGCGGCCCGCGACCTGCGGGTGATGTTCAGCAGGCTGCGCCGCCGCATCCGGGAGGTCGCGCAGGACGCGGACCTCACCCCGTCCCAGGAGTCGGCGCTCACCCTGGTGTCGAAGCACGGCGCGGCCACGGCCAGCGCGCTGGCCTCCGCCGAGGGGGTGCGCCCGCAGTCGATGGCCGCCACCCTGGCCGCGCTGGACCAGCACGGCCTGATCCGGCGCTCCCCGGACCCGACCGACGGCCGCCGCCAGCTGGTGACCCTCACCGAGGCCGGCCAGGCGCGTGTCGAGGGCAACCGGCAGGCGCGCGACGAGTGGCTGGCCCGCGCCTTCCAGGACCGGTACACCGATGAGGAGCGCCGCACCCTGCTCACCGCGATCGAACTGCTCGAACGGCTGTCGCGCCCGTGACACCCAGGCTCACCTCGGGCAGCCGCGCGGACATCCGTCCGGCGCCCGCCGGCTTCGACCGGCGGCTGATCGCGCCGATGGTCCTGGGCTCCGTCCTGAACCCGATCAACTCCTCGATGATCGCCGTGGCCCTGGTGCCGATCGGCATCGCCTTCGGGGCGCCGCCCGCCGAGACGGTGTGGCTGGTCACCGCGCTGTACCTGGCGACCGCGGTGGGGCAGCCGGTGATCGGACGGCTCGTGGACGTGTACGGGCCGCGCAGGCTCTACCTGGTCGGGACCGGCCTGGTGGGCGTCGCCGGGCTGGCGGGCATGCTGGCGCCCTCGCTGGGCGTGCTGATCGCGGCGCGGGTGCTGCTCGGGTTCGGCACGTCGGCCGCGTACCCGGCGGCGATGCGGCTGACCCGGAGCGAGGCCGAGCGCACCGGTCAGGACAGCCCCGCCGGGGTGCTGACCGCGCTCGCCGTGTCCAGCCAGACGGTGGCCGTGATCGGTCCGACGCTGGGCGGGCTGCTGATCGGCGCCGGCGGCTGGCACCTGGTGTTCGCCGTCAACGTGCCGCTCTCCGCGGCCTGTCTGGTCCTCGGCGCGAAGTGGCTGCCGAGGACCGCGGCGCCCGCCCGGCCCCAGCGCATGGACCTGGCCGGCATGATCCTGTTCGCCGTCCTGCTGGTCGCGCTGATGCTGTTCCTGATGGGCCCGCGGGCCGACCGCTGGTACCTGCCGGCGCTGGCCGTCGTCGCGGCCGCCGCCTTCGCGGCCCGGGAGCTTCGGGTGCCCGACCCGTTCGTCGACCTGCGGGTGCTCGGCGGCAACGTCCCACTCGTCGTCACCTACGTACGCCAGCTCCTCGCGTACACCACCTCGTACGCGTTCCTGTACGGCTACACGCAGTGGCTGGAGCAGGGCCGCGGGCTGGGCGCCTCCACGGCCGGGCTCGCGCTGCTGCCGCTGTCGGCCGCCGCGCTCGTCACCGCCACGGTCACCGGCCGCCGGGAGGCCGTCCGCGGCAAGCTGGTGGCCGGCTCCGTGCTGCAGATCGCGGGCTGCGCGGCCCTGCTGCTGGTCGGCGCCGGCAGCCCGCTCTGGCTGCTGCTCGCGGTCGGCGCGCTGCTCGGCGTCCCCCAGGGGCTGCTCGGGCTCGCCGCCCAGACCGCGCTGTACCGGCAGGCCGACCCGGAGCGGATCGGGTCCGCCGCCGGGCTGCTGCGCACCTTCATGTACCTCGGCGCGCTCGGGGCCTCCGCCGCCACCGCGGCGTTCTACCCGCACCGCGCCGACACGGGCGGGCTGCACGGCCTGGCCCTGTTCATGCTCGTCGGCTCCGCACTGCTGCTGGCGATCACCCTGCCGGACCGCTCGCTGACCCGGCTCACCCCTGGAACCCCTCAAGCCCCCGAGAGCACGCAACCCTCTCAAGCCCATCGAAAGGCCTGATCCACCCCATGACTCTGAGCACCCTCGACCCGCGCACCGCCCTCGTCGTCATCGACCTCCAGCAGGGCATCGTGGCCATGCCCACCCAGCCGTACTCCGGTGCCGAGGTGGTGGCCCGCGCCGCCGAGCTCGCCGCCGCCTTCCGCGCCAAGGACCTGCCGGTCGCCCTGGTCCGGGTCTCCTTCGCGGCCGACTTCGCCGACGCCGTGCCCGGCCGCACCGAGCGTCAGGCGCGCGGGCTCGCCTTCCCCGAGGGCTGGGACGTCGTGGTCGACGAGCTGTCCGGCCACGCCGGTGACATCCGGGTCACAAAGCACAACTGGAGCGCCTTCCACGGCACGGACCTCGACGTGCAGCTGCGCCGCCGGGGCGTCACCCAGATCGTGCTGGCCGGCATCGCCACCAGCATCGGCGTGGAGTCCACGGCCCGCGACGGCTACGCCCACGGCTACCACGTCACCCTCGCCACGGACGCCATGGCCGACGCCGACGGCGAGGCGCACCGCAACAGCGTGGAGCGGATTTTCCCCCGGCTCGGTGAGTCGGGCAGCACGGCCGAGGTCCTGGAACTACTGGCCAAGACCCACGGCTGACCAGGACTTTTGACGCGCGGCTGACCCTTCACGACCCGGTCTTGACCTAGGGGTGCGACACGCCCGAGGTCGGGACCGGGTTAGCATTCGCCCACATGTACGTGCCGTCCAGGGAAACGGACGGCTTTATCCAGGGGGCTAGGAAGCCGGATGCCGGTCAAGGTGAGTGTTGTCGTCCCTGTCTACAACCCGGGACCCTATATCGAGGACTGCATCGCCTCGGTGCTGCGGCAGTCGCTGCCGCGCGACGAGTACGAGGTCATCTTCGTGGACGACGGCTCCAGCGACGAGACCCCGGCCCGGCTGGACGCGCTCGCGGCCGAGCACCCGCACATCCAGGTCATCCACCAGGAGCCCTCCGGCTGGTCCGGCAAGCCCCGCAACGTCGGCATCGCCGCCTCCAAGGGCGAGTTCGTGATGTTCGTCGACAACGACGACTTCCTCGGCGACGAGGCCCTGGAGCGGATGTACGACTACGGCGTCGCCAACGAGGCCGACCTCGTCATCGGCAAGATGGCCGGCAAGGGCCGCCCGGTGCCGGTGGAGCTGTTCCGCCGCAACCACCCCCGGGCCACCGTCGAGAACGCCCCGCTGATGAGCAGCCTGACCCCGCACAAGATGCTGCGCCGGTCCTTCCTGGACCGCATCGGGCTGCGCTTCCCCGAGGGCCGGCGGCGCCTCGAGGACCATGTCTTCGTCGCCGAGGCGTACCTGCGCGCGTCGAACATCTCGGTGCTCAGCGACTACGTCTGCTACTACCACATCAAGCGCGAGGACGCCTCCAACGCCGGTTTCCAGCGCTTCGACCCGGTCGGCTACTTCGGCAACCTCCGGGAGGCCCTGGACGTCGTCGAGCGTTACACCGAGCCCGGTGCCAAGCGCGACCGGATGTTCCACCGCTGGCTGAACAACGAGATGACCGAGCGGCTGCGCGGCAAGCGGTTCCTCAACCTGCCGGACGACTACCGCAGGGAGCTCTTCGACGAGATCCACAAGGTGATCGCCGAGCGGATGGGCCCGTCCGTGTTCGCCCTGCTCGCCCCGGCCCAGCGGGTGGTCGCCGAGCTGGCCGCCGCCGGCCGCTACGAGGACGTGCTCGCCGTCGCCGAGTGGGAGGCGGCCGTCACCCCCTCGACGGCGCTGGAGCGCGTCGTCTGGGACGGCGGCGCCCTGAAGCTCGACTTCACCGCCGAGTACACCGCGGACGGTGCCCCGAAGACGTACCCGGCGGACACCGCCGTAGCGTCCGACGGACCGGCGGCGACGGCCGCGGAGGCGATCTCCCGGCTGGAGCACGGCACCGCGGCCCGGTTCAACAAGGCCAACGTCGACCTGGTGGTGCGCGAGCGCGAGACCCACGCGCAGTTCTTCCAGCCGGTCGAGGTGACCCGCGAGACCGTGCCCGTCGAGGGAGAGGCCGACCGGGTGCGCCTGGTCGTCCGGGCCACGGCCACCGTGAACCCGGCCACCGCGGCCAGCGGCACCCCGCTGACGGCGGGCCTGTGGGACGCGTTCGTCCGGCTGACGATCGGCGGCTGGACCCGGGAGCACCGGCTGTTCCCGGTGTCCCGGGATCCGCTCCCCGCGGTGCCGGTCCCCGGCGTGGTCGGTGGCCGGCGTGTGCTGCCGTACTGGACGGTCAAGAACAACTTCGCCCTCGACGTCGACATGGCGAGCAAGCGGCTCGGCTTCGGCGATTTCAAGCCCGAGGACTTCACCGTGGCCGGGGACCGGCTGCGCGCGGTGCTGCCGTTCCACGTCGAGGGTGACGTCAAGGCGTCGGTGCGGCTGACCGGCCCCAAGCCCGCCGCCGAGGTGCTGGAGGTGCCCGCCACGCTGTCGCCCGCGGAGGGCGGCGGAGCGGTGCTGGACGCCCCGCTGCCGGTCCGGTCGCTCCAGGAGGGCGGCTGGCGGCTCGCGCTGGCCCTGCTCGCGGACGTGGCCGAGCCGCGCTTCTTCACGCTGCCGCTGGTCGTCCGCAACTCCCCCGCGGGCCTGAAGGTCGTCAAGCCGGCCGCGAAGAAGTCCGCGGCGGCCGCGGCGGCCGTCGCGGGTCCCAGGTCCGGGCCCGGCGCCGTCCGCAAGCTGGCCCGCAAGCTCCCGCTGCCGGTGCGCCGTGCGCTGGTCAGGGCACTCGGCAGGGGCAGGACGCCCGCACGACAGGAAGGCAAGTAAGAACCGTGCGACCGCTGAGCATCGAAGGCGCCTGGGTCCAGGAGCCGAAGGTCTTCCCCGACGACCGGGGCAGCTTCCACGAGTGGTTCAAGGCGGAGGAGTTCCGCGAGGCCCTCGGCTACGACCTCGACCTCGTGCAGGCCAACTGCTCGGTCTCCCGGCGGGGCGTCCTGCGGGGCGTCCACTTCGCCGACGTGCCGCCGAGCCAGTCCAAGTACGTCAAGTGCGTGCGCGGAGCCGTGCTGGACGTCATCGTGGACATCCGGGTCGGCTCCCCCACCTTCGGCCGCTGGGAGGCGGTCCGGCTCGACGAGGAGAACCGGCACGCCGTGTTCCTCTCGGAGGGGCTCGGCCACGCCTTCATGGCGCTGACCGACGACGCCACGGTGGTCTACCTGTGCTCGGCCGGGTACGCCCCGGGCCGCGAGCACGGCATCAACCCGCTCGACCCCGCGCTGGGCATCGAGTGGCCCGAAGGGTTCGAGCCGGTGCTGTCGGAGAAGGACGCCGAGGCCCCGTCCCTGGCCGAGGCGGAGAAGGCCGGCCTGCTCCCGTCGTACGCGGACTGCGTGGCGTTCTACGAGACCCTGCGGTCGGACGGCGGAACGTCGGCCGTCTGACCGAAGAACGCGAACGGCGAGGCGTCACGACCCCGGGTCGTGACGCCTCGCCGTGTCGTGGACGGGCTCAGCCCGCCGTGAGCTGACGCAGCGCGCGGCTCAGCGGCTCCCAGCCTCGCTCCCGCTTGGTCCCCCTGTTGCGGGAGGCCACCAGGGGCTTCCAGAAGGACGCGCCGACCAGCTGCTCCGGGGTCACCGCCGTCGTCCTGCCGAGGATCGACTCCGGGACCTTCTGCGGGTCCGGAACCTCGAACTCCGCGATGATCTCGTCGTACTTGTCCTTGAGGACGGTGCTCGACGGGTCCGCACCGAAGACGACGAGCTGGCCGGTGGGGGCCGTGTCGACCAGGACGGTCACCAGGTCGGGGCGGTACCGGTTGAGGATCTCGACGAGCTTGTAGACGTCACCCGTCCACGCGTCGGTGTGGCGGTCACGGGCCGCCTCGTCGACGTTGCGCGGCAGCATGTCGTCGAAGACGATCACACTCGCCCAGTCGGAGTACCGCTCGATGTTGATGAAGTCCCGCAGCGCGTACTCGAACAGGTGCATGCCGTCGATGAACGACAGGTCGAGCGTGGTCCGCTGCCAGTAGCCGAACGGGCTGCGGTTGCGCGCGACGTTGCGCAGCGGGTGACGGCCTCCCCTGAGGTGCGCCAGGGGGTTCTCCCTGGCGAAGAAGTCGTCACTGGTCGCCTTGGCGAGGTGCACGTCGCAGCGGATCTCCGAGACCACCTTGAAGGCGGGGTCGATCGCGATGCTGGGGACTCTGGAGAGCGTCAGACTGCGGCCGTCGTTGACACCGATCTCCAGGTAGTTGCGGTTCGCGCTGACCTTGTGGAGTTCCCGGAGGAACTCGTGCCTTTTCACTGGGACATCTCCTTGCGGATCTGGGGCAGTGCATCCTGCAGTGCTGACCTCCAGTCCCGGGACGGCTCCAGACCGATCTCACGCCATCGGGCGTGACCCAGGGCGCTGTACGCCGGTCGGGGCGCGGGCCGGACGAAGGCCCGGCTGTCGGTGGGGCGCACCCGCTCTGGGTCCGCCCCGGCGAGCCGGAACACCTCCCGGGCCAGGTCGTACCAACTGGCCTCGCCGGAACTGGTTCCGTGGAACATACCGTGAACATTGGTCGCTTGGGAGATCCTTGGTCCAAGCTGTGCAATACGTATGGCAAGGTCGGCGGTCCAGGTGGGCTGCCCGCGCTGGTCGTCGACGACGTCCACGGTGTCCAGCTTCTGCTCGAGTTCGAGCATCGTGCGGACGAAACTGCGGCCGTGCACGCCGTACAGCCAGGCCGTGCGGACCACGGCACTGGCGCCCGGGAGCTCTTCCAGGACGGCACGCTCGCCGGCCAGCTTGGTGCGGCCGTAGGCGGTGCGCGGGGCCGTGGGGTGGTCCTCCGGGTACGGGGTGCTGCGGGCCTCGCCGTCGAAGACGTAGTCCGTGGAGACGTGCACGAGGCGGGCGCCGTGCCGGGCGGCGGCACGGGCCAGCAGGCGCGGGCCCGTGCCGTTGATCAGCAGGGCCCGCTCCTCGTCGGTCTCGGCGTCGTCGACGGCGGTGTACGCGGCGCAGTTCACCACCAGGTCGGGCGTGTGCCCGGCGAGAGCCGACTCCACCGAGTCGGCGTTGGTGATGTCGAGGTCGTCCCGGCCGAGCGGCACGACCTCCTCACCCCGGCGCCGGAGTTCCTCGACCACGTCCTGGCCGAGCATCCCGGCCGCGCCGGCGACGAGCCACTTCATCAGTGCTTCTCCTGCTCCTTGCGGGACTCCAGGGCGGCACGCTCCTTCAGCGGCTCCCACCAGTCACGGTTGTCGCGGTACCAGGCGACGGTGTCGGCCAGGCCGGAGGTGAAGTCGTGCTTGGGGGTGTAGCCCAGCTCGTCGCGGATCTTGCTCCAGTCGACGGAGTAGCGCTGGTCGTGGCCCTTGCGGTCGGCCACCCGGTCCACGCGGTCCCAGTCGGCGCCGCAGGCCTCCAGGAGCAGGCCGGTGAGCTCCTTGTTGCTGAGCTCGGTGCCGCCGCCGATGTTGTAGACCTCGCCGGCCCGGCCGCCGGTGCGGACCAGGTCGATGCCCTGGCAGTGGTCCTCGACGTGCAGCCAGTCGCGGACGTTGCTGCCGTCGCCGTAGAGCGGGACGTTCTTGCCGTCGAGGAGGTTGCTCACGAAGAGCGGGATGACCTTCTCGGGGAACTGGTGCGGCCCGTAGTTGTTGGAGCAGCGGGTGACGCGGACGTCCAGGCCGTGGGTGCGGTGGAAGGCCAGCGCCAGCAGGTCCGAGGAGGCCTTGGAGGCGGAGTACGGCGAGTTCGGCTGGAGCGGGTGGCTCTCGGGCCAGGAGCCGGTCTCGATGGAGCCGTAGACCTCGTCGGTGGAGACGTGCACGAACGGGCCGACGTTGTGCCGCAGCGCCGCGTCCAGCAGCGTCTGGGTGCCGACCACGTTGGTGCGGACGAACGCGCCCGCGCCGTCGATGGAGCGGTCGACGTGCGACTCGGCGGCGAAGTGCACGACCTGGTCGGCCTCGGCCATGAGCTTGTCGACCAGCTCGGCGTCGCAGATGTCGCCCTGCACGAAGGTGAGGCGGGGGTGCGACTCGGGCAGGTTGGTCAGGGTGCCCGCGTAGGTCAGCTTGTCCAGCACGGTGATGTGCGGCGCGTCGGGGCCGTCGGCGGCGAGCAGGCCGCGGACATACGTGGAACCGATGAAGCCGGCGGCGCCGGTGACGAGGAGATTCATGAACGGATCTGCACCTTGCTGTGGTCTCCGAGAACGAGGCGGTGGGCGCTGGGGGTGCCGGGTGCCGGGGTCACCTCGACGTGCCGGCCGATCAGCGAGGACTCGATCCTGCCCACCCCGTCGATGGAGGAGTCCCGCAGCACTATGGAGAACTCCAGCTCACTCGCGGTGATCCGGCAGTTCTCCGCGACCGACGTGAAGGGGCCCACGTACGAGTCGCTGACGACGGTACCGGAGCCGATCACGACCGGACCGACGATCCGGGAGCCCGTGACGCGCGCCCCGGCCTCGACGACCACGCGGCCGACGATCTGGGTGGCCTCGTCGACCTCGCCGTCGATGCGCGGCTCCTGCGCCTCCAGGACGGTCCGGTTGACCTCCAGCATGTCGACGACGTTGCCGGTGTCCTTCCAGTAGCCCTTGATCACCGTGGAGCGCACGTCGGCACGCTGGTCGATGAGGTGCTGGATGGCGTGGGTGATCTCCAGCTCGCCGCGCCAGGACGGCTTGATGGCGCGCACGGCGTCGTGGATGGCGGGCGTGAAGAGGTACACGCCGACCAGTGCCAGGTCGCTCTTGGGCTCCTGCGGCTTCTCCTCCAGGCCGACCACCTGCCCGTCGGCGTCGAGCTCGGCGACACCGAAGGCCCGCGGGTTGGGCACGTGCGTGAGGAGGATCTGGGCGTCGGGCCGGGTCTCGCGGAACTCGTCGACGAGTCCGCTGATGCCGCCGACGATGAAGTTGTCGCCGAGGTACATCACGAAGTCGTCGTCACCGAGGAACTCCCGCGCGATGAGCACCGCGTGGGCCAGGCCCAGCGGCTGGTCCTGGGGGATGTAGGTGACGTTCAGACCGAATTTCGATCCGTCGCCGACCGCTTCCTCGATCTCGGCGGCGGTGTCGCCGACGATCATCCCGACCTCGGTGACGCCCGCGGCGGCCAGGGATTCGAGCCCGTAGAACAGCACGGGTTTGTTCGCCACCGGTACGAGCTGCTTCGCCGATGTGTGGGTGATCGGCCGCAGCCGGGTTCCGGCACCGCCGGAGAGCACCAAAGCCTTCATTCGCTACACCTTATAGGTGAACATCTGATTGAGATGTTCTTCCGTTTTCCTGACTGGTCACGACAGTATGGCCCTGGTGGGGGTGCCATGTGACCACGAGGTGCCGCCAACCGGCTTTCCGCCCGTTTTGTGCGTCGATTTCAGGCGCCCGGATCGGCTGCCGCGCGCGCCACCTCCGCCTCCACCTCAGCCCGCGAGCGGCCCTGGTCGCGGGCGTACTCGCTGACCGCGGTCTGTTCGTCGCGGGCCAGGTCGCGCCAGGCGCGCAGGGCCGTCTCGTAGGTCGCCGACTGGGCGCCGCCGGGCGCCTGCCGGGCCGGCGGCCCGTAGGCGTCCCGCAGCTCCAGGACCTTGTCGTGGGCCGTGTCGGCCGCGCGGTGCTTCGCCACCAGTTCTTCGAAGGTGTGTGCCACGACAAGACATTAAGAAGGCTCGGCCCGCGGCGCCTGTCGAGACGGCCGGAAAGGCACCGCCCGGTGCTCAGCCGTCGAGGACCAGGTCCGCCCACACCTGCTTTCCGCCGCTGACCGGTACGGTCCCCCAGGCGGCCGACACCGCCTCGACGAGCAGGATGCCGCGCCCGCCGGTGGCCTCCCAGCCGATGTTGGTGGGTTTCACCGGGCTGCGCGGCGAGGCGTCGGCGACGGCGATGCGCAGCCGGTGGTCGACCAGGGTCAGATCGAGCCGGACCGGTCCTTCGGTGTGGATGAGGGCGTTGGTGACGAGTTCGGAGACCACCAGCAGGGCGACGTCCATGGCGTCGTCGGTGACGCCCCAGGAGCGCAGGCTGCGCTTGCTGAAGCGGCGGGCGTGCCGGGCGGCCTCCGGGACCCGCCACACCGTCCAGCTCTCCCGCAGCGGGCGCACCGCCATGCCGTCGTAGCGCATCAGCAGCAGGGCCACGTCGTCGGCGCGGGGGGCGTTGCCGAGCAGGGCGTCGGCGACCAGGCCGAGGTGGGCGGGGTCGGAGCCGGCGAGGTCGTCGGCGAAACCCGCCATGCCGTCGTCGATGTCGGCGTCGGGCCGCTCGACCAGGCCGTCCGTGGTGAGGGCCAGCACGGTGCCGGGGCGCAGGCTGAGCTGGGTCATGGGGAACTCGGTCTGGGTCAGGACGCCGAGCGGCGGGCCGCCCTCGGTCTCGGCGATCTCCGTTGCGCCGTCCGGGTGACGCAGGACCGGCGGCAGATGCCCCGCGCGCACGCACCAGGCGGTGCCCTCCTCCATGTCGACGTCGACGTAGCAGCAGGTCGCGAAGAGGTCGCTCTCCATGTCCATCAGGAGCCGGTTGGCGTGCGAGACGACCACGTCGGGGGTGTGTCCCTCGGCCGCGTAGGCGCGCAGCGCGGTGCGCATCTGGCCCATCAGGGTGGCGGCGGCCGCGCTGTGGCCCTGCACGTCGCCGATGACGAGGGCCACGTGGTTGTCGGGCAGCGGGATCACGTCGTACCAGTCACCGCCCACCTCCAGGCCCTGGGTGGTCGGCAGGTAGCGGGCGACGGCGACCGCGCCGGGCAGGGCGGGCAGCCTGCGGGGCAGCAGGGTGCGCTGGAGCATGCCGACGAGTTCGTGCTCGGCGTCGAAGGCGTGGGCGCGCATCAGCGCCTCCCCGGCGAGGCCCGCGGAGGCGGTGAGCAGGGCGCGTTCGTCGGGTCCGAAGTCGTGCGGGCTGTCCCAGCCGATCAGGCAGGCGCCGGCCATCCGGCCGCCGGCCGGCAGCGGCAGGATGGCCAGACCGCCGGGGCCGACCTCGGCGAGGGCGGGCTCCAGGGTGGTCGGGGCGGGCCAGATGCGGGCGCGGCCCTGGCGCAGGGCGGCGGCCAGGGTGGGCATCGAGCGCACGGGGGCGTCCGGCCACTCGGTGCGCCACTCGCTGCGCCACAGCTCGGGCCAGGCCTCGGCGTCGGGCGGGTCGAGGACGGTCACGACCAGCCGGTCGTTCTCCAGCTCGGCCAGGGCGATCCGGTCGGCCTTGAGCGGTCCGCGCAGCGCGGTGACGACGGCCTGGCTGACGTCCTTGACGGTGCCGGCGGTGGCCAGGGCGGCGGCGAGCCGCTGGACCCGGGCCACGTCGGTGACGTCGGACCGGAGGGTGGAGGCGTCGTCGACGGTCCCGGCCAGCCGGGCGGGGCGGCCCTCGCCGCCGGGCACCAGCCGGCCGCGCAGTCTGAGCCACCTGGGCGGCCCAGAGGGCTGCAGGACGCGGAACTCCAGCTCGCGGTCGCCGATGGACATGTGGTCCGCCTCGACGACCGACATCAGGGCGGGGACGTCCTCGGGGACGGTGCGGGCCAGCAGTGTCTCGACCTTGCCGTCGAAATCGCGGCGCTCCATCCGGAAGAGGTCCAGGATGCCGTCGCCGACCTCGATGCGGCCGGTGTCCATGGCGAGGCTGAACGCGTCGCCGGCCAGTTCGCCGCTGTCGGCGGCCGTGGGGAGCGGGCCGGGCAGGTGGATCGCGCCGGCCACCAGCTCCAGGCAGGCACGGTCCTCGGGGCCGAACCCGTCGTCCCGTTCGCTGACGGCCACCAGGAGCCCGGCGCCGCCGGGCACCGGCAGAACGGCCAGGGAGAAGTCCTGGGCCGGGGTCCGCCGGGCCTCGGGGCAGTCGTTCAGTTCCGCGGGGCCGAGCCACAGGGGCCGTCCGCTGCGGTGGACCTCGGCGGCCGGGGACTGGCCCACGGCCGGGTAGGCGTCGCGCAGCCCGTAGAGGGTGCGGGGCAGGCCGGCGGACTCGGCGAGGCGGAGCACCGCTCCCTCGTCGCCGGGCGTGTACACCCCGGCGAACGCCGCACCGGAGAACACCAGCGCCTGTTCGAGCACGCGGCGGAGCCGCTCGGGTGCGCCGCGATCGCCGATGAGCGTTTCGAGGGCGATTTCGGCGCGATCCGTTCTCGTTCCGCGTACCGCAGCGCCCTCACTGACCACGCCGCCATTACAGCGCTTATGGGGCGTCCGCGCAGCCCCTGCGACCGTTCCGCGGCGACCGGCGGGCCCGCAGCGCTCGAAACCCACCGAACATGTCTTGACCCGTGCGTTGTGCACGGTGACCTCGTGACAGACGTGACTGTCCGCGACCGTGGCGCGCCTGAAAGTGTCGGGGGCGGTCCAGGGAAGGGATGCGGATGGACAGGCGCTACGAGGTGTACGCGCTCGCCGACGGGCACTTCTACGACACGCCCGACCGGTTCGGAACGGCCGGGTCACAGACGGAACCGCTGTTCGCGACGGCGCGGCGCGCGGTGCCGGAGGGCTGGCGCGCGGTGCGGTCCGGCGACTGGCTCACGATGACCCCGCACGGCGCGGACGGCGCTCCGCTGCCGTCGCCGGCGCAGGGCTGGAAGATCCACTCGTCGGCCACCCGGGCCAACGCGGAGCGGATCGCGGCGATCGTGTGGGACTACTGCGTGCCGCGCCGCATCCCGTTCAAGTTCGTGCCGGGACCGCATCTGCTGCACCTGCGCAACGCCAAGTACGCGGGCCGCGACACCAGCGGCAAGTTCGTCACCGTCTACCCGGACGGCGAGGAACGGCTCCACCAGGTGCTGCGCGAGCTGGGCGGCCTGCTGGAGGGCTTCGAGGGGCCGTACATCCTGACCGACCTGCGCTGGAACGGCGGCCCGCTGTACGTCCGGTACGGCGCCTTCGCGCGTTCGTACGTGGTGGACGAGCGGGGCTCGCTGGTGACCGCGGTGCGGGACGGCGCGGGGAAGCTCGTCCCGGACCGGCGGGCGCCCTCCTTCCAGGTCCCTCCGTGGGTGACGCTGCCGGAGTTCCTGCGGCCGCAGCTGGCGGCGCGCGACGCCACCACGGTGGGCGACCTGCCGTACCGGATCGAGAAGGCGCTGCACTTCTCCAACGGCGGCGGGGTGTACGCCGGGACCGACACCCGGGACGGCCGGCGCGTCGTGCTCAAGGAGGGCCGGCCGCACGCGGGGCTCGCGGCGGACGGCGCCGACGCGGTCGCCCGGCTGGCACGGGAGAAGGCGGCGCTGGAGGCGGTGGCGGGCACCGGGGTGGTACCGGAGGTCCGGGACTGGTTCACGCTGGGCGAGCACCGGTTCCTGGTCATGGACCACCTGGCGGGCCGTCCGCTCAACGCCTACTTCGCCGAGCGGCATCCGCTGCTCGTCCCGGACCCGGATCCGGGGGCCGTGCGCAACTACACCGAGTGGGCGCTGCGCATCCACCGGAAGGTCGAGGAGGCCGTCGCGGCGGTGCACGCGCGCGGGATCGTCTTCAACGACCTGCACGTCTTCAACATCATGGTCGGCCCCGACGACGAGTCGGTGTTCCTCATCGACTTCGAGGCGGCCGCCCCGATCGCGGAGAACGGCCGTCAGATCGTCGCCCACCCGGGCTTCTTCGCCCCGCCGGACCGCAGGGGCGTCGAGGTGGACCGCTACGCGCTGGCGTGTCTGCGCCTGGCGCTCTTCCTGCCGGTGACCACGCTCTTCGTCGTCGACCGGAGCAAGGCGGCGCACCTCGCGGACGTGATCGCCGGTCAGTTCCCCGACGTGCCGCGCGCCTTCCTCGACGAGGCGGTCGAGGAGATCACCCGGGGCGCCCCGGCCGCCCGTCCCGTCGTACCGGCCGACTGGCCGCACAGCAGGGACTCCATGGTCAAGGCGATCCTGGCCGCCGCCACCCCCGAGCGCGACGACCGGCTCTTCCCCGGTGACATCGCCCAGTTCGGCGACGGCGGCGGACTCGGCCTGGCGCACGGCGCGGCCGGGGTGCTGTACGCCCTGGACCGGGCCGGCGCCGAACGCTACGACGAGGGCGAGCGCTGGCTGCTCGACCACACGGCACCACCGCCGCCCGGCACCCCGCTCGGCCTGTACGACGGTCTCGCCGGCGTCGCCCACGTCCTGGCCACGCTCGGCCACCGGCAGCGCGCCCTCGACCTCACCGCCGGCATCCTCCGGGAGAACTGGCGCAACCTCTCCTCCGACCTGCACGGCGGCCTGGCCGGTCTCGGCCTGGTCCTCGACTCCCTCGCCGACTCGACCGGCGAGCCGGAGCTGCGCGAGCGGGCCGCGGAGGTTGCCGAGATCCTCGTACGACGGCTCGCCGAGCCCCTGCCGGACACGCCCCGGCGGCGCGCCGGGCTGCTGCGGGGCGCGACCGGACCGGCGCTGTTCCTGCTGCGGCGGTACGAACGCACCGGAGACCCCGGGCTGCTGGCGGCGGCCGAGGCGGCACTGCGCCGGGACCTGGACCGCTGTGTGCTGCAGAAGGGCGGCGGCCTGGACGTCGACGAGGGCTGGCGCACCCTGCCCTACCTCGGCGACGGCAGCGTGGGGATCGGCATGGTCCTCGACGACTGGCTCGCCCACGGCACCGACGAGGACGGCGCCCTCACGGCCGCCCGCTCCGCCATCCTGATCGCCGCCACCTCACGCTTCTACGCCCAGCCGGGCCTGTTCCAGGGCCGGGCCGGGATGGTCCTGCACCTCGCCCGCACCGGTGCCGACCCGGCACGGCTCGCCGACCAGGTCGACGGGCTCGGCTGGTTCGCGATGGCCTACCAGGGCCAACTCGCCTTCCCCGGACACCAGATGATGCGTCTGTCCATGGACCTCGCCACCGGAACCGCCGGGTGTCTGCTGGCGCTCACGGCCGCCCTCGACGGCGACCGCGCCGCCCACCTGCCGTTCCTCCCGCCGCCACCGGCGGCCCCAGAACGCGGCCCCGCTCCCGCGGAGTCGTGACACAACCCCGTCCCCAACAACACCGGGGGGACCGCTCGGTCCCCGGAAAGGACACACCATGGCACTTCTCGACCTGCAGACGATGGAGTCCGAAGAGCGTCACGACGGCGGCGGTGCGAGCACGGTGAGCCTGTTGTCGTGCGTCTCGGCGGCGAGCGTCCTGCTCTGTCTCTGACCGGCACCGCGAACCGGGCTCCGGGCGGCCCCTTCCTGCGGGAGGGGGCCCGTCCGGGGCCTTCGCCGTACCCGCTTCGCCGACACCGGCGCCGACCCGAGGGCTGGGCGTGATGACGACACCCGCGCACCGTGATCCGATGCGCAGCGCGCTGCGCCACGCCGGGGTGCGCTGCGCGGCGCTGTGCGCCGTGAGTACGGCGGCCACCGCGGCGGCCCTGGCGCTGCCCGCCGTGCTGGGCCGTGCCCTGGACCTGCTGCTGACGGGCGCCCCGGCGGCCGGGTGGGTGGGGCGGGCCGCCGCTCTGGTGCTGCTGCTCGCCGTGCTGGACGGGGCCGCGAGCGTGCTCGCCGGGACCGTCGACGCGCGCGCCACGGCCGGGCTGCGCAAGCTGCTCACCGGGCGGGTGCTGGCGCTCGGGCCGCGGGCGGTGGCCCGGTTCGGCGCCGGGGACCTGGTCGCCCGGCTGGTCGGGAACGCCGCGCAGGCCGGGACCGGTCCGGCCGCCGTCGCCGCGCTGCTCGCCGCGCTGGCCGGGCCGCTCGGCGGGGTGGTCGCGCTCGTGCTCATCGACCCCTGGCTGGCCGCCGTGTTCCTGGCCGGGGCACCCGTACTCGCCGTGCTGCTGCGGGCGTTCACCCGGGACACCTCGGCGTGCGTGGCGGAGTACCAGCGGGTGCAGGGCCGGATCGCGGCCGCTCTGGCGGAGGCGGTCGACGGGCACCGGACGATCGCGGCGGCCGGCCTCCAGGACCGGGAGACCGACCGGGTGCTGCGCCCGCTGCCCGAACTCGCCCGCGCCGGGCACCGGATGTGGCGGGTGCAGGGCCGGGCCGCCGCCCAGGCGGTCACCGTGGGCCCGCTGCTCCAGCTGGCCGTGGTGGCGGTGGCCGGCCTGCTGCTGGCCCGTCACCGGATCTCGGTCGGCGAGGTACTGGCCGCCTCCCGCTACGCCGTCCTCGCGACCGGCGTCGGCGTCCTGGTCGGACAGCTGGCCGCGCTCACCCGGGCCCGCGCGTCCGCCGGGCGCCTCGGCGAGGTCGCCGCGTGTCCCGTGCCCGGGCACGGCGGCCACCGGCTCCCGCCGGGCCCCGGCCGCCTGGAGTTCCGCGGGGTGACGGCCCGCCGGGGTGGCCGCGCCGTGCTGGACGGCGTCGACCTGAGCGTGCCCGGCGGCACCGTGCTCGCGGTCGTCGGGCGCTCCGGCACGGGCAAGTCCCTGCTGGCCGAACTGGCCGGGCGGCTGACCGACCCGGACGCCGGGCAGGTGCTCCTCGACGGCGTGCCGCTGCCCGCCCTCCCCCACGACGACCTGCGCCGGGCCGTCACCTACGCCTTCGCCCGCCCGGCCCTGCTCGGTACGACCGTCGAGGACACCATCGCCTTCGGCCGCACCGCCCCCACCCCCGCCGGGATCCGGGCCGCCGCCCGCAAGGCGCAGGCCGACGCCTACGTCCGCCGCCTGCCCGACGGGTACACGACCCGCCTGGCCGACGCCCCGCGCTCCGGCGGCGAGTCCCAACGCCTCGGCCTCGCCCGGGCGTTCGCCCACCCCGGCCGGCTGTTCGTCCTCGACGACGCCCTCTCCAGTCTCGACACGGTCACCGAACACCACGTCACCCGGGCCCTGCTGGCCCCCGGCCCGACCCGCCTCATAGTCGCCCACCGAGCGACGACGGCGGCCCACGCGGACACGGTGGCCTGGCTGGAGGACGGCCGGGTACGGGCCCTCGGCCCGCACACGGAACTGTGGCGCCATCCGGAGTACCGAGAGGTGTTCGGAGAGGGTGGCGCAACGGCCGTGGGGCACTGCCGTGCGGGACAGTCCGACGCGAACCGAGCCGACGCGGGTCAGGGGGACACGGGGGAGGCCGACGCGGGGCAGGGCGACGCGGGGGAAGCCGACGCGGGGCAGGGCGACGCGGGGGAAGCCGACGCGGGTCAGGGCGACGCGGCCCACGCCACCGAGCAGGCCCACACCGACGCCGGGGAGGGCGCCACGGAGCGGGCCTGCACGGCCCACACCGACGCGGGGCAGGTCCCCACGGCCCACACCGACGCCGGGGAGGTCGATGCGCGGCAGAGCCACGCGCGACAAGGCGACACGGGGCAAGGCGACGCAGCCCACGCCGGCACAGCCCGGGCCCACACCCGCCACCCCGGCGTGGGAAGAGCGGGGGGCGGGCGGGCAGACGTAGGGCACGTGGGTGCGGGAGGGCGGGTTTCCGGTGGGTCGCGGGACGTTGGTGTGGGTGGGGGGACGGTGTGAGGGGTCGGGGGTGGGGGGCGCGGGGGTTGCTGCGGGTGCGCGGGCGGGTGCTGGTGCGGCTCGCGCTGTGGTCGGTGCTGGAGGCCGGGCAGACCTTTCTGCTCGGGTACGCCCTGGCCCGGGCGCTGGACGCCGGGTTCCTGGCGGGGGACGTACCGACCGGCCTGGCGTGGCTCACGGCGGCCGGGGGCGGGGTGGCGGTGGGGGCGTACGGGACCCGGCGGGTGTACGGCGTGGTCGCCGACCTGGTCGAACCGGTACGGGACCGGCTGGTGGCGGGGGTGGTCGCGCGCGGGGTGCGGGACGCGGACCGGGGTGCGCTGTCCGGTCTCACCCAGCAGGCGGAGATCGCCCGGGACACCCTCGCCGGCCTGGTGATGGTGTCCCGTTCGTTCGTGTTCACGGCGGCCGGTGCCCTCGCCGGGCTGTGCACCCTCGCTCCCCCGCTGCTTCTGGTGGTCGGCCCGCCGCTCCTCGCGGGGCTTGGCCTGTTCGCGGCGACGCTGCGCCCGCTGGCCCGCCGGCAGGAGGACTTCCTCGTCGCGGACGAGGCCCTCGCCGCCGAGCTGGGCGAGGTGTGCCCGGGGTTGCGGGACGTCACGGCGGCGGGCGCCGAGGAGCGGATCGCCGCGGACGTCGGGCGGCGCGTCGATGCCGAGTACCGGGCCGCCCGGGCGCTGGCCCGCTGGAGCGTCGTACGGGTGGCGGCCCTGGCCGTCGGCGGCCAGCTGCCGCTGGTGCTGCTGCTCGCCGCCGCGCCCTGGCTGCTCCGGCACGGCGTGACCCCGGGCGCCCTGGTCGGCGCGCTCGCCTACGTCACGCAGTCCCTGCTGCCCGCCCTGCAGAACCTCGTCCACGGCCTCGGCACCAGCGGGGCCCGCCTCACGGTCGTGCTGCGCAGGCTGCGGCCGCCGTCAAAGAGCGGCCCCCCGCCCACGAGCCCCGGCGACCCCCCGGCCGCCCCCGACGCCCCGGCCCTCACCCTCACCGCCGTCACCTTCGCCTACGGTCCGGCGAGCACCCCCGTCCTCGACGGTCTCGACCTGTGCGTCCCGAACGGCGGTCATCTCGCCGTCGTGGGACCGAGCGGCATCGGCAAGTCGACGCTCACCGCGCTCGCCGCCGGCCTGCTGGACCCGGCGCACGGCGAGATCCGGGTGTGCGGTCACCCCGTGCCGGGGCCGCGAGCCGCCGCCCTGCGGGTGCTGATCCCGCAGGAGGCGTACGTCACCACCGGCACCCTCGCGGAGAACCTCGGGCTGCTGCGCCCGGACCCGGTCCCCGAGCACGAGCTGCTGGCCGCGGCCGAGGCGGTCGGGCTCACCCCGCTGCTGGAGAGGCTCGGCGGACCGGACGCGCCGGTGCGCCCGGCGGTGCTGTCGGCCGGCGAGCGGCAGCTGATCGCGCTCACCCGCGCGTACCTCTCGCCGGCCCCGCTCGCCCTGCTCGACGAGGCCACCTGCCATCTCGACCCGGCGGCCGAGGCCCGCGCCGAGCAGGCCTTCGCGGCGCGTCCCGGGGGCACCCTGGTGGTGGTCGCGCACCGGATCGACTCGGCGCGGCGCGCCCGGCGGATCCTGGTGATGGACGGTCCCCGCACGGCGTACGGCACCCACGAGGAACTGCTGCGCACGTGTGCGCTCTACCAGGATCTGGTGGCACCTTCACGCAGCCCTGTCACGTAGCCCTGCCGCCCAGCCCTGCCGCGTAACCTTGGCGTCCCCGGCTTCCGAGGTCACCCCCCCCCCCGTCCCCTCAGAGCCACCCCTCGCCCTGGGAGATCCGGATCGCGTCGACGCGGTTGCGGGCGCCGGTCTTGCGGGTGATCGCGGCCATGTAGTTGCGCACCGTCCCGTTGGACAGGTGCAGGCTCCCGGCGATCTCGGCGATGGACGCCCCGCCCGCCGCCAGCTCCAGCACGCTCAGCTCCCGTCGGGTGAGCGGGATCTCGGCGGCCTTGAGGAAGCCGAAGCCCAGCGAGTCGTCGACGAAACGTTTCCCCTCAGCGGCGCGCCGGATCGCGTGGACCAGCCGTTCCGGCGCGCCCTCCTTGTCCACGTACCCGAGCGCTCCCGCTTCGGCCGCCCGCTTCAGCAGGCCCGGCCTGTTCCCACCGGCAAGCACGACCAGCCTCGGCGCCGGTGCGCCCACCTCCGCCGGACGCAGGTCGCTCAGCGGCGGCACCCCGTACGTGCCGGAGCTGTCGAGGTCCGCCGCGCACACGTCCGGCCGCTCCGTCCGTACCCGCCGACGCGCACTGCGCCACGGCGTGTCGTCCACGCGGAGTCCCGGTTCCCGGCGTAACCACTCCGCCAGGACCGATCTCACCAGACACGTGTCGTGCACCAGAAGTACCCGGATCAACGTCTCCCCCTCCGCCGGCCCTGCATCGGTTCATCCGTGCAAGGTGTTGAACGCGTGCCCCATTGTTGGCGTCCTCCACCGCTCGCGGGCGCGGAGTTCCGGCCAACAGGGTGCGCGGGGGCGCACGCCCGGCGCCTGGGCACCTTCGCGCGCTCCGACTAAGGGGGAATGTGCCGGGGCGAACGGGGTACCGGCGACGGCCGGCCGCGCGGCCGGGTGCCCGCTCTCGCCGTGCGCCGGTCGCCGCCACGAGGGAGCCTTGGTCCCGAGGACCTGACACGCGGCCGGACGAGGAGGTGGGCGGGCGTGTCCGACGGGACGGGGGCACCTCCCGCGCAGCCGGAACCGGACGTGGGCGCGCAGCCGGCCGGAGACACCCCGGTCGGCCGGCCGCTGCTGTCGTTGGCGCTGGCCGGCATCATGGAGCAGGTCCAGGCGCACTCGGGCGCGGTCTACCTCATGGCGGCCGACGAGCCGGTGCTGGAGATGGCCGTGATGGCGGGGCTGCCCCGGGCCTTCGCGGCACCCTGGGAGCGCATCGGGCTGAGTACGCCCATCCCGGTGGCGGAGGCGGCGCGCGAGCGGCGGCTGGTGTGGGTGGGCGGCGAGGAGGACATGGCGCGCCGGTACCCGCGTGTCGCGGTGGTGCTGCCGTACCCCTTCGCGCTGGCCGCGGTGCCGCTGGTGACGGCGGACACCGTCTACGGGGCGATGTTCGTGACCTGGCCCGGCGCACATCCGACCGTACTGTCCGACCGGGAGCGGGAGGCCCTGACGGCCGCGGCCGAGCGGCTGGCGATCCGGCTGGAGCGGGCCGCACGGCAGCACCGTGCGCTGCGGCCCGAGCCGGATCTGCTGGCGACGCCGTCGTCGGGGGTGGCGGCCACGGTGGAGGCGGTGCGGATGGTGGGGCGGCTGCCGTACGGGCTGGCCTCGCTCGACCTGCACGGGCGGGTCTGCTTCGCCAACGCGGCGGCGGCCGAGCTGCTCGACGTTCCCGTGGACGATCTGCTGGGCGCCCAGCCGTGGGCCTCGGTGCCCTGGCTGAACGACCCGATGTACGAGGACCGCTACCGGGCGGCGCTGATCAGCCAGCAGGTGACGTCGTTCGTGGCGCTGAAACCGCCGGGCGACTGGCTGTCCTTCCGGCTGTACCCGAGCACCAGCGGGCTGACCGTCCGGATCAGCCGGGCCCGGGCGGTCGCCGAGATGCTGGGGTCGGCGCCGCGGGCCGACGCCGCGGCCGCCCCCCGGCTGGTCACCATCTCGCAGGTGCTGAGCCTGGCCGGGGCGCTCACCGAGGCGGTCGGCGTGCAGGACGTGCTGCAGCTGGTCGCGGACGAGGTCGCCCCGGCCGTCGGCAGCCAGGCGCTGGTGGTCCTCGGGTCGCGGGGCGGCCGGCTGCACGTGCTGGGGCACCGAGGCTACGAGGATCCGCACGTCGTGGAACGATTCGACGGCCTTCCGCTGGCCGAACGCACGCCCGGCACCCATGTCCTGAACACCGGCGTGCCCGGGTTCTTCGAGTCGCGGCAGCAGCTGGAGCGGCTCTACCCGGACCGGCACGAGCCCGTGGACGCCTTCGCCGCCTGGGCGTACCTGCCGCTGATCGCGTCGGGCCGGCCGGTGGGCACCTGTGTGCTGGCCTACACGGAGCCGCACGCCTTCGCCGCCGACGAGCGGGCCGTGCTCACCAGTCTCGGCGGGCTGATCGCGCAGGCGCTGGAGCGAGCCCTGCTCTACGACGCGAAGAACCAGCTGGCGCACGGTCTCCAGGCGGCCCTGTTGCCGCACTCGCTGATTCCGCCGTCCGGCATCGAGGCGGCGGCCCGCTACCTTCCGGCCATGCACGGCATGGAGATCGGCGGCGACTTCTACGACCTGGTGCCGACCCGGCCGCTGGCGGCGGCGGTGATCGGGGACGTCCAGGGACACAACGTGACGGCGGCCGGCCTGATGGGCCAGATCCGCACCGGGGTACGGGCGTTCACGACCGTCGGGCAGGCTCCGGAGGAGGTCATGCGCAGCACCAACCGGCTGCTGATCGACTTCGGTTCGGACCTGTTCGCCAGCTGCCTGTACCTGCGGCTGGACCCGGAGCGGGGGCGGGCGGTGATGGCCCGGGCCGGGCATCCGCCGCCGTTGCTGAGGCGTCCGGACGGGCGGGTCAAGGTGCTCGACCTGGCCGGGGGCCCGCTGCTGGGCATCGACGCGGGCGCGACGTACCCGACGACCGAGGTGTCACTGGCGCCGGGCTCGGTGCTCGCCCTCTACACCGACGGGCTGGTGGAATCGCCCGGGGTGGACATCGAGGACGCGCTGGTGGACCTGGGAGAACTGCTCGCGGAGAGCGGCGACCAGCCCTTGGACAGGCTCGCCGACACGCTCGTGCGACACAGTGCGGCGGCGCAGGAGCGTGTCGACGACGTCGCGGTGCTGTTGCTCAGGGCGCTGCCCGACGGCTGAGCTCTCGGAGCGCTGGAGCGTGCTCCGGCCGCCTAGGGCGTGCTGCGAAAGTCCCGTCGTCCGCCCGGAGGGCGGGCCGCGCGGCGTCAGGTGCGTGCTCTGGGGGTCCCCCCCAGCCGAAGGCTGGGGGGGGGACGTGCATGGCGTCGCGCGGCAGGCGGGACTTTCGCAACACGCCCTGGCCGCGCCGGACACCGCGCGGTCCGGCCCTCCCGCCGGAGGGCCGGACCGTCCACTGCCGGCCGGGACCGCTGGTCGGGCCGATCAGCGGCTCTGGTGGTTGCCCGAGCTGCTCTCGTTCGCGGCGGCCCCGGACTGGTCGTTCGCGCCGGACTGCGCGTTCGCACCGGACTGGTCACCGGTACCGGTGCCGGTGCCGCTCGCGTCGCCGGCGCCGCTCTGGTCGCCCGCGGTCGCGGACGGGTCGGCGGCGCCGCCGATCTGGTCGCCGCCGGCCTGGTCACCGGCCGAGGCGGAGGGGTCGGCCGCGGTGGCGGACGGGTCCGCCGAGGCACCCGCACCGGCACCCGCGGCGCCGCCGTCGCCGAGCGTGGCGCCGGTCGCCTGCAGGGCGGTGGTCACCGGCTGGAAGAAGGTCTCGCCACCGGCGGTGCAGTCGCCGCTGCCGCCGGAGGTGAGGCCGACCGCGCCGCCGTCCTGCGTGAACAGCGAACCGCCGCTGTCACCGGCCTCGGCGCAGACGTTGGTCTGGATGAGGCCGTTGACGGTGTCGACGCCGTTCGGGTCGGTCTCGCTCTGGAAGTTGACGGTGGCGTCGAGGCCGGTGACCTGGCCGTCGTGCAGACCGGTGGTGGACCCCATCCGGAACACCGTCGTGCCGACGGTCGCGTCCTCGGCCTGCTTGATGGCGACGGTCTGCCCGTTGCCCACGTTGACTTCGCTCGGCGCCTGGGTGGTGGCGTCGTTGTACTTGACGAGGGAGAAGTCGCCGTTGCCGGGGAACTGCGCCTGGTCGACGGTGGCGATGGGCTGGCCGCCCTGGGTGTCCGACCAGTCCTTGGCCGCGACCCCGCAGTGACCGGCCGTCAGGAAGGCGGGACTGCCGTCGGAGGCGGTGACGTTGAAGCCGAGGGAGCAGCGGACCTCGCCGTTCTGCACCTGGGAGAAGATCGCGTCGCCGCCGGAGACGAAGGTCTTGAAGGAGCCGGAGGTCTTCTTCAGCGTCGCCATGTTCGAGCCGAGGCTCTGGACGGTGGACTGCAGCCTGTCCCACTTGGTGCCGGTGACGGTGCTGTCGGCGGTCACCACGACCTTGTTGGTCTTCGGGTCGACGGCCCAGGCGGTGCCCGGGATGGTGGCCTTGGCCTTCAGGGTCCGGGCGGCGGACTTGAGGGCCTTGCTGCTGTTGGCGACCTGCCGTACGGCCGCGCCGGCCTTCTCCGCCTGTGCGATGACGTTGTTGTCGCCGTTGACGACGTTGACGACGAGCTGCTGCTTGGCGCTGTCGTAGTAGGACCCGGCGAAGGCCTGGCCGAGCAGCTGCTGGAGCTGCGCGGCGAGATCCGAGGCGCCCGTCGCCTTCAGGGTCCTGGGAGCGGCCGTGGTGGCGCCGGAGGCGTTGTCCTGGGACGCGTTGGCCATGGGGATCAGGAAGGCCGCCGCTCCGAGCGCCGCGACACCGCCCACCGCGACAGCGGCCTTGCGCTTCGGAATTCGCTTGTGACTCAAACTTCTCGACCTCCAAGGGACGGAGTGTCTGCCGTGAGGGGCAGTCGTTCGTGAGCGGCGCCTGGATGGCCATAGGTACGCGCGGGTCACGTGGTGCGTTCAATTCCGGTTCCCAACTTCTGCGAGCCGGAGGGGAATCGGCCATCCGCGCGGGTCGTCCGACGCCGATGACCACCGCCGCGGCCGACGCCGTTCCAGCGCGCGGTGAGCGGACCGGATGTCCTGATCGGAGCGGTGCTCACCGAGCCGGACCGGTGGACGGCGTTCGGCGACACCACGATGAGCGAGAACCGGCACGGTCAGCAGTCGGTCAATGACGTTCCGTCGTGGTCATGGACCGGAATCCTTGCTTCAGGGAATCTGCACATCCCATGCCCAGGCAGGTCACCGGAGCCGACGGATCTGCACAATCACGCTCCCCCTGACGGGCGCTTGGCCCGGAGTGCCGGATTCACTGCCGGGAGCGCAAGCCGGGTGCCCGCGACGAAGTCGTGCGGCTTGTGAAGGAGTCGCCGACACTGCGTGCGCACGCCTGCACGGTTGAGCTCTCATGGGACACAAGTGCCCAGGTGAGGGGCTTGGTTGATTGGAAGCGCGGACCGTGGGCGTGCTTTGATCCATCGCACCGCAGGGCCATGAAGGGTTCCCGGAAACGGGCAGCCTGCCGCCCGCGGTCGCGGCCGTCCGTACTGTCCCCAGAGGGCCGTTGGGGGGCCGCTCTCCCCCTTGTGAATACCCATATGAAGGGAAGTTCCATCATGAACTCCACCCCCCAGGTTGAGACCGTCGAGATCTCCGACGCCGAGCTCGACAACGTCTCCGGCGGCCTGTCCGTGAACGCCCTCGGCACCGTCACCGGCCTGGTGGACGGCGTTGCCCCGGTTTCCGGCCTGGTCAACACGGTTGTCGGCACCGTCGAGGGTGTCACCGGCCTGAACACCCAGCCGGTCACCAACCTGGTCGCCGGTCTCTGATCGCACCTGGTCACCGCTGAGTCCCGGAGCCGGATCCCGGCCCCGGGGCTCTCGGGCGTTCCGAGACACCCCCGTCGTCGGCGCCTCTCCCGAGTATCTCTCCCACAGGTGGGCGAAGTTCCGTGCAGTTCCGCCAACAGGCCCTCGCCAAGCTCCAGTCGCCGGAGGAGCTGGACCTCCCGGTGCGCTTCGCCCGGCCGCAGGGCTGGCTCACGCTGTCCGTCTCCGTCGTCGTGATGGCGGCGGCCTCGGTGTGGGCGGTGACCGGTTCGGTCGCCTCCACGGTGAGCGCGCAGGCCATCCTCACCCACGGTCAGGGCAGCTACGTCCTGCAGAGCCCGGTCGCCGGTCAGGTCACGGCCGTCCTCGCCCGGCAGGGCGAACGGCTGCCGGCGAACTCCCCGGTCCTGAAGGTACGCACCGGCCAGGGCGACTCGGTCGTCCGCACGGTCGCCGCGGGCCGGATCAGCGCGCTCGCCGCCACCATCGGGCAGATCATCCAGACCGGTACGAACGTCGCCGCCGTGGAGAAGGTCGCCCACGCCTCGGACCCGCTGTACGCGACGGTCTACGTCCCCGCCGAGAACGCCTCCGCCATCCCGGCCGACGCCCGGGTCGACCTGACCGTGTCGTCGGTGTCCACCCAGGAGTACGGCGTGCTGCGCGGCCATGTGAAGTCGGTGGACCGCGCCGCGCAGTCGGCCCAGTCGATCTCGGCGTTCCTCGGGGACAGCCAGCTCGGCGAGCAGTTCACGAAGAAGGGCCGCCCGGTGGCCGTACTGGTCCGGCTGGACACGTCGACGTCGACGAAGAGCGGCTACCGGTGGTCCTCGGCGGACGGGCCGCCGTTCAAGCTCGACTCCATGACCCTGGCCTCGGGTTCGATCCGGCTGGCCGACCAGCATCCCGTCGATTGGCTGCTCCCGTGACCACCGCCCAGGAGACCCCGGGCCGCCGGCGTGCCGCCCCGCCCAAGCGGCCGGTGCCCAAGGGCCGCGGCAGGGCGGTCCGTACCCCGACCGTGCTGCAGATGGAGGCCGTCGAGTGCGGCGCCGCCTCCCTGTCCATGGTCCTCGGCCACCACGGCCGCCATGTCCCGCTGGAGGAACTGCGCATCGCCTGCGGGGTCTCCCGTGACGGCTCCCGCGCCAGCAACCTGCTGAAGGCGGCCCGCAGTTACGGCTTCACCGCCAAGGGCATGCAGATGGACCTGGCGGCCCTCGCCGACGTGCAGGGGCCGGCGATCCTGTTCTGGGAGTTCAACCACTACGTCGTCTACGACGGCATGGGTCGCCGCTTCGGCCGCCGGGGCGTCCACATCAACGACCCGGCCAAGGGCCGCCGGTTCGTGCCCATGGAGGAGTTCGACGGCAGCTTCACCGGTGTCGTGCTGGTCCTGGAACCCGGCGACGGCTTCGAGAAGGGCGGCAGGCGGCCGGGCGTGCTCGGCGCGCTGCCGGGTCGGCTGCGAGGCACCGCGGGCACCATGCCCGCGGCGGTGCTGGCCAGCCTGCTGCTGGTGGTCGTCGGCGCGGCGGTGCCCGCGCTCAGCCGGCAGTACATCGACCTGTTCCTGATCGGCGGCCAGACCTCGCTGCTCACCGTGCTGTTCGCGGCGATGGGCACCTGTGTGCTGCTCACCCTGGTGCTGACCTGGCTGCAGCAGGCGAACCTGCTGCACGGCCGGATCGTCTCCTCCACCCTCTCCAGCGCCCGCTTCCTGCGCCATCTGCTGCGGTTGCCGGTCACCTTCTTCTCCCAGCGCAGCCCAGCCGACCTGGTCCAGCGCCTGCAGTCCAACGACCAGGTCGCCGAGACCCTGGCCCGCGACCTCGCGGCGGCCGGTGTGGACGCGGTGGTGGTCGTCCTCTACGCCGTGCTCCTCTACACCTACGACGCGCAGCTCACCTTCCTCGGCATCGGCGTGGCGCTGCTGAACATCGTGGCGATGCGGCTCGTCGTACGGCTGCGGGCGACCCGGACCGCCAAGCTGCGCGCGGACACCGCCCGGCTCACCAACACCTCGTACACCGGTCTCCAGTTGATCGAGACGATGAAGGCGACCGGCGGCGAGGACGGCTACTTCCGCAGGTGGGCCGGGCAGCACGCGAGCACCCTGGAGGAGCAGCAGCGCCTCGGGGTGCCGAGCGCCTGGCTCGGCGTGGTGGCGCCGACGCTGGCCACCGTCAACAGCGCGCTGATCCTGTGGATCGGCGGGATGCGGGCGGTCGAAGGCGGTATCTCGGTCGGCCTCCTGGTCGCCTTCCAGTCCCTGGTCACCCGCTTCACCGCCCCGCTGACCCGGCTGAACGGCGTCGCGGGCCGCATCCAGGACTTCGCGGCCGACGTGGCCCGGCTGAAGGACGTGGAGAACTTCCAGGCCGACCCGGTCTACGCGCGCCCCGGCGCCGGTGGGTCCACCCGGCGGCTGCAGGGCCATGTCGAGCTGGAGAACATCACCTTCGGCTACAGCCCGCTGGACAAGCCGCTGCTCACCGGCTTCGACCTGACGGTGGGGCCGGGCCGGCAGGTGGCCCTGGTGGGCGGCTCGGGCAGCGGCAAGTCGACGGTCTCGCGGCTGATCTCGGGCCTGTACGCCCCCTGGGAGGGCGTGATCCGCATCGACGGGCAGCGGCTGGAGGACATCCCGCGCGGCGCGCTCGCCGCCTCGGTGTCCTTCGTCGACCAGGACGTCTTCCTCTTCGAGGGTTCGGTGCGCGACAACGTGGCGCTGTGGGACCCGTCCATCCCGGACGAGGCCGTGGTGGAGGCGCTGCGGGACGCCGCCCTGTACGACGTGGTGGCCCGCCGGCCCGGTGGCATCCACAGCAGGGTCGAGCAGGACGGCCGGAACTTCTCCGGCGGGCAGCGGCAGCGCCTGGAGATCGCCCGGGCGCTGGTGCGCCGGCCGAGCATCCTGGTCCTCGACGAGGTGACCAGCGCGCTGGACGCCGAGACCGAGTTGACCGTCATGGACAACCTGCGGCGGCGCGGCTGCGCCTGTGTGGTGATCGCGCACCGGCTGAGCACGGTCCGCGACAGCGACGAGATCGTGGTGCTCCAGCACGGCACGATCGTTGAGCGCGGCCGGCACGACGAGTTGGTGGCACTCGGCGGGGCGTACGCCGCGCTGGTCAGGGAGCGGTGAGATGACCACTGTGGACGGCGGTGACCTGGTTCTCGGCGCGTTCGGCTCCCTGGGCGCCCGGATCGACTGCACCGGCTTCAACCGGCTGGACCTCGAAGGGCCGCAGACGCTGTGGCTGGTGGCGTCCGGCGCCCTGGACCTGTTCGCGGTGGACGCCGAGCAGCAGGGCCACTGGCACCACCTGGGGCGGCTGGAGGCCGGCGCGCTGCTGCTCGGTCCGGTCGCGGGACCGCAACACACCCTGGTGGCACGCCCGTTGCGCGACTGCGTGGTGCACCGCGTCGGGCTGCGCGAGCTCTACCAGCCCGCGAGCACCCAGACCTGGGCCTACGACGAGTACGGCAACCCCCAGTACGTACCGCCGGCCACCAGTCCCCTGGAGTACGCCCTCGCGCTCGGCGTCGGCCGCGGTCTGTCGATCCTCTTCCAGGCCCCGATGACCGCGAGCGAGCGGGCGGCGGCTCCCGCCGACGACGACGTCTTCTGGATGCAGGTGCCGCCCGGCAGCGTGCAGTACGGCTCGCTGTACGGCGCGGAGGCGGCCGCCGACCTGCTGATGGACCCGGCCGTGTGGCAGAGCATGGTCGACCAGCAGTACCGCCTGCTCACCACCCTCGACCGCTGGATCGAGCAGCTGGAGCGCACCCACGAGACGCGTGCGGCGGCCGGTATCCAGGCCGGTGAGGCGGTGCGCGCCCAGGCCGACCGGACCCTGCTGGCCGCCATCGGCAAGGGGGCCAAGCGCACCACGGCCGCCGACGCCGACGCCTCCTACGCGGCGTGCAGGCTGGTCGCCGAGGCGGCCGGCATCACCCTCGCGGAGCCCGCGCAGTCCGGTGCTGTGCCGACCGGGAGTGACCGGATCGACCCGGTCGAGCGGGTGGCGCTGGCCTCCCGGGTACGGACCCGTGCGGTACGGCTCGACGGCGGCTGGTGGCGGGACAACGTGGGTCCGCTGGTCGGGCACCGGGCGCTGTCCGGGGCGCCGGTCGCGCTGCTGTGGCGGCGCGGCGGCTATGTGGCCGTCCATCCGGCGACCGGCCGGGAGACCCCGGTGGAGAAGGCGAACGCGGCGGAGTTCGAGCCGCGCGCGGTGATGTTCTACCGGCCGTTGCCGGACCAGGCGCCCGGCCCGCTCGGCCTGCTCCGCTTCTGTCTGCGCGGCACCCGGGGAGACCTGGGGAACCTGCTGCTGGCCGGGCTGGTGACGGTGGCGATCGGTTCGCTGGTGCCGATCGCCACCGGCAAGGTGCTCGGCACGTACGTGCCGACGGCGCAGACGGACCTGATCGCGCAGGTCTGTCTGGCGGTGATGGTCAGCGCCGTGGTCTCGGCCGCGTTCACGCTCCTGCAGAACCTGACGATCCTCCGCCTGGAGGGCCGTATCGAGGCGACCCTCCAGCCTGCCGTCTGGGACCGGCTGCTGCGGCTGCCGACGAAGTTCTTCACGGAGCGCTCGACCGGCGAGCTGGCGAGCGCCGCCATGGGGGTCAGCGCGATGCGCCGGCTGCTGGCGGGCGTCGGCCCGGTGGTCGCCCAGTCGGTGACCGTGGGGGCGATGAACCTGGGCCTGCTGTTCTGGTACAGCGCCCCGATGGCCCTGGCGGCCCTGGGCATGCTGGTCGTCATCGCCGCCCTGTTCCTGGGTCTCGGCCTGTGGCAGGTCCGCTGGCAGCGCCGCCTGGTGGTGCTCGGCAACAAGCTCAACAACCAGGCGTTCCAGACCCTGCGCGGGCTGCCGAAACTGCGGGTGGCGGCGGCCGAGAACTACGCCTACGCGGCCTGGGCCGGGGAGTTCGCGCGCAGCCGGGAACTCCAGCAGAAGGTGGGCCGGATCAAGAACCTCACCAGCGTGCTCGGGTCGGTCTACCTCCCGGTCTGCACCCTGCTGATGTTCATGCTGCTCGCGGGCCCGGCGAAGGGGGTGATGGGCGCGGCGGCCTTCCTCACCTTCAACACGTCGGTGACGATGCTGCTCACCTCGGTCACGCAGCTCACCGGCTCCTTCGTGTCGGCGGTGGCCGCGCTGCCGCTGTTCGAGGAGATCAAGCCGGTTCTGGAGGCGGCGCCGGAGGTGCGCACCGCCAGCACCCGCCCCGGCCCGCTGTCCGGTGCCGTGGAGGCACGCCGGCTGTCCTTCCGGTACGCGGACGACGGTCCCCTCGTCCTCGACGACGTCTCCTTCGCCGTCCGTCCGGGCGAGTTCGTGGCGATCGTCGGCCCCAGCGGCTGCGGCAAGTCGACCCTGCTGCGCCTGCTGATCGGCTTCGACAAGCCGGTGTCGGGCAGCGTCCTGTACGACGGTCAGGACCTGGGCGCCCTTGACCAGTCCGCCGTGCGCCGGCAGTGCGGGGTGGTGCTCCAGCACGCGCAGCCGTTCACCGGCTCGATCCTGGACGTCATCTGCGGCACCGAGCCCTACACCCCGGAGGAGGCCATGGCGGCGGCCGAGATGGCGGGCCTCGCGGAGGACATCCGGCGGATGCCGATGGGGCTGCACACGATCGTGGCCGGGAGCGGGGCGATCTCGGGCGGCCAGCGGCAGCGGCTGATGATCGCCCAGGCGCTGATCCGGCGGCCCCGCATCCTCTTCTTCGACGAGGCGACGAGCGCCCTCGACAACGACACGCAGCGCACGGTCATCGAGAGCACCCGGAAGCTGAACGCCACCCGGATCGTGATCGCCCACCGGCTGTCGACGGTGATGGACGCCGACCGGGTGATCGTGATGGAGGACGGCAAGGTGGCCCAGCAGGGGCCGCCGGCGCAGTTGCTCGCCGACACCGGCGGACGGCTGCACGAGCTGGTGCGACGGCAGCTGGCCTGACCGGTCGGTGACGCTTCCGGTTCCCCGCCGTGCGGGGAACCGGGCACAGCCATGCCAGCGAAACTTTGCCGTTTCGCTGAAAGTGCTCTAATCTCAAGGTGTACGAAACCGTTTCGTTCGCGCGCTGGTGAGGCCGCGGCTACCGAAACGTCTTCTGCTGTCCCCTCGAACGACTTCCCTGGAGTGGTTCCCTCATGTCCGAGAAGACCCTGACCGACGATGCCCGCGCGGGCGCCGCGGAGGCACCCCCGGCGGCCTCCCCGAAGCGGTGGTGGATCCTCGCGGTCATCGCCATCGCCCAGCTGATGGTGGTGCTCGACGCCACGATCGTGAACATCGCCCTGCCGTCCGCCCAGGCGGACCTCGGATTCTCCGACGGCAACCGGCAGTGGATCGTCACCGCGTACGCGCTCAGCTTCGCCTCCCTGCTGCTGCTCGGCGGCCGGATCGCCGACCTGTTCGGCCGCAAGACCGCCTTCCTCATAGGTGTCGCCGGCTTCGCCGCCGTGTCCGCGCTGGGCGGTGCCGCGAACGGCTTCGGGATGCTGGTGACCGCGCGCGCCCTGCAGGGTGCCTTCGGCGCACTGCTCGCCCCGACCGCGCTCTCGCTGCTCAACACCACGTTCACCGACGCCCGTGAGCGGGCCAGGGCGTTCAGCGTCTACGGCGCCATCGCCGGGGCGGGCGGTGCGGTCGGCCTGCTGCTCGGCGGTGTCCTCACCGACACCTTCGACTGGCGCTCGACCCTGTACGTGAACGTCGCCATCGCCTTCGTCGCCTTCGCGGGCGGCATGGCCCTGCTGCACAACCACCGGGACGCCGGGAACTCCAAGCTGGACGTCCTGGGCACGGTCCTGGTCGCGGCCGGTCTGTTCTCGCTGGTCTACGGCTTCTCCAACGCCGAGACGCACGACTGGGGTTCGCCGCTGACCTGGGGCTTCCTGATCGCTGGTGTCGTGCTCCTGGCGGCCTTCGCCTGGTGGCAGACCAAGGCGGCGCACCCGCTGCTGCCGCTGGGCATCCTGATGGACCGCAACCGCGCGGCCTCGCTCCTCACGGTGCTGATCTCCGCCGGCGGCATGTTCGGCGTGTTCCTCTTCCTCACCTACTACCTGCAGCTGAACCTCGGCTTCAGCCCGACGAAGACCGGCGTGGCGTTCCTGCCGATGATCGGCGGCCTGATGGTGACGGCGCAGATCGGCACCCAGCTCCTGGTACCGCGGCTCGGCCCGAAGGTCGTGATCCCGCTGGGCTTCGCGGTCTCCGCGGCCGGCATGGCCTGGCTGACCGGGATCGGCGTCGGCTCCAGCTACGTCAGCGCGGTGCTCCCGCAGCTGGTCATCACCGGCCTCGGCCTCGGCCTGGTCATGCCGGCGGCCATGCAGCTGGGCACCGGCGGAGTGACCGCCGACGAGGCGGGTGTCGCCTCCGCGACGGTCAACGCCATGCAGCAGGTGGGCGGTTCGATCGGTACGGCGCTGCTCAACACGCTCGCGGCGAGCGCGGCGACCAGCTACCTCTCCGGACGGGACGCGACCAGCAAGCTGGTGCAGGCCCAGGCCACGATCGAGAGCTACACCACGGCGTTCTGGTGGTCGGCCGGGATGTTCGCGGCGGGCGCGGTGATCGCCTTCCTGCTCTTCCGGCCCGGCGTGCCGGTGCAGGACCCGGAAGCGGCGCCGGTCGTCCACATGTGACACACGCAGGAGCCGCAGGTTCCAGGGGCCGCCGTCAGCAGGGAGACGGCGGCCTTCGCCGTTCGTACTCCGCCGCTCCCCGGAGCTCCCGGGGACGGGAGCGCCGGGGAGCGGCGGTGGTGCCGGAGGCGGCGGGCGGCCCCACTCCGCCCGCCCGCCCCCGGTGCGAGATCGCAGGTTCCCCGCTCCAGAGGCCGCACTCCCCAGTTACGGACCTGTTCGGCAGGCACGAGCACCGTGCGATCCCGGGTCTCAGAAGGCGAAGACGCTCGACCCGTAGGCGTCACGCATGCAGGTGTTGCCGAAGGTGCGCTCGTAGGAGACGCGCTTGCCCTGCCAGACGCCCTCGACCGTGACCACGACGGGGTCGTAGAGCTTGGTGCACCACACGTCGCTTCTGGGCGTCAGCGCGTTGAGGTCGCCGCCGGCGCCGCGCAGTTCGGCGCAGGCCTGGGCGGCGGCCGGGTGGGTGCCGGAGGCGGCCGGCGCACAGGTGAGGGTCACCGCGCGCTCGGGCGTGGCGGTGGCCGCGTCGCTGCCGTGGCCGGTGGTGAGCACCAGGGCCGAGGGGGCGTAGAGCGAGCTCGGGGCGGCGACGGCGGCCCCGGTCAGGGGTCCGCTGACGGCGACGGCCGTGAGGCCGAGGGCCGCTGCCCAGCGCGCGGTGGTTCGCATTGTGTGCATCCTTCCGCTCGATTCGACGGGTGCCGCCCTCGGCCCGGTGGGTGCCGGGGCGGCGGGCGCCACTCTGCCGACTCCGCCGTCGAAACACACATCGCACCCACAGGTTTGAGTAACCTTGCGTATTGAATCAGTGGCGCGAAGTCACGGAATTCGAGCACGTCGACCGCTCAACGGAGCGGTTCTTGATCGCTCTGTGCGGCCAGATGGCCGAATCCCCTCGCCTCGTTAATCGTCCTGAAACATTCCGCTTCCGCTCCCGGCGCACCTGGGAGTCCGGCCCGCACATACCGTCGAGTACGGTCGCCACGGCGCGTACTCGACGTGGAGAGGCGGGACGTACGGATGGCGAAGCACTGGGCGGACTTCCAGTACGAGATCTATCTCAACGGGATGACGGGGGTGGTCCCGCGGCTGCCCACCGACCTGACCCGCCTGGAGGAGCTGACCGAGCGGCGGCTCGGGCCCGGCCCGGTCGGCTACGTGGCGGGCGGCGCGGGCGACGGTTCCACCCTGCGCGCCAACCAGGCCGCCCTGGCGCGGCGCCGCATCGTGCCGCGGATGCTGCGGGACGTCGGCGAGCGGGACCTCGCCGTGGAGGTGCTGGGCCGCCCGCTGCCGGCCCCGCTGGCCCTGGCGCCCGTCGGCGTGCTGTCGATCATGCATCCGGACGCCGAGCCGGCCGCCGCCCGGGCCGCCGCCGCGCAGGGCGTGCCGTTCATCCTGTCCTCGGCCTCCAGCACGCCGATGGAGCAGGTGGCGGAGGCGATGGGGGACGCCGAGCGGTGGTTCCAGCTGTACTGGGGCAGGGACCGCGAGGTGACGAAGAGCTTCCTCGCGCGGGCGCGGGCCGCCGGGTTCTCGGTGCTGGTCGTCACGCTCGACACGCCGCTGCTCTCCTGGCGGCCGCGCGATCTCGACCAGGCGTACCTGCCGTTCCTGCACGGCGTGGGCACCGCCAACTACTTCACCGACCCGGCGTTCCTGGCGGGGCTCGCCAAACCGGTGCACGAGGACCCGAACGCGGCCGTGCTGCACTTCCTCGGCCTGTTCGGCGACCCGAGCCACACCTGGCCCGACCTCGCCCTCCTGCGGCAGCACTGGGACGGGCCGATCGTCCTCAAGGGCGTGCTGCACCCGGACGACGCCCGGCTCGCCGCCGACGCCGGGATGGACGGGGTGGTGGTCTCCAACCACGGCGGCCGTCAGGTGGCCGGTTCGGTGGCCGCGGCCGACGCGCTGCCGCGGGTCGCCGAGGCGGTGGGCGACCGGCTGACCGTGCTCTTCGACAGCGGGGTGCGCACCGGGGACGACGTCTTCAGGGCGCTCGCGCTCGGCGCCCGGGCGGTGCTGCTCGGACGGCCCTACGTCTACGGTCTGGGCCTCGACGGACAGGCCGGCGTGGAACACGTGATCCGTTCGCTGCTCGCGGAGTTCGACCTCACCCTCGCCCTGTCCGGGCACCGGGCCCCCGTCTCGATCAGCGCGGCCGACCTGGTGGAGGAGTCCCCCTGAGCGGGAGCCCCGTGCCCAGGAGTCGGCCGCCGCGGATCGGGCGGCGCCGCGCACGGCGCGGGTCTGCGCACCGCGCCGGCCCCCTCGGCCGCCGGGCGCCCGTGCGACTTCGGTGACGCGGACGTGCGCCGTCGTGGCGTCGCCGCCCGCAACACGCCCTAGCTCCCCGTGAGTTCCGCGGGCCGTGCCGACGAGCTGCCCGAGCCGGCGACGGAGAGCGAGCCGGGGCTCTGGGACGGTGCCGGTGCGTCGGTCAGCCAGCGCTGGCTGCTGGTGCGGTCGCGGACCTTGACCACGATGTCGTCACCGGGGTTCACCCCGGCCGTGGCGAGGGCGAGCGTCTCGTCCCACCGGGGCAGCAGCTCGCCCTGCGCGGTCAGGTCGTAGCGGACGTCGTTGCCGCGGCCGGTGCCGGCCTCGGCGCAGGTGCCGAGGATGACCACCCCGGCGTCCGCGTGCGAGTCCAGGCACAGGCCGTCGCCGGCCACGCTGCGCAGTTCCCCGTCGCTCTCGAACGTCCACTGCTGGGTGTTGGCCGTCGAACACACCGCGAGCACGACGCTCGCCCCGGCCTTCGGCTCGCCGTTGATGTCGAGGCAGAGCTGGGCCGCGGCGTTGCGCAGCCGGGTCGCGTCGTGGGCGGCGGGCAGCCCGGCCGTCCCGGAGGTGGGCGTGGCGTCGGGCGTCGCCTCGGGATCGGTGCCGCCGGGGACCAGTCCCGCGGTCGCGACGGCGTCGCTGCCGTCGCCGCCGCCCGACAGGGCGCTGACGGCGAGGACGGAGGCCAGCAGTCCGGCACCGGCGACTCCCACACTGGTCAGCAGCGTCTTCGACGACCAGGGGCCGGGCGGGCGGCGCACCGGGATGCGGGCCAGGATCCGGGTGCGGGCCGCGGCGCGCCGTCGGCCGCCCCCTCCGGAGCGCCGGGCGGCGCGGGTCAGCGGCTCCACCTCGCCACCCTTGCGTCCCGGGCGCGAGTCGAGGTAGCGGCGGGCCCCCCAGCCCAGTACCGCCTCGACGAGCAGCAGCCCGAGACCCTCCTCGACGTGCCCGAGCTGCTCGGCGGCGACCCGGCAGTAGGGGCACTGGGCGAGGTGCTCCTGGACGTCCGGCAGCAGGGCGCCGCCGCGGCGGATCGGAACGTCGAGCAGCCGGTTGTAGTAGCGGCACTCCTGGGACGGTGCGAGATCCCGGTGCGCGCGGACACAGCCTTCCCGGAATTTCTCCCGGGCGTCCTCCAGCGCCGCCGCCGCGGTTGTCGTGTCCATGCCCAACAGACCGGCGGGTACGGTTATCGGCTCGGCCTCGACCTCGCTGTGCCAGAGCAGGCTCTGGGCGAGCGCCGGAAGGCCCAGGAATGAACGCTCCGCGAGGGCGCGGTTTTCCGGCGCCGTGGGCTTGGTGGCGCGCATACCGCGACCGCCGGCCGGTTTCCCGAGGTCGGGGAGAACCTCGGCTATTCGGTCCTCGGCGGACCAGTTGGCGACCGTGTCACGGACCGAGAGCAGCAGCCGGGGCCGGATCGCGTCGGCCGTCTCACCGAGGGCCACCCGGTCGAGGACCTGGTGGAAGGCGGCGGCCGCGACCATGTGCGCGACGGGCCCGGAGGCGGCCAGGCAGATGACCGCGTATTCCTGGACGGGCCGCCAGTGCCGGGCCATGAGGAGCGCGGCGGACCGGGAGGCCTCGATGTCGGAGCCGGCTCGCAGCGGGGCGGCGAGGGACTCGTCGGACTCCCCGGCAGCACCGCCCGGCGGCGGATAGGGCGGGCGAGGCGGATGGGGGGTGGGCACTGAACGGATTCCTTTGGTGCGGTGGTGCGTACCTCTTCGGTGCGCGGGCGGGGGGTGGGAATTCGCCGGCCGGATGTCGGCAGTGTTCCCCAACTGTCGAATTGGTCCCGGCGATTAACCCCCGCGCGGATGATTAACCCTCGCACAAGTCTCACACGAGCAACAAGGCGCCTGTACAACATCGACAGCGTTGACAGAAAGTCAGAAAGGCGGCGGTGGCTATTGCCCCTTCATGGCCGCATTCACCATTGCGCGCACCCCGTGCGAACCGCGCGCACGCAGGGGTCCCGCGCGCACGCTCCCGGCCCTCCGGCCCGGGTGGTCCACTGATGACCGGCCCTCCTCGAAAGGCCCCGCGCAGAACGGCGGCTCTCCTGCGCGAAACAGGCCGCCGGCCCTGTTCCTCCCGCCCTCGGCCGGCGGCCACGGGGAGGGCCTGCGGCCCGCCCCGTCAGAGGTCGAGTCTGCTGATCCGTACCGCGCCCGAGGGCTGCCCGGGGTGGGCGCTGGTCAGGGTCAGCCGGAGGCGGGAGCCCCGTACCGCGGTGAAGGTGACGACGGTCGGGGCGTCCGAGGCGGTCGCCCACTCCAGCGTCGTACCGGTCACCGGCCGGTAGGCCGTTCCGTCCCAGAACTCCACCGTCACCGACGTGGGCAAGGTGTGGGTGGCGTCCACCGTGAAGGAGACCTCGGCCCGGTCGAAGACGCGGGTCCGCCCGAAGTCGACCGACACCCAGTCCTTGGTCCGGGCACCGCTGAACGCGGGCAGCAGGGCGGTGGCGGACTTGGCGAAGGCGTTGGACCAGCCGGTGGCGGGGTCGCCGTCGAGCATGGCGGCCGGCAGGGTGTCGGCGCGTCCGGAGTAACTGGCGTCCGCGCGGGGGTAATCCGGCGGCGCCGGCAGGTCGGGGCCGAACCGGGGCGCGGGGGTGCCGGCCACCGCGTGGGCCGGGGTGGTGCGCAGGGTCGCGGTGCCCGCGCGCAGGCCGTCCACGTGGGCGGTCACCCTCAGGCGGCCCGCCCCGGTGCCGGAGCGGACGATGGCGAGCGCCTTGCCGTGGAAGGCGGTGCGGGTGACCGCCTGGTAGCGCTCGGCGCTCTCCTCACGGCCGTTGTCGAGACCGGCGATCGACCCGCCGGTCACGTCGAAGGAGATGAGGTGCTCGGCGTCGGGGACCGGCACGCCGTGCGCGTCGACGATCTCGGCGGTCACGAAGGCGAGGGACCGGCCGTCGGCGGCGAGGGACCCGCGGTCGGCGGTCAGGCGCACCGCGTGCGGGGCACCGGCGGTGCGCAGCACGTCGGTGGCGACCACCCGTCCGTCGCGCCGGGCGACCGCCCGCAGCTCGCCCGGCCGGTACGGCACCTTCCAGGTCAGGTGCAGCTTGCCCGCGCTGCCGTTCGGGCTGGTGTAACTGCCGGGCCAGGGGCCGGTGGTGAACGTCTTGTCGTCCCCGGTGGCCTCGGTGGTCTCCAGGTACGTACGGCCGTCGGTGGTCGTCTTGGTGTCGAACTCCCGCACGCCCAGGGACTTTCCGTTCAGGAACAGCTCGACGGAGTACACGTTGGCGTAGGCCCACACCTCGACCGTGTCCCCGGGCTCGTGGTTCCAGGTCATCGGGACGAGGTGCACCATCGGCTCGCTCACCCACTGGCTGCGGAAGAGGTGGTACATGTCCTTCGGGAAGCCCGCGGTGTCGACGGCACCGAAGAAGGACGACTTCACCGGGAACACGTCGTACGGCGTCGGCTCGCCGATGTAGTCGATGCCCGACCACAGGAACTGGCCCGCGAACCACTTCCGGTCCCGGTCCTTCTTGTGGCCGTACTCGCCGCTCATCGTCCAGGAGGCCAGGTTGTTGTCGTAGGAGGAGGTCTCACGGCGGCCGGGGGTGTGGTTCTCACCCGTGTTGAGGTGCTCCGGCTCCTGGTACGCGCCACGGGTCGAGGTCTCCGAGGAGGACTCGGACTCGAAGAGGAAGAGCTGCGGGTAGGCCGCGTGCAGCGCGTCCACGGACTTGGCGGTGTTGTAGTTGAGGCCGAGGCCGTCGAGCTTGGCCAGCATCAGGTCGGCGGCCGAGCCCTTGGACGGCACCCCGTGGTACTTGTTCGAGCCGATGACCACCGGGCGGGTGTCGTCGGCGGCCCTGACGGCGGCGATGATCCGGTCGGCCATGGCGAGGCCGGCGGTGGAGGTGGAGTCCGGGATCTCGTTGCCGATCGACCACAGGACGACGGCGGGTGAGTTGCGGGCGGCCAGGACCATCTCGGTGGCGTCGCTCTCGCACCACTCGTCGAAGAACCTGCCGTAGTCGTACGTGGTCTTGCCGGTCCGCCAGCAGTCGAAGGCCTCCACCATCATCACGATGCCCAGGTCCTCGCAGACCTCGATCATCTGCGGCGAGGGCGGGTTGTGCGAGGTGCGGAAGGCGTTGACGCCCATCGACTTCATGATCGTCATCTGCCTGCGCACCGCGTCGGCGCTGATCGCCGCGCCGAGCGCGCCCTGGTCGTGGTGGAGGTCGACGCCCTTGATCTTGGTGTGCACGCCGTTGAGCGAGAAGCCCTCGTCGGGGTCGAAGCGGAAACCGCGGACGCCGAAGCGCGTCCTGCAGGTGTCGACGGGGCGGCCGGCCACCCGCAGTTCGGTGCCCAGCGTGTAGCGGTACGGGCTCTCGAACCCCCACAACCTGGGTTTTGCCAGCGTCAGTTCGTGCGTCTCGGTGGTCTCGCCCGAGCCGGCGACGGTGACCGTGGTGGCGGTACGGGCGACGGTACGGCCGTCCGCGTCGGCGATCCGCGAGACCACCTCGACGTCGGTGCCGTCGCCGGACTCGTCGACCACGGCCGTCCGGACCCGTACGACCGCGCGGTCGGCGGTGATGTCCGGCGTGGTCACGTACGTCCCCCAGCGCGCCACGTGCACGGGGTCGGTGATCACCAGGCGGGCCTCGCGGTAGATGCCGCTGCCCGAGTACCAGCGGCTGCTGGGCAGCTGGTTCTGCACCTTGACCGCGAGGACGTTCGCGGTGCTGCCGTCGGTGTGCAGCAGCCCGGTGAGGTCGAGCGCGAAGCCGGTGTACCCGTAGGGGTGACGGCCCACCCGGGTGCCGTTGCAGTACACGTACGAGTCCATGTAGACGCCGTCGAACTCCACCGAGATCCGTTTTCCGGCACAGCCGGGCGGCAGCGTGAAAGCGAGCCGGTACCAGCCGAGGCCGCCCGGGAAGAAGCCGGTGCCGCTGGTGGTGCCGTGGTCGGTGGTCGGGGTCTGCTCGATGCTCCAGTCGTGCGGTACGGCGACCCGGCGCCAGGCCGAGTCGTCGTAGCCGGGGTCGGCCGCGTCGGCGTAGGCGCCGGTCGGGTCGGTGATGCCGCCCGGGTTGACCAGCGCGAAGCGCCAGCCGTCCCGCAGGGCGACCGTGCGCCGGCCGGTGACCTGCGAGGACGTCCCTGTCTCCGGGGCCGCCCAGGCGCCCGGTGCGGCCGGCAGGACGCCGGCCGTGGGGGCTGCCGTGGCTGCTGCCAGAACCGATCTGCGCGTGACCGTCATGGTGCGGCTCTCCCTCATCAGGGCTCAGAACTACTCACAACTGATCGTGAACAAACAGATTCTGACGGTGTGACACGTGCGGCCGTCAAGGGTCCGGAAGGGTCCGGCGGTGCCTCCCGTCCCGTCGGCCGGTCCTCGTCCGGCACTCCGGACAGCGCGCCGCCCTGCCCGGCCGGGCGCCGCCGCCTGCCGGTCGCGGACGGTCCCGACGCACTACGCTGAACACCAGTGGTGCACCTGTTGACTGTGAGTGTGCGCTTGGGAGTGGCGAGATGAGCCGGGTCTATCCGTTCGACGATGCGGCGACGGCCCGGGCTGTCATCGACGAGAACGGCACACTGGTCGAGTGGAACGAGGGCGCGCGACGGCTCCTCGGCCACCCGGCCGACGAGGTCGTGGGCCGGCCCGCCGCGCGGCTGCTCGCCGCCGACACCACACCGCCCGCGCCCACCGGCGACCGCTGGGACGGCGTCCTCCGGCTCCGCCACCGGGACGGCCGCACCCTGCCCGTCTGGCTGCTCGCCCACCACCGCACGGCGGACGACGGGCGTTCCGGGCACTGGCTGGTGGTCTCCCCGCTGGACGGCAGCGGTCCGCGCGGCCTGGACGACCCGCTGGGCACCGCGGTCCTGATGCAGTCGCCGTGCGCCGTCGCCGTCTACGACGAGCACCTGCGGCTGCGCCGCGTGAACCAGGCGATGGCCGAGGTCATCGGGCTGCCCGAGGAACACATCCAGGGACTGCGGATCGAGGAGATCGGCGGCCAGCCGCAGAGCGAGGAACTGGAGCGGAACATGCTCCAGGTGCTGACCTCTGGACGCCCGCTGGACGTCCAGACGTATCTGCGCACCGGGGGCGAGCCCCTGGCGCACGCCTGGCTGGCCCGGATGGCGCCGATCACCGACGCGGCGGGACGGGTGCGCGGGGTCTGCCTGGCCGCGCACGACTTCACCGAGAACTACCTGGCCAGGGAGCGTCTCCAGCTGGTCAACGAGGCGAGCGTACGCATCGGCGGCACCCTGGACGTCACCCGTACCGCCCAGGAGCTGGCCGACGTCTGCGTCCCCGCGCTCGCCGACTTCGTCACCGTCGACCTGCTGGACCCGCCGGAGTCCGGCGAGGAGCTGCCGGTGCCGCTGTCGGCACCGGTCACGCTGCGCCGCACCGCGCACCGGTCCGTGCTGCCCGGCACGCCCGAGGCGGTGCTGGCACCCGGGCACACCGAGTCGTACCCGGCCTTCTCGCCACAGGCCGACGCGCTGATCGCGGGCCGTACCATCGTGGCCTCGGTGCCCTCGGGCGACATGACGCAGTGGCTGACCTGGCACAAGGTGCGCGGCGAGCGGGTGCGCGAGTTCGGCGTGCACGCCTCGATGGCGGTGCCGATCCAGGCGCGCGGGGTGACCCTGGGGGTCGCGGTGCTCACCCGGCACCGGCGGCCCGATCCGTTCAGCGCGGACGACGTGCTGCTGGCCGAGGAGATCACGGCGCGGGCCGCCGTCTGCATCGACAACGCCCGCCGCTTCTCCCGCGAGCGCGAGACCGCCCTGGCCCTGCAGCGGAGCCTGCTGCCCCGGACGCTGCCGCACACCGCCGCCCTGCGGGCCGCCTCGCGCTATCTGCCCGCGGCCCGCGCCGGGGTGGGCGGCGACTGGTTCGACGTGATCCCGCTGTCCGGGCTGCGGGTGGCCATGGTGGTGGGGGACGTCGTCGGCCACGGTGTGCAGGCCTCGGCGACCATGGGCCGGCTGCGGACCGCCGTGCGCACCCTGGCCGACATCGACCTGGCCCCGGACGAGCTGCTCACCCACCTCGACGACCTGGTGCTCCGGCTCTCCGAGGAGCAGGGGGGCGAAGGCAGCCCCGGGGAGGTCGGCGCGACCTGCCTGTACGCCGTCTACGACCCGGTGTCCCGGCGCTGCACGCTGGCCCGTGCCGGTCACCCGTTGCCCGTCGTCCTGCGCCCGGGGGGCCGCCTGCACGAGGTGGACCTGCCCGCGGGCCCCCCGCTGGGCCTGGGCGGACTGCCGTTCGAGTCGACCGAGATCGAGCTGCCCGAGGGCACGGTGCTGGCGATGTTCACGGACGGGCTGATCACCTCCCGGCACCAGGATCCGGACACCGGTCGCCGTCTGCTCCACGAGGCACTGGCGGCGTACGGCGGCTCCCTGGACGAGACCTGCGACCGGATCCTGCACGCCCTGCTGCCGTCGGGCGGCGCCGCCGACGACGTGGCCCTGCTGCTGGCGCGCACCCAGAGCCTGCCGCCGTCCCGGGTGGCGACCTGGGACGTCCCCGCCGACCCGGCCCTGCTCGCGCGGATCCGCAAGGAGGTCGGGGAGCAGCTGGACGTGTGGAAACTGAGCACCGCCGCCTTCACGGTGGAGCTGGTGGTCAGCGAACTGGTCACCAACGCCCTCCGCTACGGCGCCCACCCCATCCGGCTGCGGCTGATCCACGACCTGACCACCCTGATCTGCGAGGTCTCCGACGCCAACCCCACGGCACCGCACCTGCGCCGGGCCAAGACCTGGGACGAGGGCGGCCGGGGCCTGCTGCTGGTGGCGCAGCTGACGCAGCGCTGGGGCAGCAGGCACACGCCCGAGGGCAAGACGATCTGGGCCGAGCTGTCGCTGCTCGACCAGGACGGGAGCTAGGGCAGCTCTAGGCGCCGCTCGTGAGGATCACCAGTTGCCGGGTCGCCCTGGTCATCGCCACGTACCGGTCCACGGCGCCCTCGACGCCCTCACCGAACTCCTCCGGGTCCACGAGCACGACCAGGTCGAACTCCAGTCCCTTCGACAGCGCCGGGGACAGCGAGCGGACCCGGTCACGAGCGGTGAAGTAGGGAGCGCCGATCACGCAGGCGATGCCCTCGGCGTGGGCGGCGAGCCAGGTGTCGACGATCGTGTCCAGCTCCGACACGGCGCCGTGCACGACGGGCAGGCCGCCGCTGCGGATCGACGTCGGCACGTTGGCGTCGGGCAGCACGGCCCGGATGACCGGCTCCGCCTCCGTCATGACCTCTTCGGGTGTGCGGTAGTTGATACTCAGGGAGGTCAGGGTGATCCGGTCGAACCCGACCCGTTCGAGGCGTTCGCGCCACGACTCCGTGAAGCCGTGCCGGGCCTGGGCGCGGTCCCCGACGATGGTGAAGCTGCGGGACGGGCAGCGCAGCAGCAGCATCTGCCACTCGGCGTCGGTGAGTTCCTGGGCCTCGTCCACGACGATGTGCGCGAAGGGTCCGGCGAGCAGGTCCGGGGCCGCGGTGGGCAGTTCGGACTCGTCGACCAGGCTGACCTTGGCGTCCGCGCCGCGCAGCATCCGCACCAGGCCCTCGCCGTCGTCACCGTCGGCACCCGAGTCGGTCGCGGCGCCGATCAGGTTGTCGACGACCTGTGCCATCCGCTCGCGCTGGGCGGCGAGGACGGCCTCCTGCCGCTGCCGGCGCCGGGCCGCCTGCGGGTCCCCGAGCCGCTGCCGGGCCGCGTCCAGGAGGGGCAGGTCGGACACCGTCCAGGCCTGCGCGTCGGCGCGCCGCAGCTTCCGGACGTCGTCCGGGCCGAGCCAGGGGGCGCACATCCGCAGGTAGGCAGGCACCGACCAGAGGTCCCCGACCAGGTCGGTCGGCTCCAGCAGGGGCCATGCCCCGTGCAGGGTGTCGACCAGCTCGCCGTCCCGCCGGATCGACGCGCGGAACTGCTCGGGCGTGACGTCGTCACCGGCGTACCTGTCCAGCAGGATGGTGGCCAGCTCGTCCCAGATCTGGTCGCGGGCCTCGTTGTGCGGGGTGCCCGGCGCGGGGGCGCGGAAGGCGTCGGCCCAGTCGTCCGCGGTGAGCCGCAGGTCGCCCCAGTCGGTGCTGACCGTCGTCCCCTCGGCGGGCGGCTCCTCGTAGAAGCGGACGGCCGTCTCGATCGCCCGCACCATGTCGGCGGACGCCTTCAGCCGCGCCACCTCGGGGTCGGGCTCGGGTGCCGCGCCGGCTCCCTCGTCGACGAGGTCGGCCAGGACGCAGGTGTGCACGCCCTCCTCGCCGAGGCTGGGCAGCACGTCGGAGACGTAGGTCAGGTAGGGCCGGTGCGGGCCGACGAACAGCACCCCGCCGCGCCGGTGTCCGAGGCGGGGGTCGGCGTACAGGAGGTGGGCGGTGCGGTGCAGGGCGACGACGGTCTTGCCGGTGCCCGGGCCACCGTCGACGACGAGGGCGCCCCGGGATCCGGCGCGGATGATCGCGTCCTGGTCGGCCTGGATGGTGGCGAGCACGTCGCGCATCCGTGGTGACCGGTCGGCGCCGAGGCCGGCCACGAAGGCCGACTGGTCGTCGAGCGCGGCGTGCCCTTCGAGACCGTCGGCGGTGAACACCTCGTCCCAGTAGTCGCTGATCCGGCCGTCCGTCCACCGGTACCTGCGCCGGCTGCGCAGCCCCATCGGGTCGGCGTGGGTGGCCGCGAAGAACGGTTCGGCCGCCGGGGACCGCCAGTCGACCAGCAGCCGGTGGCCGTCGCCGTCGGTGAGACCGAGCCGGCCGACGTAGACGGGCTCGGGATCGTCGGCGCGGACGAAGTGCCCGAGGCACAGGTCGAGTCCGAAGCGGCGCAGGGTGCGCAGCCGTCCCGTCAGCCGGTGGATCTCGTTGTCCCGGTCCATCGCGGCCCGCCCGGTGCCGCCGGGCGCCCTGAGCTCGGCGTCGAGGCGGTCGGACAGCTCCGCGACCGACTGCGCGAGACAGTCGGCGACGGCGGCGAAGTGCCGCTCGTCACCGGCGATCAGCGCCGGGTCGGCCTTGGCGGTGAGACGTTCGGGCAGGGCGAAGGCACGGGTGGTCAGGGGGGTCACTGCATCAGCTCCGTGGAAGGCGCTACGACCGGTGGGGCCGCCGACGGATGGTGGCGGCCGGTCGTGACTGCGGGTGCGTGGGGGTTGCTCGCGCAGTCCCCGCGCCCCTTACGGGGCGCCGGGACACGGCGGGAATCACGCGTGGGCGGGGGCGAACAAGTGGGGGCGAAGGGGTGGAGGGGGCCGCGCCGGGCTCGGGGCCCGGCGGCCCCTGTTCAGGCACGTGCGGGTTCAGGCGCCGTCCAGCAGCAGCCTCGCCGCCACCGTCGCCCCGTCGGTGCGCATCGTGCGGGCCACCTCGGCGGCGCGGGTGCGCGTCCCGGGGTCAAGGGCCTTCGCGAGGGCGGCCGAGAGGGACTCGACGGTCGGGGTCGGGCCGTCGTGGGCCGCGCCGATGCCCAGTTCGGCCACCCGGGCGGCCCAGTGCGGCTGGTCGACGATCTGCGGGACGACAACTTGGGGCGTCCCGGCCATGGCCGTGGTCGTCGTCGTGCCCGCGCCGCCGTGGTGCACGACGGCCGCCACCCGGCGGAACAGCGCCTGGTGGTTGACCTCACCGATCACGAAGCAGTCCGCCCCGTCGTCGGCCGCGGTGAGCCCCGCCCAGCCGTGCGCGACGAGCACCCGCCGTCCCTGGGCCCGTACCGCCTCGACGGCCACCTTCGCCGCGTCCGGCGCGCCGCGCAGCGCCATGCTGCCGAAACCGACGTACACCGGTGGCTCACCGGCCGCCAGGAACGCCGACAGGTCCTCGGGCAGCGGACGTTCGTCCGGCAGCACCCACGCCCCGGTCTGGACGAGGTCGAGGTCCGTGAGGTCCCGCCAGGGACCGAGCACCGGGTCCGCCGCCAGCCAGGCCCGGCCGGTGAGGACGTGGTCGCGGACGTTCTCGACGGGCGGCAGGCCGATCGCCGCCCGGTGGGTGTTGAGCGCCTCGCCGTACAGCGCGTTCACCTTCTCGCCGTCCACCTTCCACAGGGTCCGCAGGTCGGCGTCCGGCGGGGCCGGACGCCCCGGCCGTCCGACCGGCCGGAAGTGCGAGGACGGCATGCCGAACGGGTGCGGGCAGGCGAACACGTACCGGATGCCCAGCTTCTCCGTCACCGACCGGGCACCGGCCGGCATCAGCCCGCTCGCCACCAGCGCGTCACACCCCTCGGCCGCCGGGGCGACCGTGTCGAAGTGCGCGGCGACCAGCTCGGGCGCGAGCTTGAAGGCGTCGTCGGGCGACGGGTTCGGCCTGGTCACCAGGGCGCGCACGGACGGCCCGAACGGTACGTGCGTCACGCCCGCGCGGGCCAGCAGCTCCGCGAACTCCTCGTCCGGCGGCGCGCACACCCGTACCTCGGCGCCGAGGGAGCGCAGCGCCGCCCCCAGTCCCGCAAGCGGCTCGACATCCCCGCGCGACCCGTATCCCATCAACAGCACACGCATGCCGCGTATCCCCCTAAAACCGCAGTTCCTGGTCTCGGCCTGCGATTCTGCGGGACGAGGGGGGCCTTGCCGCAAGCCCCCCGGTGCGCTATACGTTGAAAAGGGAAAGGGGCCGCACGGATGCGGCCCCTCACTGCTGTCGGGTCACGGTGCGCTCAGCCACGGCCGGACCTGCTTGCGCGCCTCGTGCAGCCGCGACTTCAGCGTCCCCAGCGGAATGCCCACCCGCTCCGCGACCTCGGCGTAGTCCAGCTGGCAGATGTCCCGGTAGACGAGCGGCGCGACCAGTTGCGGGTGCTCCCGCTCCAGCCGGTCCAGCGCCTCCAGCAGGTCGATCCGGGATCCCGCGATCACGCTGGTGGTGCGCGGGTCGACGTACTGGGCGGGTTCGATGGCCGCCGGCTCCTCGGCCGCCCGCCGCTTCAGGTCCCGGTACTTCTGCCGGGAGCAGTTGGCGACGACCGTGTAGAGCCAGGTGCTGAACCTGCTGCGGCCCTCGAAGGTGGAGATCTTCCGGGAGATCTGCAGCAGCACGTCCTGGGCCGCTTCCTCGGCGTCCTCACGGCACGGCAGGAAGCGCCCGCAGCGCCTCACGACGTCGGGGCGGACCTCGGTCAGCAACTGGTTCAGGGCCCGCTGGTCGCCGGCGGCGGCCCGCCGGGCGAGGTCTTCGGTCAGCGCGGCGTCCGGCACGGGAGGTCCCCCTCGAAGTCGATCTCAGGCCAGGCATGATAGTCGTATGCAACCCCTGGAGCGGATCGGCCGCTATCGCCTCGAACGGCGCCTGGGCACCGGCGCCTTCGGGACGGTCTGGCTCGCCCACGACGACCAGCTGGACGCCCCGGTCGCGGTGAAGGTCCTCGCGGACAACTGGTCCCACCGTCTCGACATCCACGACCGATTCCTGTCCGAGGCGCGGCTGCTGCGCCGGGCCGACTCCAAGCGGGTGGTGCAGGTCTACGACATCGGCGAACTCCCCGACGGACGGCCGTACTTCGTGATGGAGTACGCCGACGCGGGCACCCTCGCCGAGCTGCTCGCCGCCGGCCCGCTGCCGGTGCCCGACGCGCTGCGGCTGACCGCGCTGGCGGCGCGCGGTGCGGCCGACCTGCACGAGGCGGGGATCGTGCACCGGGACATCAAACCGACCAACGTGCTGCTGCGCACCGCGCCGGACGGCACCCGCCGGGTGCTGCTGGCCGACCTGGGGCTCGCGAAGAGCCTGGCGCAGGCGTCGGGACTCACCCTGGCCGCCGGCTCGGCGGGCTACCAGCCGCCGGAGCAGGCCCAGCCGGGCGCCGGCATCGACGCCCGCGCCGACATCTACGCCCTGGGGGCGGTGGGCTACGAGCTGCTGACCGCGACGGTGCCGGGCGCGCCCGGCCGGGTGGTGCGGCCCGACCGGCTGCGGCCGGACCTCGGAGAGGACGTGCAGCGGGCGCTGATGCGGGCCCTGGAGCCGGACCGGCAGCGGCGCTGGCCCACCGCGCACGCCTTCGCGGACGAGCTGGACCGGCTGGCGGACCTTTCGGCGGCCCGTCGGCCGAGGCGGCTGGACGGGGTGCGCCGGCGGCTCAACGCGGTCACCCTCACGCTGGCCGCGGTCCTCGCGGCCGGCGGCACGGCGGTCGCGGTCACACTCGTGCAGCACGGCGGGACGGCGGGCGACCGGACGCGGGTCGCCGACTCGACCGGGCGCGTGGTCGCGGAGGTGCCCTCGGCGTGGGCGGGCGAGCTGCGGGACGCCGGCTGGAACCCGGCGGCTCTGGGGCTGGCGTCGGGTCACGAGCCGGGCCTGGAGGTGGCCGACGACGTGTCCGCGTGGCAGGACCTGACGACCGCGGTGAACGGCGTCTTCATCGGCCTGAGCGAGCACGGGGACGTCGCCGCCAAGGTGACCGCGCTGACCCACTCGGGCTGCCGCTACGAGGGCAGCCGTGCCTTCACCGGTACCTCGTGGAAGGGCCGGGTGCGGACCTGGAGCGACTGTTCCGGCGCGGGCGGCTCGATCCAGGAGGCGGCCCTCGGTCCGGCCGGCGGGGGCGCCCGGCCCCAGGTGTACGTGCAGGTGCGGCAGAAGGGCGCCGCCGACGGTGACACCACGGACGGCATACTCCGCTCGCTGCGGGTCACCTGACCCGATGAATCCGCGGCGTGCCCCCGAACTTTTCCGTCGTCGGTCCCATCGGATGGGGTGGAGGGCGCACGGAGCGCCTCGGGGCACGTCCCGTACGCGTGCTCATGACATCCAGGAGTGGTGAGACAGATGGCGTACACGTCCCAGTCCTTGCGGCGCGGGGCGGCCCTGCTCGCGAGCACGGCCGCCGTCCTGGGCCTGCTGACCGCCTGCGGCAGCGGCGGCCAGGGCAAGTCCCCGGAGTCGGTGTCGGGCACGGCCGCGCCCGCGACCGGCAGCGCGCCGGGTTCGGCCGGCTCGGGCACCGCTTCCGCATCGGACGGCACCGGGTCCTCGCCGACCTCGCGGAACACCGGCACGGCGACCGGCGGGCCGGCGACCGGGGCGTCGAAGGGCGGCACCACCACCGCGTCCGGTACCCGCTGCCACACCTCCGAGCTGACCGCCTCGGTGGGCCGCAACGACCCCGGGGCCGGTCAGGAGAACTTCCCGATCGTGCTCACCAACACGTCGTCCCGGACCTGCACCGTGCGCGGCTATCCCGGCGCCGCCTTCGTGGACGCGTCCGGCGCCCAGCTCGGCCCCGACCCGCAGCGCGAGCCCGGCGCCACCGCGACGACGGTCACCCTGAGGCCGGGCGGGAGCGCCTGGGCGGGGCTGACCTTCTCCAGCCCGGACATCAGCGGCGCCAGGACGGCGACCCCCGCCTCGCTGGTCGTCACCCCGCCGGACGAGAAGGACTCCCTGAAGGTGGCGTGGAAGGGCGGCCCGGTCCCGGTGTCCGGGAACTCCTCCTCGGTGCGCCTGAACGTGTTCAGCGCCGGCACCGGCGCCTGACCACACCCTGACCGGACCCCGCCGCCCCCTCCCCCCGGGGGCGGCGGGGTCCGCCGTGTCCGGGCCACGACTGTCACAGACGTGCAACACGCGCGACCGCCTCCGATCTTTTCCGCCGGACCGCCCATCGAACCCGACGACCACGCAGCAGGCGGCTCCACGAGGGGCCGGCACGACGGAATCGGGGCGGACATGAGCGGCATCTCTCGCAGGCGGGTGCTGACGGCGGGCGCGACGGCGGGGGCCCTGGGAGCCCTCTCCGCGTGCTCGAACGGCAACTGGTCGCTGGGCGGCGGCGGTTCGGCCGACGGTGTGAAGGACGGCGGTGCGAACGGGAACGCCCCGGCCAGGCCGCTGAAGCTGATCGGCGACGGCTCCACCGCCGACACCGGCGCCCAGCCCCACCAGCCGAAGGCCGCCCGCCTCGCGGCCGGCGCCAAGCCGCCGCAGTTCGTGGTGTTCTCCTGGGACGGCGCGGGCGAACTCAGCAACCAGCTGTTCTCCCGCTTCCGCAAGGTGGCCGCCGACCACGGCGCGAAGATGACGTTCTTCCTCTCCGGCATCTACACGCTGCCGGAGGCCAAGAAGGACCTCTACCGCCCGCCGCGGCACGCGGTCGGCGCCTCCGCGATCGGCTACCTCGCCGACCGGCACATCCACGCCACGCTCCAGCAGGTGCGGGCCGCCTGGCTGGAGGGCCACGAGATCGGCACCCACTTCAACGGGCACTTCTGCGGCTCCGACGGCGTGCGCAACTGGTCCCCCGCCGAATGGCGCAGCGAGATCGACCAGGCCGTGGACTTCGTCACCAGGTGGAAGACGAACACCGGCTTCACCGACCTGGAGCCGCTGCCCTTCGACTACCGCAAGGAGCTGGCTGGCGGCCGCACCCCGTGCCTGGAGGGTCAGGCCAACCTGCTGCCCACCGCGGCCGCGCTCGGCTGGAAGTACGACGCCAGCTCCCCCGGCGGGCTGCAGATCTGGCCCGGCAAGGTGCAGGGCAACCGCATCTGGGACTTCCCCCTGCAGTCCATACCCTTCCCCGGACACTCCTTCCAGGTCCTGTCGATGGACTACAACATGATGTACAACCAGTCCGTCGGCAACCCGCTGGGCGACAAGGCCCGGTACGACGCCTGGCGCATCCAGGCCCGGGACAGCTACGTCGCCGGGTTCGAGCGGGCGTACTCCACCAACCGGGCGCCGTTCTTCATCGGCAACCACTTCGAGCGCTGGAACGGCGGCATCTACATGGACGCCGTCGAGGAGGCGATCGGCCGGATGGCCGACCACGACGACGTGCGGTTCGTCTCCTTCAAGCAGCTGGTGGCGTGGCTGGAGGCGCAGGACCCGGCGGTGCTGCGCAAGCTGCGCACGCTGAACCCGGGGCAGGAGCCGACGGGCGGCTGGGGCGAGTTTCTGGGCGCGGCGGGTAACCGGTCCTCGTAACCTCGGTCTGCTTACATGAGTGGGCCGCACTTGATCACGTCCTGAGGAACGCGCCCTGAACACCCCGCTCGCCGAGACCCTGTCCGTCGTCCTCCTCGCCGCCGTGCTCGCGTGGGCCGTGATCCGGCCGCGCGGCCTGCCGGAGGCGGTGCTCGCCGTGCCCGCGGCGGGCATCGTGATCGCCACCGGGGCGATCTCCCTCGACCATGCCCGGGCGGAGGCCGAGCAGCTGGGCCCGGTCGTCGGTTTCCTCGCCGCCGTCCTGGTGCTCGCCCACTTCTGCGACGTGGAGGGGCTGTTCCAGGCCTGCGGGGCGTGGATGGCCCGCTGGTCGGCGGGGCGGCCGGTGCGGCTGCTGACGGCGGTGTTCACGCTGGCGTCGGTGATCACGGCCGTACTCAGTCTGGACGCGACGGTGGTGCTGCTGACGCCGGTGGTGTTCGCGACGGCGGCCCGGTCCGGGGTACGGGCGAAACCGCACGTCTACGCCTGCACGCACCTGTCGAACACCGCCTCGCTGCTGCTGCCCGTGTCCAACCTGACGAACCTGCTGGCGTTCGCGGCCAGCGGGCTGAGCTTCACCCGCTTCGCGGCGCTGATGGTGCTGCCCTGGCTGGTGGCGATCGGCGCGGAGTACCTGGTGTTCCGTAAATTCTTCGCCACGGATCTGTCCTCGGCGGCCCCGGGTTCGCAGGACACCGGCGAGCCGCCCCGGCTGCCGGTGTTCGCGCTGGTGACGGTCGGCTGCACACTCGCCGGGTTCGTGCTCACCTCGGCGCTGGGCATCGACCCGGCGTGGGCCGCGTGCGCGGGTGCGCTGGTGCTGGCCGGCCGTGCGCTGGTGCGGCGGCGGGCGACCCCGCTGACGGTGGTGAAGGCGGCGTCGCCCGCGTTCCTGGCGTTCGTGCTGGCGCTCGGGATCGTGGTGCGGGCGGTCGTCGACAACGGACTCGCCGACGCGCTCGGGCACGTCGTGCCGGGCGGCAGCGGACTGCCCGCGCTGCTCGGCGTCGCCGCGCTCGCCGCCGTGCTGGCGAATCTGATCAACAACCTGCCGGCGGTGCTCGTGCTGCTGCCGCTGGCCGTGCCCGGCGGCCCCGGAGCGGTGCTCGCCGTGCTGCTCGGGGTGAACATCGGACCGAACCTCACCTACGCGGGGTCGCTCGCGACGCTGTTGTGGCGCAGGATCGTGCACCAGCACGACCACGGCGTGGACCTCGGCGAGTTCACCCGGCTGGGGCTGCTCGCCGTGCCGGCCGCGCTGTGCGGGGCCGTGGTGGCACTGTGGGGGGCGCTCCAGGTGGTCGGTGCCTAGACAGGAGGGCCTTGGAGATGCGGGTGATCGTCTGGCTGGTCGAGGGGACCTGGCCGGCCAGTGTGGACGCGGCGCGCGAGCATGCGGGGGCGGCGTCCGAGGTGGTACTGCTGCATGTGACCGAGCCGGGGGTGGCCGGGCTCGCGCACGGCGCGTTCTCGGGGCTGCTGGGCCGGGCGGGCTCGGGACCGGACCCGGAGCGACGGCTGGCGGAGCTCGGCGGGCAGTCCGCGGTGGAGCTGCTCGACGCGGCCGAGGCACGGCTGGGGCTGCCGTGCACCCGGCTGGAGCGGACCGGACGGGTCGAGCGGGAGGTGGTGGCCGCCGCCGAGGGGGCCGGTCTGCTGATCGTCGCCCGGGACGGCGACCGGTCCCGGCTCGGGCCGCACAGCCTGGGCAGGGCGGCCCGCTTCGTCGTCGACCACGCGCCCTGCCCGGTGCTGCTGGTGTGGCCGGAAGGTGCGCCGGACCTGACGACCATGCCGCCGGCGCCGCCGCACCACCACTGAGGCCGCCGCCTCAGCGGTGCTGGCGACCGCCGAAGCCGCCGCCGAAACCCCCGCCGTAGCCCCAGCCGCCGTACTGGCCGCCGCCGTATTGACCGCCGCCGTAGCAGTGACCCGGGTACTGCGCGCACGGGTTGTCACCGGGGGTGGTGCCCGACGGCGCCGGCGGTGCGGTCGTCCGTGACGCCGAGGGGGTGGGGGCCGGCGCGGCGGGTCCGGCGGCCTCGGCCGCCCGGGTCCGGGGCGCGGTCGGGGCGGGCGTCGGCGTCGGGCTCGTCTCGGCGTCCCAGTTGACGATCTGCATCTGCAGGTCGGGCTTCGAGGTGTCCATCACCCAGCGCTGCGCGCCGGCGTTGGCCCGGGTCTTGACGACCAGGGAACCGCCGCCGTCGGTGGCCGCCGGGGCGAGCGCCAGGTCCTGGTCCCAGCGGGGCACCAGGGCGCCCTGCAGGGTGAAGTCGTAGCGGACGCTCCGGGCTCTGGACCCGGTGGCGGCCGAGCACGGGGCGAGCCGCACGGAGTAGCCGAGGTGCGAGTCGAGGCACAGGCCGGGGTCGGCGCCGTTGCGCAGCAGCCCGTCGGTCTCGTACGTCCACTGCTGGCTGGCGACCGACGAGCACGCGGCGAGTTCGGTCTCGGCGCCCTGGACGGCCTTCTTGCCGACCACGGCGATGCACAGGCCCGAGGCGACGTTGTGCAGCCGGCCGCGCAGGGTGCCCTGGGTGGCCTGGCCGGCCCCGGCCCAGGAGGAGCCGGAGGTGGAGCTGCCGTTGCCGGGCTTGGCGGAGGGCCTGGCCGCGGCCGTGCCGGAGTCGTCACCGGTGCCGAGCACCGCCCACAGCACCAGCGGCAGGACGACCAGGCCGCTCACCGTGCCGACGGCCACCGTGAGGTTGCGGCGGCGCGCCCGGCGGGCGGCGCGATGCTGGGCGCGCCGGGAGGCGGCGGGGTGCACCACCAGGTCCTTGCCGGCGGCCGCCGCGGGGTCGAAGGCCTCGCCGCCCGCGAAGGCGTCCTCGGGTGCGGGCGCCGGTTCGGCGGCCTCCCCGGCGAGGCCGGCCCGGGACTCCACGTAGCCGCGGGCGCCCCAGCCGAGCACGGCCTCCGCCAGGGCGAGGCCGAGGCCGCCGTTGAACTGGTGGAGCTGGTCGGCGGTGTACCGGCAGTGCCTGCAGCCGTTCAGGTGCTGCTGGAGGTCCCGGTCGACGTCCGTCCCGCCGCGCCGGAAGGTCACGTCGATCATCCGGACGTAACGCTGGCACTCGTCCTCGTGGGCGAGTTCGCGGTGCACCTGGAGGCACTCCTCGCGCAGTCGCTCGCGGGCCCGGCGCAGTTCGACCCCCGCGTCCTGCTCGTCGAGGCCCAGCAGTGCGGCGGGCGTCGACAGCGGTTCCGACTCGACCTCGGTGTGCCACAGCACGGCCCGCGAGGACTGGGTCAGGCGCTGGAAGGCACGGGAGAGCAGCCGCCGGTTCGCGGGCGGCAGCAGCCGGGCGGCGGCCCGCTCGCCGGTGCCCGCGCGCAGTTCGGGGTGCAGGAGTTCACCGCGGCCGTCGTTGTCCCATTCGGCGGCGATACGGCGGACCGTCACGAGCAGCTGGGGCCGCCAGGCGGCGGTGGGGCCGGCCTGGCGCAGGGACTCGCCGAAGAGCCGGGTGAACGCGGCGGTGGTGAGCATCCCCGCGCCGCGCGTCCCGTCGGTGCACAGACGGGCGTAGGCGAAGGCCGCTTCCCAGTGCCGGTCGAGCAGTTCCCCGACGGGGTGCAGGGCGGGCGCGGTACCGGTCCACTGCTTCAGCTCGGAGCTGAGCTGTTCGTCGGTGACGTCGAACGGCCGGGCGGGGGAAGGGGAATTCCCCAGGCCTGCGTCATTCACGGCTGCATTCCTTCCAGACGCAACGCGGGATGCGGTGCATACCGTCCGGTATGCGACCGGCACACGGCCCGGCCGACAGCGTGACCGGACGGGCCTGTTGGGGGTTCGGCGCTCGCATGTCCGCCGTCGGCAGCTCTTGTGAAGCGTGGGGGGCGAACGGGAGCGGCCTCGCGCATGCAGGGGAAAACAATGGTCCGCATGCCGACACGGCACACCTTTGCACAGGCCAGCAGGGCAGAACAAGGGATCTCCGGGTTTTGCGCAATGCCTCCGCGGCGCGCCGAATTGACGAATCGTCAATGAGCGGGCCGGGGCTCTGCCGCCGTATCGGCACCGAAATTGCCACGGGGTTTCACGGCCGACCGCCGCGGCCCTGACGCCAACCATTGGAACACGTTCCGACCTGCGTCATCCGTCCGTCCGCCGACCTTCGCGAACCAATGACCGGCGGATTCAGGGGCGTTCACCGGAACGGTAGGCACCGGGCGGGACACCGTGGCTTTCGCGGAAAACCCGGTTGAAGTGGAACGGGCTGGGAAATCCGGACGCGGCGGCGATCCGCTCGACGGTCAGGTCGGTGCTCTCCAGCAGTCGGGCGGCGTGCCGCAGCCGCGCCTCGCGCACCGCGCGCATCGGGGATGTGCCGGTCTGCTGGGTGAAGAGGTGGGCGAACCGGGACGGCGACAGCGCGACCCGCGCGGCGAGGGTGCCGACGGTGTGCGGGGCACCCGGGTCGGCGGCGATCAGCTCCTCGGCGTGCCGCACCCGCCCGTCCCGGTCGTCCGGGCCGCCCGGCGCCCGGCGCGCCCCGGCCACCGCGAGCAGGACGACCTCCTCGAGCGAACACAGAGCGAGCTCACGCGCCGCACTCCCGTGGGCGACGGCGACCCCCGCCGCGCCCGCCCCGGAGGCGTGGTCCTCCCCCGGTGGACACGCGATCGCCCCGCCCCCTTCGGGTGGTGCGCCGGTGCCGGTCCAGCGGGAGTCGGCGAGCATGCGCTGGAAGGCCGCTTCGACGCGGGTGCGGCTGCCGTCCGGGACGGCGACGGCGTACACGCCGTCGCCGAGGGCGCACGGGCCCAGCCACGGGGTCCAGGCGGGCCGGGCCCGGCAGTGGGTCCACCAGAAGCTCCAGTGGCCGACGCCGGGGTCGACCGCGTAACTGTGCGGCCCGCCGGGCGCGAGGACGACCAGGTCGCCGGGGCGGGCCCGGGTCCGGACGGCTCCCTGCCGGATCAGGCCCGCGCCGTCCGTGGTCCAGATGAGCAGCCAGCTTCTCGCCCCCTGCGGGCGGTTGATCCGGTAACCGGTCTCCTGGTGGTAAAGGCCGGTGACGACCGTGCCCGGGGGCGGGGCCGGGGCAGCAGTTCCGGGCAGGTCCTCAGCGTTCACGGGCATCCTCTCCCCCGGCGCGTCCGCCTAGCGTGACAGCCCCGAGGGAGCCGAACAAGGAGGACGGTCATGACAGTCACGGGCAACGGCACCACCATCCTGCGGCAGTTCGAGGAGGACGGCTTCGCCGTCGTGAGAGGTCTGTTCGGGGCGGACGAGATCGACGCGCTCTGCGCGGAGTTCGCGGCGCTGCACGCGGCGGGGCGGCCCGTGCCGGGGCACTTCGAGCCGGGACCGACGGCGGACCCGCTGCACCGGTATCCGCGGGTGATGCAGCCGCACGAGATCAGCCCGGTCGCCCGGCGGTTCCTGCTGGACGCGCGGTTGCGGGGGGTCCTGGAGGGGCTGCTCGGGGAGGAGGTGCTGGCCGCGCAGAGCATGTTCTACTTCAAGCCGCCGGGCGCCCGTGGGCAGGCCCTGCACCAGGACAACTTCTATCTGCGGGTGGAGCCGGGGACCTGTGTGGCCGCCTGGATCGCGTGTGAGGCGATCGACCGGGAGAACGGGGGCCTGGAGGTGGTACCGGGCACGCACCGGATGGACCTGTTCTGTCCTGAGGAGTCGGACGAGCACCTGTCGTTCGCCCGGGAGTACGTGGCACCGCCGGAGGGGCTCACGGCGGTGCCGGTCGACATGGCGCCGGGGGACGTCCTGTTCTTCAACGGGAGCCTGGTGCACGGTTCCCAGCCGAACCGCTCCGGCGAGCGGTTCCGGCGGTCGTTCATCGGGCACTACGTGGGACGGTCGGCGGAGCGGATCGGGGGGTACTACCGGACGTTGACCATGAGCGGGGAGCGGGTCTCGCTGCTGGAGAGCGAGGGGGCGGGGCCCTGCGGTACGTCGCGGTTGTGACGCGGCCGCGGGGCCGGCCCCTCAGTGGCCGGCGATCGGGTGGGGTCCGTAGGGGCGCTCCAGTTCCGCCAGTTCCTTGTCGCTGAGGCGGAGTTCGACCGCCGCCACCGCGTCGTCGAGGTGGTTCGGCTTGGACGCTCCGACGATGGGGGCCGTCACCGTGTCCTGGTGGAGGAGCCAGGACAGGGCCACCTGGGCGCGGGAGACGCCGCGGTCGTCGGCGATGCGGGTGACCGCCTCGACGATCGCGCGGTCGCCCTCCTGGTAGAGGGTGCTGCCGAAGGTGTCGGTGGAGCTGCGGCCGGTGACCGTGCCCCAGTCCCGGGTGAGGCGGCCGCGGGCCAGCGGGCTCCACGGCAACACGCCCACGCCCTGGTCGGCGCAGAGCGGCAGCATCTCCCGTTCCTCCTCGCGGTAGAGGAGGTTGTAGTGGTCCTGCATGGAGACGAACGTGGTCCAGCCGCCCAGCCGGGCCGTGTACTGGGCCTTGGAGAACTCCCAGGCGTACATCGAACTCGCCCCGATGTACCGGGCCTTGCCCGCCTTGACGACGTCGTGCAGCGCCTCCATCGTCTCCTCGATCGGCGTGTCGTGGTCGTACCGGTGGATCTGGTACAGGTCCACGTAGTCGGTGCCGAGACGGGTGAGGCTGTGGTCGATCTCGGTGAGGATCGCCTTGCGGGACAGGCCGCCGCCGTTGGGGCCGGGGCGCATCCGGCCGTGCACCTTGGTGGCGAGCACGATCTCGTCACGCCGGGCGAAGTCGCGCAGCGCCCTGCCGACGATCTCCTCGCTGGTGCCGTCGGAGTAGACGTTGGCGGTGTCGAAGAAGTTGACACCCGCCTCCAGCGCCTGCCGGATGAGCGGGCGGGACGCCTCCTCGTCGAGGGTCCACTCGTGGTTGCCGCGGTCGGGCAGGCCGTAGGTCATGCAGCCGAGGCAGATCCGGGACACGTCCAGACCGGTGCGGCCGAGCTTCACGTACTCCATCGTTGTCTCCCACCGTCGAGATCACGTTCTCCAGGCGAGCGTACGTCGGCCGGCCTGCCGGTCTCCTGTCACACCGACGGGAACCGGTCGCCGTCAGCCGCGCTCCAGCAGCTCCAGCGCCCGCTCCCAGGCGAACTCGGGGCGTCCGCCGTCGGTTTCGGCCGTCGTGGCGTACGGGTCGGCGAAGCGGACCCCGAGCCCGCGCAGCCGCGCCACACTCTCCTGGTAGGCGGGGTGCGCGGCCAGCGCGTCGGCGACACAGGGCAGCACGGCGATCGGGACGTCCAGGCCGAGGGCCTCGCACAGGGTGCCGACGGCGAGGGTGTCGGCGAGGCCGGCGGCCCACTTGTTGACGGTGTTGAAGGTGGCGGGGGCGACGGCCACGGCGTCCGGCGGCGGGAACGGGCGGGGGTCGGCGGGCCGCCGCCAGGCCGAGCGGATCGGGCGGCCGGTGCGCGCCTCGGCCTCGGCGGTGTCGAAGAACCCGTTCATGGCGACCGGCGTGGCGATCACCCCGACCTCCCAGCCGCGGTCCAGGGCCGCCGTGATCAGCCGCCCGACGCCGGCGGCGACCCCCGCCGCGCACACGACGAGGTAGAGGAAGGGGGCGCGGGGCTCATCGGTCATCCGGGCACTGTATGCGGGGGTTACCGCAACGGAAACGTCCGGCCCCGCTCGGACTCCGGACGGGGTCCGTGGATCCGGCGCTCGTGCTCCTCGATCCGGACGTCGTTGATGCTCGCCTCGCGCCGGGTCATCAGCCCGTGCTCGTCGAACTCCCAGAGCTCGTTCCCGTACGACCGCCACCACTGGCCGGCCGCGTCGTGGCACTCGTACTGGAAGCGGACCGCGATGCGGTCGCCGTCGAAGGACCACAGGTCCTTGCGGAGCGCGTAGTCGAGTTCCCGGGCCCATTTGGCGGTGAGGAACCCGATGATCTCGGCGCGGCCGGTGACGAAGGTGCCGCGGTTGCGCCAGACCGAGTCCTCGGAGTAGGCGAGCGCCACCCGCTGGGGGTCGCGGGTGTTCCAGGCGTCCTCGGCGGCCTGCACCTTCCGAGTCGCGGTCTCGTGGGTGAACGGCGGCAGGAGCGGACGGTCTGCCATGGTTTCCTCCTCAGGCGGAGAACGCTCGTTCTCCGGGGCGCTGCTACCGTAGGAGAACGCTGGTTCTCGCGTCAAGGAAGGGTGTGGTCCGTCAGTGGCCATGGACAGCGCGGTCGCCCGCGAGCAGGCTCTGGACGCCGCCGAGCGGCTGTTCTACGCGCGCGGGGTGCAGTCCGTCGGCATGGACGACGTACGCGGCGCCTCCGGGGTCTCGCTCAAGCGGCTCTACCAGCTCTTTCCCGCGAAGGAGGAGCTCGTGGTGGCCTGTCTGGAGCGGCGCGACGTGCGCTGGCGGCAGCGCCTCGCCGCGCACGTCGAACGGCAGGGCGACGCGCGGGAGCGGCTGCTCGCCGTGTTCGACTGGCTGGAGACCTGGTTCGGCGAGGCGGACTTCCGGGGGTGCGCCTGGATCAACGCGTACGGCGAACTGGGTGCCACCTCCGAACGGGTGGCGGCCCGGGTCCGGGACCACAAACAGGCGTTCCGGGACTACCTCACGGGACTCGTGGCCGACGCCGGGCTGGATGCCGCGCTCACCGGGCCGCTGTTCCTGCTGGCGGAGGGGGCGATGGTGACCGCCGGCATCACCGGGAGCACGGCGCCCGCCGCCGAGGCACGAGCGGCGGCCGCTGAGCTGCTGCGCGCGGGCTGACGCGGCGGGGCGGCGCGCCCGTGGCGCCGGGGGCCGAGCAGGACGGGCTCGGCCCCGGTCGACGGCTGGGTCGGGCTCGCCGTCGCGCCGCGCGGCCACCTGCCGCACGTCCTGCGGGTGACCGTCGAGGGCGACCGGGTGACGGCGTACGCGGCGATCGCCGACCCGACCCGGCTCCGCGCCGGCGCGCCTAGGGCGTGTTGCGAAAGTCCCGTCGTCCGCCCGGAGGGCGGGCCGCGCGGCGTCAGGTGCGTGCTCTGGGGGTCCCCCCGGCCGAAGGCAGGG
>NZ_JBFACN010000023.1:0-138889 GCF_040640875.1 Streptomyces sp. NPDC021562
GGCGAAGCTGGCCGGCATGGGCCTGGCCCTGAAGGACAGCCCGCCCGGATTCGACCCCACGGCCGCTGCCGACGCCTTCGGCGCCGACGACGACGCGGACGCGGGTTTCGTGGAGACCGAGCAGTACTGATCAGTACCTGACCGGTCGTTGCCGGTGGGCATCCGCTCACCGGGTTCCTGACCCCGGTACCTGACACGGCCGGGGCAGACACACAGGAGAAGAACCATGCCGAAGCCCACCAAGGGTGCCCGTCTGGGCGGCAGCGCCGCGCACGAGAAGCTGCTCCTCGCGAACCTCGCGAAGTCGCTCTTCGAGCACGGCCGCATCACCACCACCGAGGCGAAGGCCCGCCGCCTGCGCCCGTACGCCGAGCGTCTGGTCACCAAGGCGAAGAAGGGCGACCTTCACAACCGCCGTCAGGTGCTCCAGGTCATCACGGACAAGAGCATCGTGCACACGCTCTTCACCGAGATCGGCCCCCGCTACGAGAACCGTCCGGGTGGTTACACCCGCATCACCAAGATCGGTAACCGCCGTGGCGACAACGCGCCCATGGCTGTCATCGAGCTGGTCGAGGCGCTGACGGTCGCGCAGCAGGCGACCGGCGAGGCCGAGGCCGCCACCAAGCGTGCGGTCAAGGAGGCCGAGGAGGCCAAGGTCGAGGAGACCAAGGCCGACGAGGTCGCCGAGGACGCCAAGCCGGAGTCCGAGGAGTCGAAGGAGGCGTAAGCCGTCCTTTGGCTGCGGCGCCGTTCTGGTTGCTCGCGCAGTTCCCCGCGCCCCTCACGGGGCGCCTCAGTGGGCCCGTTCCTTCCCAGGGACGGGCCCGCTTCTCTTGCCCTGAGAGGATGCTCCTGTGAGTGACGAAGTTCAGCCCGGCCATGTGCGTATCCGTCTTGACCTGTCCTACGACGGGACCGGCTTTCACGGCTGGGCCAAGCAGGCCGGTGGGAAGCGGACCGTGCAGGGGGAGATCGAGGAGGCGCTGCGCGTCGTCACGCGGTCGCAGGAGACGACGTACGAGCTGACCGTCGCCGGGCGGACCGATGCCGGGGTGCACGCGCGCGGACAGGTGGCGCACGTCGACCTGCCGGCCGCGCTGTGGGAGGAGCAGGGCGAGAAGCTGCTGAAGCGGCTGGCCGGGCGGCTCCCTAAGGATGTCCGGGTGTGGTCGCTCACGGCGGCCCCGGAGGGCTTCAACGCCCGTTTCTCGGCCGTCTGGCGCCGCTACGCGTACCGGGTGACCGACAACCCGGGCGGCGTCGACCCGCTGCTGCGCAACCACGTGCTGTGGCACGACTGGCCGCTCGACGTGGCGGCCATGAACGAGGCGGCCGCGCGGCTGCTGGGGGAGCACGACTTCGCGGCGTACTGCAAGCGGCGGGAGGGAGCGACGACCATCAGGACCCTCCAGGAGCTGAGCCTGGAACGGGGGCCCGACGGGATCGTCACGGCGACCGTGCGGGCCGACGCCTTCTGCCACAACATGGTGCGGTCCCTGATCGGCGCGCTGCTGTTCGTGGGGGACGGGCACCGGGGCCCGGAGTGGCCGGGCAAGGTGCTGGCCGCCGGCGTCAGGGACTCGGCCGTGCACGTCGTACGACCGCACGGCCTGACCCTCGAGGAGGTCGGCTACCCGGCGGACGAGCTCCTCGCCGCGCGCAACAAGGAGGCGCGCAACAAGCGCTCGCTGCCGTCCGCCGGGTGCTGCTAGGGGCGCGTGGTCACCGGTTCGCCGCTGCCGAGGCCTGGGCCTCGCCGCGGCGGCGGATCTGGCGGAAGGTGAACTCCGCCAGGTCGTCACCGGTCCGGAAGACCTTGGTGTCCTTGGTGGTGACGTCCTTGCCGCTGGTGAAGCCGGTGGTGGTGAAGTAGGCGTAGCGGCCGTAGGAGTTGACGGTCGTACGGCAGACCCCGGAGTTGCAGAAGGCCGGCACGCCGGCGCCCGCGAGGGAGCTGACGAAGCCCTTCTTGTCGGCCTCGCTCTTGGCCTTGCCGGCCTGGGCCTCGGTGTTGAAGACGGCCACGCCGACCGTGACCGCGACGCCGTCCTTGCTGTAGGTGACGCGCAGCAGCCGGGTGCAGTTGTTCTTGGTGAGGACGTTGACCAGGGTGCCCTTGGCGACCGAGGCGCAGTTCTTGGTGTCGGCCGTCGCGCCCTTCTTGTAGACCGTCTCGCCCATGGTCAGCTGGGTGCCCGGGAAGAGGGTCTCGGCGCTGAGCGGTGCGGTGTCCTTCTGCACGCTGGATATGAAGTCCTGCGGGTCCAGCGGCGGGGGCGCGCTGGTCGGCGCGAAGGACGGCACCGAGTCCGCTGACTCGCTGGGCAGCGAGGCGCTCGCGGGCAGGTTGGTGGGCGTGCCGGAGGCCTTGTCGTCGCCGTTCGCGGACACCACGGCCATCGCGACGGCGGTGCCGATCGCCAGCGTGGCGACCACGCCACCGCCGATGAACAGCACTCTGCGCCGCTTGTTCCGCGTTTCCGAGGCCTCGGCCAGCGCCGCCCAGTCCGGGGTCTGGTCGTTGCCGCTGCTCCACGGTTGCTGAGACTGCGGTTTCCAGGGATCCCACTGGGACTGGGGTCCCCCCTGCCCATAACTCATGGGGCGCATCTTAGACGGGGGAAGCGGGGTGCCGGTGCGACAGTACGAACGGTGATAGTGGACCTTTGGGGCACCGGGGAGCATCCCGGTACCGCCGGGGGCCTCCGATGTCCAGGGAGTGTCGCCGAGGGCTCGTTTTGACCCGTCCGGGGGCGTCCCGGTAGGCTGACTCCTCGTTGTGTATTGGCTCGCTCATTCTCACGGGAGCGGCCTCTACCTAGGTTCCCTGGAGCAGTTACCAGTGGGCGGCATACGGGCAGCGTCCCCGGCACTGTCGTCCCCAGCTGCACGATCGCTTCAGTGATGCCATGTGTCAGCACCCATCCACTGAAGAAGAAGGCTGCGAAGTGCGTACGTACAGCCCCAAGCCCGGCGATGTGACTCGCCAGTGGCACGTCATTGACGCTCGGGACGTCGTCCTGGGCCGTCTCGCCACCACCGCCGCGTCCCTTCTCCGCGGCAAGCACAAGCCGATCTACGCGCCCCACGTCGACACCGGTGACTTCGTCATCATCATCAACGCCGACAAGGTGCACCTGTCCGGCAACAAGCGGACCCAGAAGATGGCGTACCGCCACTCCGGTTACCCGGGTGGTCTGCGCTCCGTCCGTTACGACGAGCTGCTCGACAAGAACCCCGAGAAGGCCATCGAGAAGGCCGTCAAGGGCATGCTCCCCAAGAACACGCTGGGCCGTCAGATGCTCTCGAAGCTGAAGGTCTACAAGGGTGACGTGCACCCGCACGCTGCGCAGCAGCCGGTGCCGTTCGAGATCACCCAGGTCGCGCAGTAAGTCCGGCCACCCCCTAAGACTGAAGAGAATCTGAGGAGAATCGTGGCCGAGACCACTGCCGAGCAGCCGCTCGAAGAGCTTGACATCGACAGCTACACCACGGAGTCGGACGTCCCCGTCGAGGGCGAGTACACCTCCGAGTCCCTCGCGTCCCGCTTCGGCGACCCGCAGCCGGCCGCCGGCCTGGGCCGTCGCAAGAACGCCATCGCCCGCGTCCGGATCATCCCGGGCACCGGCAAGTGGAAGATCAACGGTCGCACCCTCGAGGACTACTTCCCGAACAAGGTGCACCAGCAGGAAGTCAACGAGCCCTTCAAGGTGCTGGAGCTCGAAGGCCGTTACGACGTCGTCGCCCGCATCGCCGGTGGCGGTGTCTCCGGTCAGGCCGGTGCGCTCCGTCTCGGTGTCGCCCGCGCGCTGAACGAGGCCGACGTCGACAACAACCGCGGCCCGCTGAAGAAGGCCGGCTTCCTCCGGCGCGACGACCGTGCGGTCGAGCGCAAGAAGGCCGGTCTCAAGAAGGCCCGCAAGGCCCCGCAGTACAGCAAGCGTTAATCTCAGTCGCCTGCACGTACTCCGAACGCCCCGGCGGCACGCCACATGTGCCGCCGGGGCGTTCGTTTATCCCAGGCAAGGGCGTATAACGACACAAGACGCTCAACAGCTGGTGTGATCGCATGACTAAGCGCCTGCCATCATTTTCTGGCAGCAAGGACGCTTCCTCAGGAGGACAAGTGGGACGACTCTTCGGCACGGACGGCGTGCGCGGTGTCGCCAACGCGGACCTGACCGCCGAGATGGCGCTCGGCCTGTCGGTCGCGGCGGCGCACGTGCTGGCCGAGGCGGGAACGTTCGAGGGCCACCGGCCGAAGGCGGTCGTCGGACGGGACCCGCGCGCGTCCGGGGAGTTCCTGGAGGCGGCCGTGGTCGCGGGCCTCGCGAGTGCCGGCGTCGACGTCCTGAGCGTGGGCGTCCTGCCGACCCCGGCCGTGGCCTTCCTGACCGGCGCGCTCGGCGCCGACCTCGGTGTCATGCTCTCCGCCAGCCACAACGCCATGCCGGACAACGGCATCAAGTTCCTCGCCCGCGGCGGCCACAAGCTCGACGACGAGCTGGAGGACCGCATCGAGGCGGTGTACGAGTCCCACCGGCACGGCGAGCCCTGGGAGCGGCCGACCGGTGCGGGCGTCGGCCGGGTGCGGTCGTACGACGAGGGTTCCGAGCAGTATGTCGGCCACCTGCTGTCCGTCCTGCCCAACCGGCTCGACGGCCTGAAGATCGTTCTCGACGAAGCGCACGGCGCGGCCGCGGGGGTCTCGCCGGAGGCGTTCCGCCGGGCCGGTGCCGAGGTCGTCACCATCGGAGCCGAGCCGGACGGTCTCAACATCAACGACGGCTGCGGCTCGACCCACCTCGGACCGCTGAAGGCCGCGGTCGTCGAGCACGGCGCCGACTTCGGCATCGCCCACGACGGCGACGCGGACCGGTGCCTGGCCGTGGACCACACCGGCGAGGAGGTCGACGGCGACCAGATCATGGCCGTGCTCGCGCTCGCGATGCGGGAGCGGGACGCGCTGCGCGCCGACACCGTCGTCGCCACCGTCATGTCCAACCTCGGGTTCAAGCTGGCGCTGGAGCGGGCGGGGCTGCACCTCGTGCAGACCGCGGTCGGCGACCGGTACGTCCTGGAGGAGATGAAGGAGCACGGGTACGCCCTCGGCGGCGAGCAGTCCGGGCACGTCATCATCCTCGACCACGCGACGACCGGCGACGGCACGCTGACCGGGCTGCTGCTGGCGGCGCGGGTCGCGGAGACCGGGAAGTCCCTGCGGGAGCTGGCCGGGGTGATGGAGCGGCTGCCCCAGGTGCTGATCAACGTGCCGGACGTCGACCGGTCGCGCGTGGGGACCTCGGGGGACCTGGCGGCGGCCGTGGCCGAGGCGGAGCGGGAACTGGGGGAGACGGGCCGCGTGCTGCTCCGCCCCTCCGGGACCGAGCCCCTGGTGCGGGTGATGGTGGAGGCGGCCGACATCGAGCAGGCGCGGTCGGTGGCGGGCCGGCTGGCCGACGCCGTGAAGTCGGCGCTCGGCTAGCTCGTCCTGCGGGCAGGGGGTGCCGTGGGCGCCCCCTGGGGCTGTCGGCGTTGCTGTCTCCAGAGGTGCTTCTGGGCGATGAGGGTCGCCGTGCCCGCCAGGACGATGCCCAGCAGGTTCAGGAGCAGCTGCTCCGTCGAACCCCACGCCTGCCGGTACTCGCTGTACGAGAAGGCCACCGCCGCGTTCGCCGCCGCCGGGACCGTCGTCACCGAGATGGCCACGCCGACCAGGGCGCCGGACTTCGCCGAGGTCAGCGAGAGTATGCCGGCGATGCCGGCCAGGACCGCGACGACGAACGAGAACGCGTCCGGGCGGTAGATGAAGTTGGTGTTCGGGCGTTCGGCCTCCAACTGCACCCTGCTGAACAGGCCGGCGCCGTCCATGAAGTAGGTGAAGCCGACCGTCACCAGCATCGCCACCGCGAAGCCGACGAGCAGCGCGATCACGGAGCGCAGGGCGAGGCGGGGGTGGCGTCGCACGGCCGCCGTGCAGATGCCGGCCAGCGGGCCGAACTCCGGGCCCACCGCCATCGCGCCCACGATCAGGATCGCGTTGTCCAGGACGACACCGCAGGCCGCGATCATCGTGGCCAGCGTGATGAACGCGACGTAGGTGACCGACAGCGTCGACTCCTCGTGGGTCGCCTCCGTCAGCCCTTCCCACAGCACCGCGTCCGCGCCCTCGCCCGGCGCCTCGGCCTCGGCCTCGTCGGCCCGGCGGGACAGCGTCAGGTCGATGTCCTCCACGGCGATCGAGCCGGTCTCGTCCAGGCCCGCCGCCCTGAGCGCGCCGATGAGTTCGTCGCCCGCCTCCCGGGCCACGTCGCACATCACGACGTCCCCCGCCGGGTTGCGGGCGGCGCCCGGCAGGACCACGAGGTGGGTGGTGCCGACGGTGGTCTCGATCAGCCGGACCACGTCGTCGGTGCGGTCGGCCGGGGTGATCAGGCGCAGATGCAGCATGGCGCCTTTCTAACAGGCCCGGGTGTCAGAGCTTGCGCAGCCTCAGGCGCTGCACCTTGTGGTCCGGGCCCTTGCGCACCACCAGGGTGGCGCGGCCGCGGGTGGGGGCGATGTTCTCCACCAGGTTCGGCCTGTTGATGGTGCGCCACAGACCGCGGGCGTAGTCCAGGGCCTCCTCCTCGGAGACCTGGGTGTACTTGCGGAAGTACGAGTCGGGGTTCTGGAAGGCGGTCTGCCGGAGCTTCCGGAACCGGTTGAGGTACCAGCGCTCGATGTCCTCCTCGCCGGCGTCGACGTACACGCTGAAGTCGAAGTAGTCCGCGAGACCGACCCGGGTGCGGCCGTCGCTGCCGGGCAGCGCGGGCTGCAGGACGTTCAGGCCCTCGACGATCAGGATGTCGGGGCGCCGGACGGTGAGCCTGCGGTCCGGGACGATGTCGTAGATGAGGTGGGAGTAGACGGGGGCGGTGACCTCGTCCTTGCCGGCCTTGATGTCGGCGACGAAGCGGGTCAGGGCCCGGCGGTCGTACGACTCGGGGAAGCCCTTGCGCGACATCAGGCCGCGCGCCTCCAGCTCCCTGGTCGGGAGCAGGAACCCGTCCGTCGTCACCAGCTCGACGCGCGGGTGCTCGGGCCAGCGGGAGAGCAGGGCCTGCAGGAGCCGGGCGACGGTGGACTTCCCGACGGCGACCGAACCGGCCACGCCTATCACGAACGGGGTGCCGGACTGCGAACCCTGTTCGCCGAGGAAGGTGTTCAGGGCGCTCCGCAGGCCGTCCGTGGCGCCGACGTACAGGTTGAGCAGCCGGGACAGCGGCAGGTAGACGTCCCGCACCTCGTCGAGGTCGATGACGTCACCGAGCCCGCGCAGCTTCTCGACCTCCTCGGCGGTCAGCGGCAGGGGCGTCTTGTCACGCAGCGCGCTCCACTCGGCGCGGGTGAGGTCGACGTAGGGAGTCGCCTCCGGCCTGTGCCGGTGGGCGCTCCGGGGCATCGGGGAGACCGGAGAGATCACATTCCATTGTTAACGGAGTCTGAACGGGACGGCGGGTGGGGTCCGTCACGTGGGGCTGCGGCCGCGACCGCGGGAGGCGAGGCTCTCGGCTGCCAGGTGCCCGAGGGACTTGGCGCGCGTGACGAAGATGTCCGGGTTGTCCATCCTGGCCGTGACCCGCGGTGGATAGATCTCGGCATCGACGTGCTGGGCGAACGTGTCGCGCAACGCGGTGAGGACGTTCGTCCGGTCGGGCTCGGGAAGCGACCCGACGAACACATAGCCCGACGCGACACCCGCGGTGACCGCACGCCTCGCCTGGTCGTCCGTCACGTGCCGGAGGATGAAAGCGGCCACGTCCTCGAAGAGCGCGGACGTGGCGAACCAGGCGAGATCCTCCTCCTCCGATGCCCCGCAGGGCAGTGACACGAGCTTCGTCATCGCTTCCCTTTCATGGTCCGGTGGCCGACAGGCGAGGGGTGCTCGGAGAGTGGCACGACCGGCTCCGGTCCGCGACGTGATTTCTGATTTCGGGCACGCTGAGCCGTGTTCGGGCCCGGATCCGCACTTAGGCTGCCGCTCATGTGCGGAATCGTGGGATACGTGGGGGCGCAGTCGGCGCTCGATGTCGTGGTGGCCGGGCTGAAGCGGCTGGAGTACCGCGGGTACGACTCGGCCGGTGTCGCCGTGCTGGCGGACGGCGGGCTGGCCTCGGCGAAGAAGGCCGGGAAGCTGGTCAACCTGGAGAAGGAGCTGACGGAGCGGCCGTTGCCGACCGGGTCCACCGGCGTCGGGCACACCCGCTGGGCCACGCACGGCGGCCCGACGGACGCCAACGCGCATCCGCACCTCGACAACGCCGGCCGGGTCGCCGTCGTCCACAACGGGATCATCGAGAACTTCGCCGCGCTGCGCGCCGAGTTGGCGGAGCGCGGGCACGACCTGGCGTCCGAGACGGACACCGAGGTCGTGGCGCACCTGCTCGCCGAGGAGTTCTCCGGCACCGCCGATCTCGCGGAGGCGATGCGGCTGGTGTGCCGCCGTCTGGAGGGCGCGTTCACCCTGGTCGCGGTGCACGCCGACGAGCCGGACGTGGTCGTGGGCGCCCGCCGGAACTCCCCCCTGGTGGTGGGCGTGGGGGAGGGCGAGGCGTTCCTCGCCTCGGACGTCGCCGCGTTCATCGCCCACACGCGGTCGGCGATCGAGCTGGGCCAGGACCAGGTGGTGGAGCTGCGCCGGGACGGCGTGACGGTGACGGGCTTCGACGGCGCCCCGGCGGACGTCCGTTCGTACCACGTCGACTGGGACGCGTCGGCGGCGGAGAAGGGGGGCTACGACTACTTCATGCTCAAGGAGATCGCCGAGCAGCCCAAGGCGGTCGCGGACACCCTCCTGGGCCGTATCGACACGAACGGCTCGCTGACCCTCGACGAGGTCCGGATCGGCGCGGCGGAGCTGCGCGAGGTCGACAAGGTCGTCATCGTCGCCTGCGGTACGGCCTTCCACGCCGGACTGATCGCCAAGTACGCCATCGAGCACTGGACCCGCATCCCGTGCGAGGTGGAGCTGGCCAGCGAGTTCCGCTACCGGGACCCGATCCTGGACTCGCGTTCGCTGGTCATCGCCATCTCGCAGTCCGGCGAGACCATGGACACCCTGATGGCGCTGCGGCACGCGCGGGAACAGGGCTCGAAGGTGCTCGCCATCTGCAACACCAACGGCTCGACGATCCCCCGTGAGTCGGACGCGGTGCTGTACACCCACGCCGGCCCGGAGGTCGCGGTCGCCTCGACCAAGGCGTTCCTCACCCAGTTGGTCGCCTGCTACCTGGTCGCCCTCTACCTCGGCCAGGTGCGGGGCACCAAGTGGGGCGACGAGATCGGCGCGGTGATCCGGGACCTCTCGCAGATCTCCGGCGAGGTCGAACGGGTCCTGGAGACCATGGAGCCGGTGCGGGCGCTGGCGCGGTCGCTGGCGGACAAGAAGACGGTGCTGTTCCTCGGCCGGCACGTCGGCTACCCGGTGGCCCTGGAAGGCGCCCTGAAGCTCAAGGAACTGGCGTACATGCACGCCGAGGGCTTCGCGGCGGGCGAGTTGAAGCACGGGCCGATCGCGCTGATCGAGGAGGACCTGCCGGTGGTCGTGGTCGTGCCCTCGCCGCGCGGCCGTTCGGTGCTGCACGACAAGATCGTGTCCAACATCCAGGAGATCAGGGCGCGCGGTGCGCGGACCATCGTGATCGCGGAGGAGGGCGACGAGGCGGTCGTGCTGTACGCCGACCACCTGATCAGCATCCCGGCCACCCCGACCCTCCTCCAGCCGCTGGTGGCCACGGTCCCGCTCCAGGTCTTCGCCTGCGAACTGGCCACCGCCCGCGGCAACGAGGTGGACCAGCCGCGCAACCTGGCGAAGTCCGTGACCGTGGAGTGACCGTAGGCTGCCCGTCATGAGCATCATCGGGGTCGGGATCGACGTCGCCGAGATCGACCGGTTCCGGGAGTCGCTGGAGCGTACTCCCGGGCTGGCCGGGCGGTTGTTCGTGGAGCGGGAGTTGTATCTGGCGAGCGGGGAGCGGCGCGGCGCCGCCTCGCTCGCGGCGCGGTTCGCGGCGAAGGAGGCCCTGGCCAAGGCGCTGGGTGCGCCGCCGGGGCTGCTCTGGACGGACGTGGAGGTCGTCGTCGAGGACAGCGGGCGGCCACGGCTGCGGGTACGGGGCAGCGTGGCCTCCTGCGCGGCGGAACTCGGCGTCCGGTCGTGGCATGTGTCGCTCAGTCACGACGCCGGGGTGGCCTCGGCGGTGGTGATCGCCGAGGGGTGACCCGACCCCTGGGAGTGCCCCGGGAGTGCTCCGGGTGTGACGTCCGAGCGGCGGCGGATGCGTGGTCCGGGGGTTACGGGAGAGACTCGGGGCATGCGGACTGCTTACAGCGTGGAGACGGTACGGGCGGCCGAGCGGGAGTTGATGGCGCGGCTGCCGGAAGGGGCGCTGATGCAGCGGGCGGCCGCCGGGCTGGCCGCCGCCTGCGCCGAGTTGCTCGGACGGGTGTACGGCAGCCGGGTGGTGCTGCTCGTCGGCAGCGGGGACAACGGCGGGGACGCGCTGTACGCGGGGGCGCGGCTGGCCCGCAGGGGCGCGGGCGTCACGGCCGTGCTGCTCACGCCGGAGCGCGCGCACGCGGACGGGCTGGCGGCGCTGCGCCGGGCCGGCGGCAGGGTGGCGGACCCCGGGCGTGCCGACGCGGCGATCCTGCGGGCCGATCTCGTCGTCGACGGGATCGTGGGCATCGGCGGGAAGGGCGGGCTGCGCCCGGACGCGGCCGCGCTGGTGGCCGTGGTGGAGCGGTCGCGGGCCGCCGTGGTCGCCGTGGACCTGCCGAGCGGGGTCGAGGCGGACAGCGGCGAGGTGCGCGGGGCGGCCGTACGGGCCGACCTCACCGTCACCTTCGGGACGCACAAGCCGGGGCTGCTGGTCGATCCCGCGCGGGCGTACGCCGGTTCGGTACGGCTGGTCGACATCGGGCTCGAACTGCCCGAGGAGGCCGAGCTGGAGGCGTTGCAGGACGTCGACGTGGCGCGGCTGCTGCCGGCGCCGTCGGCGGAGAGCGACAAGTACCGGCGGGGAGTGGTCGGCATCGCCGCCGGGTCGGCGCGCTATCCGGGCGCGGCCGTGCTCGCCGTCGCGGGTGCGCTGCGGGGCGGCGCCGGGGCCGTACGGTACGCCGGGCCCGCCAAGGACGAGGTGCTGGCGCGCTTTCCCGAGACGCTGGTCTCGGACGGGGGGCCGCGCAAGGCCGGCCGGGTGCAGGCGTGGGTGGTCGGGCCGGGCGCCGGTGACGACGCCCGGGTGGTCGCCGAGGTGCTGGAGGAGGAGGTGCCGGTGCTGCTCGACGCGGACGGGCTGCGGCTCGCCGACCGGGACGCGGTGCGCGGCCGTACGGCACCCACGCTGATGACGCCGCACGCCGGGGAGGCGGCCGCTCTGCTCGGGGTACGGCGGGAGGAGGTCGAGGCCGGCCGGCTCGCGGCGGTGCGGGAACTGGCGGCGGCGTACCGGGCGACGGTGCTGCTGAAGGGGTCGACGACGTTGGTGGCGGCGGCCGGGGGAGGAGCGGTCCGGGTCAACGCGACGGGGACGCCGTGGCTGGCCACCGCCGGGAGCGGGGACGTGCTGTCGGGGCTCGGAGGGTCGTTGCTCGCGGCGGGGTTGGACGGGCGGGACGCGGGGAGTGTGGCGGCGTATCTGCACGGGCTCGCGGGGAGGTTCGCCGCGCGGGGGGCGCCGGTGGTCGCGCACGAGGTCGCCGCGGAGTTGCCGTCGGCGTGGCGGGGTGTTTTCCCGACGGGGTGAGGGGCCGCTGAAGGGGGCGCTGCGGCCCAGGGCGTCTGCATCCCTCGGGTGACCTCGCCGCGCGGCTTCCTGGAATCGCCACGGGGGCGGGGTTGTCTGATCGCATGATTAGTGGACGAATCATGCGTAGACGGCGGGGAAGTGCCGGAGTTCTCGTCGTCGCTCTGGCCGTGCTCTGTCTCGGGGCCGGGAGCGCCGCCGCCGGCACCGGTGCCCCCAAGCCGCCGGCCGTCGTTCCCGAGTCGGAACTGGTGCCGGGGGTCGCGCCCGGCCCCGGCCTGCCCTGGACACTCGACACCCCCGACCAGGTGCTGCCGCCGAAGGTGTACACGCCCGGTGCCCAGGAGGACGCCGTCGAGCCGAAGGCGGCGCCACCGGGGACGTACGACCTCGTCGAGTACGTGCCGCTCAGCGACGCCGTCTCCAAGGTGAGCTGCTCCAAGCTCACCGGCCCGTACCAGAGGCAGATCGAGCAGTGGCTGGGGCTGAAGGCGGACGGCAGGCAGTCCGCGGCCGACTGCAAGGCCATCCGGACGTTCCAGAAGCGGTACGGGGTCAAGCCGGCGATCGGGTTCGCGGGACCGGTGACCTGGTACCAGATGATGCTGCTGTCGGCGCGGAAGAACCCGAACGCCGCGAAGAACTGCCCCGTGCGGTCGTACCGGGTCGCCTGCGTGGATCTCAACCGGCAGGTCACCTGGGTGCAGAAGGGCAGCAAGGTGATCTACGGGCCGGTGCAGATGCGCAGCGGACGCAAGGGCTACGCGACCAGGGCCGGCTGGCACGCCGTGTACTGGCGGCACAAGAACCACTGGTCGACCCTGTACAACTCGCCCATGCCGTATGCCCAGTTCTTCGACGGCGGGCAGGCCTTCCACGCCGTGTACGGCTCCATCTACACCACCGTCGGCTCCTGGGGCTGCGTGAACCTGAAGCTCGGCGACGCCAGGAAGCTGTGGGACGTGCTGAAAAAGGGGGACAAGGTGTACGTGTGGGGGCACCGGACGGGTACCTGAGCTGTCCGGACCTCGTACGAGGGCCTGCGCCGGGGGGCCGGCCGGGGCCTCTGAGACACTGGGGGCGCGATGAGTGACACACCGACTGCACCGACTGCGCGGACTGCGCCGACCGCGCCCCTGCGCGCCCGCGCCGAGATCGACCTGGCCGCCCTGCGGGCCAACGTGCGGACCCTGCGCGCCCTCGCGCCGGGCGCCGCCCTGATGGCCGTGGTGAAGTCCGACGCGTACGGCCACGGCGCCCTCCGGTGTGCCCGGGCCGCCGTCGAGGCGGGCGCGGCCTGGCTGGGTACGGCCACTCCGGAGGAGGCCCTGGCACTGCGCGCGGACGCGGGGCTGCCGGCGGACGTGCGGATCATGTGCTGGCTGTGGACGCCGGGCGGGCCCTGGCGCGAGGCCGTCGAGGCGGACCTGGACGTGTCGGTGAGCGACCTGTGGGCGCTGCGCGAGGTCGTCGAGGCGGCGCGGCTGGCCGGCCGCCCCGCGCGTGTGCAGCTCAAGGCGGACACCGGGCTCGGGCGCAACGGCTGCCAGCCCGCCGACTGGCCCGAGCTGGTCGGCGAGGCGCTGCGGGCCGAGGCGGCGGGCCGGGTCCGGATCACGGGACTCTGGTCGCACTTCGCCTGCGCCGACGAGCCCGGCCATCCCGCCACCGCCGCCCAGCTCACCCTCTTCCGTGAACTGCTCGCGTACGCCGAGGAGCAGGGCGTGCGCCCCGAGGTGCGGCACATCGCCAACTCGCCGGCCACCCTCACCCTCCCCGCGTCCCACTTCGACCTCGTCCGCACCGGCATCGCGCTGTACGGCCTGTCGCCCAGCCCCGAGCTGGGCAGCGCGGCCGACTTCGGCCTGCGCCCGGTGATGACCCTGGCCGCCTCCCTCGCCCTGGTGAAGCACGTCCCGGGCGGACACGGCGTCAGCTACGGACGCCAGTACGTCACGCCCGGCGAGACCACCCTCGGGCTGGTCCCCGTCGGCTACGCGGACGGCGTCCCGCGGCACGCCTCCGGCAGCGGACCCGTGCTGGTCGGCGGCAAGTGGCGGACGGTCGCCGGACGCGTCGCCATGGACCAGTTCGTCGTCGACCTCGGCGGCGACGAGCCCGAAACCGGTTCCGAGGCCGTGCTGTTCGGGCCGGGCGACCGCGGCGAGCCCACCGCCGAGGACTGGGCCCAGGCCGCCGGCACCATCGCCTACGAAATCGTCACGCGCATCGGAACCCGGGTTCCTCGCGTCTATGTGAACGAGGAAGCGAATGGGCAGGAACCAAGGGACGGCGACTGACCTTCTCCTTGGTTCGGCGCCGCCGCAACCCGGTTACACCTGTAGCAGCAGCATGAGTCATGTCGTCGGCGTCACCCGAACCGCCGAACCGGCGAACTGCAGTACGGCGAAGAGGAGCGGTACGTGAGCGAGAGCAGTGCGGAGGCCGTAGCGGACGCCGCGGCGGCCGTCGTCTCCGCCACGGGGGTGGACGCCAGCTGGCGCAAGGTGACCGGTATCGCCGGGGCCGCCATAGGCGTACTCGCCGCCGGGGCGGCGGCCGGGGTCGCCCTGGAACGGATGACGGTGGGCCGCGGGATGCGCCGCAAGGCCCGGCTGGCCCTGGACTCCGCGGGACCCTACGGCACCCTGCGCGGCACCCCGGGCAAGGCGTCCGCCGACGACGGCACCGAGCTGTACTACGAGGTCGACGAGACCGAACCCGACACCGGCACCGCCGTCTCCCCGCGCCGCCGCCGGCTCTTCGGCCGCAAGGCGCCCGCACCCGTCACCGTCGTCTTCAGCCACGGCTACTGCCTCAACCAGGACTCCTGGCACTTCCAGCGCGCGGCCCTGCGCGGCGTCGTCCGCACCGTGCACTGGGACCAGCGCAGCCACGGCCGCTCCGGACGGGGCGTCGCCCAGCACGAGGACGGCGCGGCGGTCACCATCGACCAGCTGGGCCGGGACCTCAAGGCCGTCCTCGACGCGGCCGTCCCGGAGGGGCCGATCGTGCTGGTCGGTCACTCCATGGGCGGCATGACCGTGATGGCGCTGGCCGCGCAGTACCCGGAGCTGATCCGGGAGCGGGTCGTCGCCACCGCCTTCGTCGGCACCTCGTCCGGGCGGCTCGGCGAGGTCAACTTCGGGCTGCCGGTCGCCGGCGTCAACGCGGTGCGCCGGGTGCTGCCCGGAGTGCTGAAGGCGCTGGGCACCCAGGCCGCGCTGGTGGAGAAGGGGCGGCAGATCACCGCCGACCTGTTCGCCGGGATCATCAAGCGGTACTCGTTCGCGGGCCGGGACATCGACCCGGCCGTCGAGCGGTTCGCCGAACGGATGATCGAGTCCACCCCGATCGACGTGGTCGCCGAGTTCTACCCGGCCTTCACCGACCACGACAAGACCGCCGCGCTCGCCCACTTCCAGAAGCTGCCGGTGCTGGTGCTGGCCGGGGTGCAGGACCTGGTCACGCCCAGCGAGCACAGCGAGGTCATCGCCGACCTGCTGCCCGACGCCGAACTGGTGCTCGTCCCGGACGCCGGTCACCTGGTCATGCTGGAGCACCCGGAAGTGGTCACCGACCGGCTCGCCGACCTCCTCACCCGCGCGGGCGCGGTGCCGGCAGGGGCTACGGTAAGTGGCTATGGAAGCACCAGCAGCACGGCACGACCCGGCTGAGACCGAGCTGATCATCACCTCCCCCGAGCAGATGCGGGAGCTGGGCCGCCGACTGGCCAAGCTGCTGCGCGCCGGTGACCTCGTGATGCTCAGCGGGGAGCTCGGCGCCGGCAAGACGACGCTGACGCGCGGCCTGGGCGAGGGGCTCGGGGTGCGCGGCGCCGTCACCTCGCCGACCTTCGTCATCGCCCGCGTCCACCCTTCCCTCGGCGACGGGCCGCCGCTCGTCCACGTCGACGCGTACCGCCTCGGCGGCGGGCTCGACGAGATGGAGGACCTCGACCTCGACGTCTCGCTGCCCGAGTCCGTGATCGTCGTGGAGTGGGGCGAGGGCAAGGTCGAGGAGCTGACCGAGGACCGGCTCGTCGTGGGCATCCACCGGGCCGTCGGTGACACCACGGACGAGGTCCGGCACGTCACCCTGACGGGGCTAGGGGAGCGGTGGGCCGCGGTGGAGCTGGGCGCGCTGTCCGCCTGAGGACCGTGTGAACGTTCCGACAAGGCGTCGGGAAAATGTTGCGCCGGGCACATCGGGCGTGGTCACATGGTATCCAGTCCGTAGTTAGGTCTGCCTAACCACGTCCGCCCCCGTACGTCAGGAGGCGCCAGTGTCCGTGTCCCAGTCCGAGGAGCGGCGACCGGTCCCGGCCGCCGACGTCTCCATGCGCGCACTGCTGGCGTCCTGCGCGGCCGCCGACGCGGTGTCGAGGCCGCCGAGACGTCCGGACCCGGCCTCCGGGCCGCTGCCGCAACCGGCGGCGCGGCCGACGCCGCAGCCGGGCGCGCGGACCCGCCAGGCGGCCTAGGGCCCCAGCCTGTCGTTCAGCGGATCACCATCACCTTCACGCCGATCGTCGCGAACCGCCACATCGCCTCGCCGTCCGCGCGGGTCTCGCGGATGCCGCCCGTCTTCACCGTCGGGTCGGGGGTCTCCGCGGAGCCGCCGCCGGTGGCGGCGCTGAAGCCGATCGCCGAGCCGTCCTTCGTCGTCGCGAAGCGGACCACGTGCTCGATGGGCAGCCCGTCCGTGCCCGTGACGGCCTTCGAGCGGGAGGTCACCCAGTAGACGCCCGGGACGGGGTCGATCGTCCCCGGGTTCACCTTGAAGGTGCGCTCCAGGCGGCCCTGCTCGTTGACGAGCCAGACCCGGTCGTCGTCCACCGAGTACACCACCCGTTCACCCGTGCCGGAGTTGTTCGGAAGGGCGTCCGGATGGCGCCGGTCCCGGTGCGCCCTGGACGCCGTCGCCCCGGGCGCGGCGCTCGCCGCCGCCCGGCCGCCGAGGCCGGGCGGAACGGTGGCGGAGGCCTGGTAGGCGAGGAGGCCGACCGCGCCGACGGCCGCCGCGGTGAGGCCCGCCACGATTCCCGAGCTGGTCCCTGACACGTGTGCCACCTCTGTCTAGCCGGATGCCCTGCCGTGCGACTCGCGCACGTCGCGTGGACGACTCGTGTACGACTGGCCGTATATGTCGTACTTCGTACGAACCGTAGCAGTCAGTGACGGTCCGCTCCGGACGGCCGTGCTCGCGCCGCCGGAGCCGTAGGCTGTTCGCGTGCTCTTGCTCGCTCTGGATACCGCCACCCCCGCCGTCACCGTCGCGCTGCACGACGGTACGGCCGTCATCGCCTCGTCGAGCCAGGTGGACGCGCGCCGGCACGGCGAGCTGCTGCTGCCGGCCGTCGACCGCGTCCTCGCCGAGGCCGGGGTCAAGCTGGACGCCGTGACCGGGATCGCCGTAGGCGTCGGACCCGGTCCCTACACCGGCCTGCGGGTCGGTCTGATGACCGCCGACACCTTCGGGCTCGCGCTCGGGGTGCCCGTGCACGGCGTGTGCACGCTCGACGCCCTCGCCTACGCGGCCGACATCGAGAAGGGCCCGTTCGTCGTGGCCACCGACGCCCGCCGCAAGGAGGTCTACTGGGCGACGTACGCCGACTCGCGCACCCGGCTCACGGACCCGGCCGTCGACCGGCCCGCCGACATCGCCGAGCGGGTCGCCGGGATGCCGGCGGTCGGTGCCGGCGCGCTGCTCTACCCGGACACCTTCCCGGCCGCCCACGAACCCGAGCACGTCTCGGCCGCGGCCCTGGCCTCCCTCGCCGCCGCCAGGCTGGCCGCGGGCGAGGAGCTGCCCGCGCCCCGGCCGCTGTACCTGCGCCGGCCGGACGCCCAGGTGCCCAAGAACTACAAGGTGGTCACACCCAAGTGACCGCACAGCTGCGCGAGATGCGCTGGTGGGACATCGACCCGGTCCTGGAGCTGGAGAAGGACCTGTTCCCCGAGGACGCCTGGTCCCGGGGCATGTTCTGGTCCGAGCTGGCGCACGCGAGGGGACCGCAGGCGTCCCGGCGGTACGTGGTCGCCCTGGAGGACGACCGGATCGTCGGGTACGCGGGGCTGGCCGCGCAGGGCGCCGGGGCCGAGGGCGGCGCCGCCCCCGTGGGCGACATCCAGACCATCGCCGTACGACGCGACCAGTGGGGCACCGGTCTCGGCGGGGAGCTGCTCACCGAGCTGCTGCGGGCCGCGACCGCCTTCGAGTGCGCCGAGGTCATGCTCGAGTGCCGGGTCGACAACCTCCGCGCCCAGAAGCTCTACGAACGGTTCGGCTTCGAGCCCATCGGGTTCCGCCGCGGCTACTACCAGCCGGGGAACGTGGACGCCCTGGTGATGCGGCTGACGACGAAACCCGACAGTGGCTCCGCCGACGGATCCACCTCCGAACAAGGAACCGAGATCAATGGCTGACGAACCCCTGGTCCTGGGGATCGAGACCTCCTGCGACGAGACCGGCGTCGGCATCGTCCGGGGCACCACCCTGCTGGCCGACGCCGTCGCCTCGTCCGTGGACGAGCACGCCCGCTTCGGCGGGGTCGTCCCCGAGGTCGCCTCCCGCGCGCACCTGGAGGCGATGGTCCCGACGATCCAGCGGGCCCTGAAGGAAGCGGGCGTGAGCGCCCGGGACCTGGACGGCATCGCGGTCACGGCCGGCCCCGGCCTGGCCGGCGCGCTGCTGGTCGGCGTCTCGGCGGCGAAGGCGTACGCCTACGCGCTGGGCAAACCGCTGTACGGGGTGAACCACCTCGCCTCCCACATCTGCGTCGACCAGCTGGAACACGGCCCGCTGCCCGAGCCCACGATGGCCCTGCTGGTCTCCGGCGGCCACTCCTCCCTGCTGCTGTCCTCGGACATCACCTCCGACGTGCGGCCGCTCGGCGCGACCATCGACGACGCGGCCGGCGAGGCCTTCGACAAGATCGCCCGGGTGCTGGACCTGGGCTTCCCCGGCGGCCCGGTCATCGACCGCTACGCGAAGGAGGGCGACCCGGAGGCGATCGCCTTCCCGCGCGGCCTGACCGGCCCCCGCGACCCGGCGTACGACTTCTCCTTCTCCGGTCTCAAGACGGCGGTGGCCCGCTGGATCGAGGCGAAGCGGGCGGCGGGCGAGGAGGTCCCGGTCCGTGACGTCTCCGCGTCCTTCCAGGAGGCCGTCGTCGACGTCCTGACCCGCAAGGCCGTCCGCGCCTGCCGGGACGAGGGCGTCGACCACCTGATGATCGGCGGCGGGGTGGCCGCCAACTCCCGGCTGCGCGCCCTCGCCCAGGAGCGCTGCGAGGCGGCCGGCATCCGGCTGCGCGTTCCCCGCCCCAAGCTGTGCACGGACAACGGCGCGATGGTGGCCGCCCTGGGCGCGGAGATGGTCGCCCGCAACCGGACGGCGTCGAGCTGGGACCTCTCCGCGGACAGCTCCCTGCCGGTGACGGACCCGCACGTGCCCGGCGACCACGACCACGTGCACGAGGTCAGCAAGGAGAACCTCTACTCGTGACGGTCGCGTCGATGTGGGAGGCGCGGGCCGCGCAGGGCAGGGGCGACGACCTGCTCGCGTGGGCGCGGGCACAGGGCCTTGCCAGGGCCCCGTTGCGCCGCGAGACGTTCCGGGCGCCGCAGGACCGGGTGCTGGTCATCACCTGGTGGGAGGGGGAGTACGACGCCGACCTGCCCGAACTCCCCGACCCGCCCGGCGACCTGGTCACCCGCCCGGTCCACCGCTGGCGTTTCGAGTCGGTCGACGGCGGCGGCCGCTGACCGGCGGGCCGCCGGTCACACCACCTCCGTCGCGCAGCGCAGCACCCGGTCCGGCCCCGGCCGCCGCACCGGGCCGGTCAGCCGGAGCCGTACCGCGGCCCGCACCTCCGCGCTCGACGCCGCCACCCGCAGCTCCAGCGCCCCCGGCTCCACCACCCGCGCCCCCTCCCGGTCGGTGAACGCCGACAGGTCCGCGTGGAACCGGAAGGTGACCCGCCGGGACGCGCCGGGGGCCAGCTCGACCCGCTGGTAGCCGATCAGCCGCACGTCCGGGCGGGTCACCGAGGCCACCGGGTCGTGCAGGTACAGCTGGACGACCTCCGCGCCCGCCCGCTCGCCCGTGTTGCGGACCGTCAGGGTGACGTCATGGGTGCCGTCCGTGGTGATCTCGGCCGTGTCCGGCGAGACGAGGTCCCAGGCGAACGCCGTGTAGGAGCGGCCGTGTCCGAAGGGGTACAGCGGGGTCGGGTCCAGGTTGCTGACCTCGCCGGCCAGGCCCAGCGGCGGCTGGAGATAGGTCCAGGGCTGACCGCCGGGCACCCGCGGGACGCTCACCGGCAGCCTTCCCGAGGGGTTGACGCGGCCCGACAGCACGCCCGCCACCGCCGGGCCGCCCTCCTCCCCGGGGAAGAACGCCTGCACCACCGCGCCCAGCCGGCCGTGCCAGCGGCCCAGCGCGTACGGGCGCCCGGTGAGCAGGACCAGGACCACCGGGACCCCGGTGGCGACCAGCGCGTCCAGCAGACCGCCCTGGACGCCGGGCAGCGCGAGGTCCGTGACGTCGCAGCCCTCGCCGGAGGTGCCTCGTCCGAACAGGCCCGCCCGGTCGCCCAGGACCGCCACGCACACGTCCGCCTCCGAGGCGCGGGCCACCGCCTCCTCGAAACCCGAGGTGTCCGGGTCCGAGACGTCGCAGCCCTCGGCGAACGTCACCTTCGCGTCCGGGAGTTCGGTGCGCAGGGAGTCGAGGACCGTGGGGATGGAGACGCCCAGATCCACCTCGGGGTGGTGGGTGAGGACGTGGGACGGGAAGGAGTAGCAGCCGAGCATGGCGAGCGCGTCGGCGGCCCGGGGGCCCACCACCGCGACGCGGGTGCCGGGGGCGAGGGGGAGCACGCCGTCGGGGTTGTCCAGCAGGACCACCGACTCCTCGGCGAGCCGGCGGGCCAGGGCGCGGTTGGCCGTCGAGTCGAGGTCGACCGGGCCCTCCTGCGCGGGCTCCCAGTCCTCGTCCAGCAGGCCCAGCTCGCACTTCTGGAGCAGCACCCGGCGGGCCGCCCGGTCGACCAGGGACTCCGGGACGGTGCCTTCCCGGACCGCGGCCACCAGGGGGCGGCCGTAGCACTGCAGCGTCGGCAGTTCGACGTCGACGCCCGCCGCGAGCGCCAGGTGCGCCGCCTCCGCCTCGGTGCCCGCCACCCGGTGCAGCGTCCCCAGGAAGCCGATGCCGAAGTAGTCGGAGACCACCGTGCCCTCGAATCCCCATTCGGTCCGCAGGAGTTCGGTCAGCAGGCGTGGGTCCGCGGAGGCCGGGACACCGTCCGTGTCGTTGTACGCGGCCATCACCGACCGGGCCCCGCCCTCGCGCACCGCCATCTCGAACGGGGGCAGGGTGACGTCCGCGAACTCCCGGACCCCGGCGCGGACCGGCGCCAGGTTGCGGGCGCCCGCGGAGGAGGCGTAGCCGGCGAAGTGCTTGAGGGTGGCGACGATCCCGGCCGACTCCAGGCCCCGCACGTAGGCCGTGCCGATCGTGCCCACCAGGTAGGGGTCCTCGCCGATCGTCTCCTCGACCCGGCCCCAGCGCGGATCACGCACCACGTCCAGGACCGGGGCCAGACCCTGGTGGACCCCGACCGAGCGGAGGTCGTGGCCGATGTGCCGGCCCAGCTCCTCGGCGAGCGCCGGGTCGAAGGAGGCGCCCCAGGCGAGCGGGACCGGGTACGCCGTCGCCTGCCAGGCCGTGAACCCCGCCAGGCACTCCTCGTGGGCGATCGCCGGGATACCGAAGCGGCCGGCCGCGGTGATCCGGCGCTGGGCGCGGGCCAGTGCTCGCGCGCCCAGCGCCGGGGCCACCGGGGCGGTGCCGAAGGAACGGGTCAGCTGGCCGAGGCCGAGCGTGATCAGCTCCTCCCAGTCGTGGTCGGCGGTCATCTCGCGTTGCAGCGGGGCGACTCCGTCGCCGTCCGTGGCGGCGCCCACCCACACGCCGTAGAGCTGGGCGGTCTTCTCCTCCAGGGTCATCCGGGAGAGCAGGTCGTCGACCCGGGTGGCGGCGGGCAGTGCGGGGTCTCGCCATGGAGCGGTGGTCATGAAACTCCCGTCTTCGCTTTCTGCGGCTCCTGCCTGGAACGCTGCTACGAATGTTTCGTACCAAACACCGAATGTTCCGGGAACCTATGGCGTGCTCAGGTCTTCGTCAAGGGGGAGCGTGGGGATACGATCGCGGGCATGACGCCTTCGAAGCCCGCAGAAACGCAGACGGCGACGCTCGCCGAAATCGCCCGTGAGGCCGGCGTGTCCGCTCCGACTGTTTCGAAGGTCCTCAACGGGCGCGCCGACGTGGCCCCGGCGACCCGCACCCGGGTCGAGGAACTGCTGCGCGCCTACGGCTACCGGCGGCGCCGCGCCGAGGCCTCCCGTTCCCCGCTGATCGACCTGGTCTTCCACGAGCTGGAGAGCGCCTGGGCGATGGAGGTCATCCGCGGGGTGGAGAACGTGGCCCGGGACGCGGGCCTGAGCGTCGTCCTGTCCGAGTCCGCCGGGCGGCTCACCCCCGGGCGGACCTGGGCGGACCAGGTGGCGGCCCGCCGGCCGCACGGGGTGGTGCTGGTGCTGTCGGGGCTGGACGAGTCGCAGCGGGCGCTGCTGCTGAGCCGGTCCATCCCGTTCGTGGTGATGGACCCGGCGGGGGACCCCGGGCCGGACGTGCCGTCCATCGGGGCCACCAACTGGCAGGGCGGGCTCGCCGCCACCCGGCACCTCGTCGAGCTGGGACACCGGCGCATCGGCGCCATCAGCGGACCGTCCCGGATGATGTGCAGCAGGGCCCGGGTGGACGGGTACCGGGCCGCGCTGGAGACCGCCGGGCTCCCCGTGGACCTGGGGCTGGTCAAGGCCGGCGACTTCCACCACGACGCCGGCTACCGGCTCGGCCTGGAGCTGCTGCGGATGCCCGACCGGCCCACCGCGGTGTTCACCGGCAACGACCTCCAGGCGCTCGGGCTGTACGAGGCCGCGCGCGAGCTGGGGCTGCGCATTCCGGAGGACGTGAGCATCGTCGGGTTCGACGATCTGCCGGTGGCCCGCTGGGTGGGGCCGCCGCTGACGACCGTACGGCAGCCGCTGACCGAGATGGCCGAGGCGGCGGCGCGGCTGGTGCTGGAGATGGGGCGCGCGCAGGACGCCACGACCGCGACCCGGGTGGAGCTGGCGACCAGTCTGGTGGTGCGGTCCAGTACGGCGCCGCCCGCCTCCGGCTGAGGCGTCCCTGGCCGGAAGGTGACGTATTGACGGGTGGTGCCAGCGCCCCCACACTCCTCCGAAGCCAATCGGTTGTACGACCGAAACTTTCGGAGGCTTCTGCGATGAGATCTCTGAGAACAGGCCTGTCCCTGGCGGCACTCGTCACCGGCGCCGCCCTGCTGTTCACGGCGCCCGCGGCGCACGCCGCCGACACCCCGCTGCGCGATCTCGCGGCCGCCAAGGGCAAGCTGATCGGCACCGCGGTCACCGGCTCCAAGCTCACCGGTACCTACGGGGACCTCGCCGGCAGTCAGTTCAGCTCGCTGACCCCGGGCAACGCCATGAAGTGGGAGACGGTCGAGCCCGCCCAGGGCACCTTCAACTGGACCGAGGCGGACCAGATCGTCGCCTTCGCCCAGGCCCACCACCAGCAGGTGCGCGGCCACACCCTGGTCTGGTACAGCCAGAACCCCGGCTGGCTGACGAACGGCAGCTGGACCTCCGCCCAGCTCGGCAGCCTGCTGCAGAACCACATCAGCACCGAGGTCGGCCGCTACAAGGGGAAGATCGCCGCCTGGGACGTCGTCAACGAGCCCTTCAACGAGGACGGCAGCTACCGGTCCACGATCTGGTACAACGGCCTCGGCTCCGGCTACATCGCCAACGCCCTGACCTGGGCGCACGAGACCGATCCGGCCGCCAAGCTGTACATCAACGACTACAACGTCGAAGGCGTCAACGCGAAGAGCACCGCCCTGTACAACCTGGTCAAGTCACTGAAGGCGGCGGGAGTCCCGATCGACGGGGTGGGCCTGCAGGCGCACCTGATCCTCGGCCAGGTGCCGGCCACGCTCCAGCAGAACATCCAGCGCTTCGCCGACCTGGGCGTCGACGTGGCGATCACCGAACTCGACGTCCGGATGGCGCTGCCCGCAGACAGCGCCAAACTCGCCCAGCAGAAGGCGGACTTCACGTCGGTGGTGGCCGCCTGCGTGGCCGTGAGCCGCTGCGTCAACGTCACCGTGTGGGGCTTCGCCGACTCCGACTCCTGGGTGGACAGCACGTTCCCGGGGTACGGGGCGGCGACTCCGTACGATGCCAACTACACGCCGAAACCGGCCTACTACGGCATCGCTGAGGCGCTCGGCGGGACCACGACCCCACCGCCGCCGACGGGTGCCTGCACCGCCGCCTACAGCGTCGGCAGCCAGTGGAACAACGGGTTCACGGGCCAGGTGACCGTCTCCTGCTCGGGCGCCTCGCTGTCGTCCTGGAAGGTGAACTGGACCTTCGGCGCCGGACAGCAGATCACGCAGGCCTGGAACGCCACCTGCACCCAGTCCGGGGCGGCCGTGTCCTGTGCGAACGCCCCCTACAACGGGACCGTCGCGGACGGGAGTTCGGTGACCTTCGGGTTCAACGCGTCCTGGAGCGGCAGCAATCCCGTGCCCACGGTGACCCTTGGGTGAGCAGGGACTGAGAAGCGTGAGATTTTGCGAAGAAAACCTCTTCACCGCGCTTCCACTAACACTCCCCTAATAATTCGGACCTACGTTCCTGCCTTGTGACGGGACACGAGGAGCAGGACGACGCGGTCAGACGGGTGGACCGGCGGTCGAGAACGCTGAAGATCGTCGGTCTCACCCTGGCGGGCGTCATGACGCTCGGCATCGCGGCCGCGGGGTGGGTCTACGTGCACCTCGACGACAACATCAAGAGCGTCGACATCAACAGCGCGCTCGGGGACGACCGGCCGGCGAAGGCGGTCACGACACCGACGGCCGCCGCGTCCGCCGCCGCGTCACCGCTGCCCACCGGATCGGTGAACATCCTGGTGCTGGGCTCGGACTCGCGCAGCGGCAAGGAGAACGAGAAGCTCGGCGGGGGCAGCAGCTCCGGCGCCCGGTCCGACACCGCGATGGTGGTGCACGTCGACGCCGGCCGGACCTCGGCCACCGTCGTCAGCATCCCGCGCGACACCCTGGTCACCCGCCCCTCCTGCCCGCTGCCCTCCGGCGGCTCGACGGCCCTCGCCCACGACTCGATGTTCAACAGCGCCTACTCGGTGGGCGGGGCGGTGTGCGCGGTCAAGACGGTCGAGTCGATCACCGGTGTCCGGATGGACCACTACCTGGAGATCGACTTCTCGGGCTTCGCCAAGCTGGTGGACGCGCTCGGCGGGGTCACCGTCACCACCGGCCAGGACATCGACGACGACGACAGTCATCTGCACCTGAGGAAGGGCACCCACCACCTCGACGGCAGGACGGCCCTGGCGCTCGCCCGCACCCGGCACGGCATAGGCGACGGCAGCGACCTCGGCCGGATAGGCCTGCAGCAGAAGCTGGTCAAGGCCCTCCTCGACCGGATGGCCTCCATCAGCCTCCTCGGCGACCCGGCCAGGCTCTACGAGGTCGCCGACGCCGTCACCGCGTCCCTCACCACCGACACCGGCCTGGACTCGCTGACCGAGCTGATGCGCCTCGGGCAGAGCCTGAAGGGGCTGACCTCCCAGAACGTCAGGACCGTGATGATGCCCGTGGTGACCGCGCCCTCCGACCCCAACCGGGTGATCGCGAAGGAGCCCGCGGCGAGCGAGCTGTGGAAGTCGTTGCGCTAGAACCTCGGCAGGGCTGACGGGACTCACGGGGCCGAAAAAACCACGGGAAATTTCCGCGGGCGTGTCGATCCGGGCGCGGGCCGTTCGACGCAAGGGTGAGAGGCAGGGAAACACCCTGTCGTCCGACCCCGAGGAGTCACCATGCCCCGTTACCTGTCGCTCGTGCGGATCGACGAGAACTCCGCCCCCGCCGAGGGCCCCAGCCAGGAGCTGATGCAGCGGATGGGCGAGCTGATCGAGGAGATCACCAAGGCCGGCGTGATGCTGGACACCGCCGGGCTGACGCCCACCGCCGACGGCACCCGCGTCCGCTGGGAGGGCGGGCAGATCTCCGTCACCGACGGGCCGTTCACCGAGGCCAAGGAGGTCGTCGGCGGCTACGCGATCATGCAGTGCAAGGACAAGGCCGAGGCCCTGGAGTGGACCAAGCGGTTCCTGAAGGTCCACGAGGAGTTCTGGACGGTGACCTGCGAGGTGCGGGAGATCGCCGAGGGCTGACCGTCCTGGCGTACGCCCGGCGGTGGGTGTTGCATGGGGGGCTGTGAGCACACAGCCCCCCGCCGAGGCCGACGCCCGCCACGCCATCGAGACCGTCTTCCGGCTTGAGTCGCCCCGCGTGATCGCCGGCGTGGCCCGGATCGTCCGGGACGTCGGCATCGCGGAGGAGCTGGCCCAGGACGCGCTGGTCGCCGCGCTGGAGCAGTGGCCCCGGGACGGCGTGCCCGACAACCCGGGCGCCTGGCTCATGGCCACCGCCCGCCACCGTGCCGTCGACCTGGTCCGGCGCCGCGAGAACTACGCCCGCAAGCTCGCGGAGATCGGCCGCGGCACGCAGCCGGCCGTCCCGCCCGAGGAGCCCGCCGACCCGGACGACATCGACGACGACCTGCTCCGCCTGGTCTTCACCGCCTGCCACCCGGTGCTGTCGCCCGAGGCCCGCACCGCCCTCACCCTGCGCCTGCTGGGCGGCCTGAGCACGGCCGAGATCGCCCGCGCCTTCCTCGTCCCCGAGCCGACGGTCGCCCAGCGCGTCGTCCGCGCCAAGCGCACCCTGGCGACGAGGAACATCGCCTTCGAGGTGCCGTACGGACCCGACCGCGAGGCCCGGCTCGGCTCGGTCCTGGACGTCATCTACCTGATCTACAACGAGGGGTACGCGGCCACGGCGGGCGACGACTGGCTGCGCCCGTCGCTGTGCGAGGACGCGCTGCGGCTGGCCCGCCTGCTGTCCGGCCTGATGCCGAAGGAGCCGGAGGTGCACGCCCTGACCGCGCTCCTGGAGTTCCAGTCCTCCCGGGCCGCCGCCCGCACCGGACCCGACGGCGCGCCGGTCCTGCTCAGGGACCAGAACCGCCGCCGCTGGAACCGCATGCTCATCGCCCGCGGCATCCGGGCCCTGGCCCGCGCGGACGCCACGGCGACGGGCGCCCCCGGGCCGTACGCCCTGCAGGCGGCCATCGCGGCCTGCCACGCGCACGCGTACACCTACGAGGAGACCGACTGGCAGACCATCGCCACCCTGTACCGGCTGCTCGCCGCCCGGTCCCCGTCCCCGGTCGTCGAGCTGAACCGCGCGGTGGCCGTGTCGATGGCGCAGGGACCGGAGCAGGCCCTCGCCCTCGTGGACGCGCTGACCGCCGAACCCGCCCTGCGCGACTACCACCTGCTGCCGAGCGTGCGCGGCGACCTGCTCGCCCGCCTCGGCCGCACGGCCGAGGCCCGCACGGAGTTCGAACGCGCGGCGGCCCTCGCCCGCAACGAACGCGAGCGCGAGCTGCTGCTGGCCCGGGCCGGAGAGTGCGCTCCCTGACCTGACGGCGCTCAGGACGGCCCGGCTCCGGTGGCCGGGCGGGCGGGGCCGCCGACGAGCATGGTCGGGGCTCCTGCCACCCGGGTCAGGAACACGGTCGCGGCGTTCGGGCCCTGCGGCTTGACCTTCCTGCGCAGTTCCTCCGGCTCCACGGCCGACCCGCGCTTCTTCACGGTCAGGTTCCCGACCTCGCGCTCGCGCAGCAGGGCCCTCAGCTTCTTCACGTTGAAGGGCAGCACGTCGGTGATCTCGTACGGCGTCGCGTGGGCGGTGGCGTGCAGGCCGTCGGCCGTGATGTACGCGATCGTCGGGTCGACCAGGCCGCCGTCCAGCTCCGCGGCCACCTCGGCGACCAGGTGGGCGCGGATGACGGCGCCGTCGGGCTCGTACAGGTAGCGGCCGACGGGACGGACCCCGGGGTCCGGCAGCATGGTCTCGGGGGAGGCCCAGAGGGCCGCTCCCGTCGGCAGCAGCGTCGCCCTGCGCGCTCCGGGGGTCACGCCCGCGCCGAACCACAGCACGGCCTCCTTGACGTCGCCCGCGTCGGAGACCCACTCGGCTTCCGCGTCCGCGGGGATCGCCTCGTGCGGAATGCCGGGTGCGATCTTCAGCGCGGCTCGCGGTGCCGCGCGGGCCGCCTCGACCGCCCAGGACAGCGGCGGTGAGTAGGCCTCCGGGTCGAAGACGCGGCCGCGGCCGCCGCGGCGGCCCGGGTCGACGAAGACGGCGTCGTGGCCGGCCGTGTCCACCTCCGTGACGTCGGCCTCCCGGACCTCGATCAGGTCCGCGAGCCCGAGCGCCGCGGCGTTGGCGCGGGCGGTGGCCGCCGTCACCGGGTCCCGGTCCACGGCGAGCACCCGGATGCCGGCCCGCGCGAAGGCGATCGCGTCACCCCCGATCCCGCAGCACAGGTCGGCGACGGAACGGATGCCCGAGGCCCGGAAACGCTCCGCCCGGTACGACGCGACACTCGCCCGCGTCGACTGCTCGACCCCGTTCGGGGTGAAGAACATGCGCTCCGCGTCCGCCTCGCCGAACTTGGCCGCCGCCCGCTGCCGCAGCCGGGCCTGCGCGAGCGCCGCCGACACCAGCTCGGCCGGGTGCCCGCGGCGCAACCGGGTGGCCACGGCGAGTTCGTCGGCGGGCGCGGTGCCGCGGACCTCGTCGAGGAGGGCGCGGCCCTCGGGGGTGAGGAGGGGGGTGAGGAGGTCGTTCACCGGGTCATTGTCGGCCAGTCGGTGGATGGTTCGCCTCCGACGGCGGTGTCTGCCCCGGATCCGGGCGGGGGCCTGGAAGGATCCGACGCCATGCGAGCAGTCGTACAAAATGACAAAAATAGGTCGAAGAGGGGTGGGGGGCGGAGGAGCACGGTGCTGCTCTCCGTACTCGTCCTCTGCGCCGGTGCCGTGGTGTGCGGCTGCGCCGGGACCGGGGAGAGTCCCGACGTCCGCCCCGCCACCGGGCGGCAGGCCCACCCGGCGGCCCCCGCTCCCGCCCCCGACTCCCACGCCGCCCTGGTCGCCGCCGCCCGGCGCTGGGGCCTTGACGCGGTCCCGCTGCGGCCCCCGGCCCCGCCTACGCACAAGCCGAGGATCACCGCTCGCGACGGATTCGAGGTGGACGGCCAGGTGGAGGACGACCTGCCGCCGGTCTTCACCACGATCCCGACCCGGCAGAAGGTCGTCTTCCTCACCATCGACGACGGCGCGAACAAGGACCCGGACTTCCTGCGGATGATGAGCGAGCTGAAGATCCCCTACTCGGCGTTCCTCAGCAACTACCTGGTCAAGGACGACTACGGGTTCTTCCGCACCATGCAGGCCGAGGGACACACCCTCAACAACCACACCCTGACCCACCCCTACCTGCCGGGTCTGTCCTACGACGAGCAGAAGCACGAGATCTGCGGCATGCAGACGATCATGAAGAAGCAGTTCGGCAGGGCGCCGACGGTCTTCCGCCCGCCCTACGGCAACTACAACGGCGACACCCTGCGCGCCGCCAAGGCCTGCGGCATCAAGTACGCGCCGATCTGGGACGAGGAGGTGTTCGTCGACCACTGGGAGTACCGCGAGTGGGACCGCAGCCTGCACCCCGGCGACATCGTGCTCACCCATTTCCGGGGCCGGGACGACTGGGACGGCACGATGGTCGACGACATGCGCCGCTTCCTGAACAAGGTCACCCGTGACGGCTACGCGGTGGCGCGCCTGGAGGACTACCTGTGAGCCGACCGAGGGCGACGGCCGCGTTGCTGACCGCCGCCCTCCTCCTGGCGGCCTGCGCGCCGTCCGTCGACCCCATCGAACGGCTGGGCATGAAAGCGGCCGACCGGGTACGGCCGCACGGCCCGGCCGGCGCCCAGCCGTACCGCCGCTGGGGCCTGAGCGCACCGCTCTCCCCGCCCCCGCGCCCCCCGTCCCACCCGCTCTCCTTCCGGGCGGCCCTGCCCCCGGTCGTCGACCACGTCGCCACCGCCGACCGGGTCGTCTTCCTCACCTACGACGACGGCGCCGAGAAGGACCCCCGTTTCGTGGACATGGTCCGCGAACTGCGCCTCCCGGTCAGCCTCTTCCTCACGGACAGCGTGGTCGGCCCCGGCTACGGCCACTTCGCCCGCCTCCAGTCCGTCGGCGCCAGCGTCCAGAACCACACCCTCGACCACCCGGCCATGCCCGGCCTGCCCTACGCCGGCCAGCGCGCCGAGATCTGCGGCCAGCAGGAGAAGCTGAAGTCCCGCTTCGGCATCCGCCCCCGCCTCTTCCGCCCGCCCTACGGCACCTACGACCGCACCACCCTGCGCGCGGCGGCCGACTGCGGGGTGACGGCGGTGGTGCTGTGGCGGGCGGCGATGACCCCGGACGGCATCACCTACCGGAGCAAGGACAGGCAGCTGCGTCCCGGCGACATCATCCTGGTGGGCCCGGACGAGGCCATGGGGCCGACCCTGCGGGAGCGCACGGCCCGGCTGCTGCGCCGGGTCCAGGCGAGCGGCCTGACGGTGGGGCGTCTTGAGGACTACCTCTGAAGGGTGCGAGACGTCGAATTTTCGACGCCGCGCCGGACCTGATTGGCACTCCGCTTGACCGAGTGCTAATCGCGGTCATAGTCTCGGCTCTGGCACTCGGCAGATGAGAGTGCCAACAACGCGACGGGCAGGTCCGGCACCCGCGACGACGGATCCACCTGGTCGCCACCTCAGACAGTTAACCCCGTGAGATCTCCGAAGGGGGAGGTCGGATCGTGACGACCGCCAGCTCCAAGGTTGCCATCAAGCCGCTTGAGGACCGCATCGTGGTCCAGCCGCTCGACGCCGAGCAGACCACGGCCTCCGGCCTGGTCATCCCGGACACCGCGAAGGAGAAGCCCCAGGAGGGCGCCGTCCTCGCCGTGGGCCCGGGCCGGTTCGAGAACGGCGAGCGCCTGCCGCTCGACGTCAAGGTCGGCGACGTCGTGCTCTACAGCAAGTACGGCGGCACCGAGGTGAAGTACAACGGCGACGAGTACCTCGTCCTCTCGGCTCGCGACGTGCTCGCGATCATCGAGAAGTAAGCCTGCGACTTACCACCTCAAGCACTCCGCTTGAATCCGTTTGAAGCTGCGCCCCTGGTTCCCGCGATCCTTTAAGAAGCCGGGCGCCCGGGGCGCAGTCTTGTTCACCCGAGAATTCCGAGAGGGCTCCCGCTGCCATGGCGAAGATCCTGAAGTTCGACGAGGACGCCCGTCGCGCCCTTGAGCGCGGCGTCAACAAGCTTGCCGACACGGTGAAGGTGACGATCGGCCCCAAGGGCCGCAACGTCGTCATCGACAAGAAGTTCGGCGCCCCCACCATCACCAACGACGGTGTCACGATCGCCCGCGAGGTCGAGATCGACGACCCGTACGAGAACCTCGGCGCGCAGCTGGTGAAGGAGGTGGCGACCAAGACCAACGACATCGCGGGTGACGGTACGACCACCGCCACCGTGCTGGCCCAGGCGCTGGTCCGCGAGGGCCTGAAGAACGTCGCCGCCGGTGCCTCCCCGGCCGCCCTGAAGAAGGGCATCGACGCCGCGGTCGCCGCCGTCTCCGAGGACCTGCTCGCGTCGGCCCGCCCGATCGACGAGAAGTCCGACATCGCCGCCGTCGCCGCGCTGTCCGCCCAGGACCAGCAGGTCGGCGAGCTCATCGCCGAGGCGATGGACAAGGTCGGCAAGGACGGTGTCATCACCGTCGAGGAGTCCAACACCTTCGGCCTGGAGCTGGACTTCACCGAGGGCATGGCCTTCGACAAGGGCTACCTGTCGCCGTACTTCGTGACGGACCAGGAGCGCATGGAGGCGGTCCTGGAGGACCCCTACATCCTCATCAACCAGGGCAAGATCTCCTCCATCGCGGACCTGCTGCCGCTGCTGGAGAAGGTCATCCAGGCCAACGCCTCGAAGCCGCTGCTGATCATCGCCGAGGACGTCGAGGGCGAGGCCCTGTCCACCCTCGTGGTGAACAAGATCCGCGGCACCTTCAACGCGGTCGCGGTCAAGGCCCCCGGCTTCGGTGACCGCCGCAAGGCGATGCTGCAGGACCTGGCGATCCTCACCGGCGCCACGGTCATCTCCGAGGAGGTCGGCCTCAAGCTCGACCAGGTCGGCCTGGACGTGCTCGGCTCCGCCCGCCGTGTCACCGTCACCAAGGACGACACCACGGTCGTCGACGGCGCCGGCGACTCCGCCGCCGTCCAGGGCCGCGTGGCCCAGATCAAGGCCGAGATCGAGAACACCGACTCCGACTGGGACCGCGAGAAGCTCCAGGAGCGCCTCGCGAAGCTGGCCGGCGGCGTGTGCGTGATCAAGGTCGGCGCCGCCACCGAGGTGGAGCTGAAGGAGAAGAAGCACCGTCTGGAGGACGCCATCTCCGCGACCCGCGCCGCGGTCGAGGAGGGCATCGTCTCCGGTGGTGGCTCCGCGCTCGTCCACGCCGTGAAGGTCCTGGAGGACAACCTCGGCAAGACCGGCGACGAGGCCACCGGTGTCTCCGTGGTCCGCAAGGCCGCCGTCGAGCCGCTGCGCTGGATCGCCGAGAACGCCGGCCTGGAGGGCTACGTCATCGTCTCCAAGGTCGCCGAGCTGGAGAAGGGCAGCGGCTACAACGCCGCCACCGGCGAGTACGGCGACCTGGTCAAGGCCGGCGTCATCGACCCGGTCAAGGTCACCCGCTCCGCCCTGGAGAACGCCGCCTCCATCGCCTCCCTGCTCCTCACGACCGAGACCCTGGTCGTCGAGAAGAAGGAAGAGGAGGAGCCCGCGGCGGCCGGCCACTCCCACGGCCACGCCCACTGAGCACCGCCTCGGCGCTGCACGAAGCCCCCGTCCCCGGTCGTCCGCCGGGAGCGGGGGCTTCGCCCCTCGCGGGCTTTCACTGTGGGCTCAGTTCTCCAGCGCGTCCAGTGCTCCGAGCCGGCTCAGCAGACCGAGCCGGTCGTACTGCCACCAGGCCTCCGCGATCTTCCCGCCGGCGTCGAAGCGGTGCACCGTGGTGCCGGTCATGGCGATCCGCCGTCCGGTGTTCGGCAGCCCCAGGAACTCGCCCTTCTGCACTCCCGACAGGATCCACCGGCTGCACACCCGGTCCTCCTGGGCGATCTGGTCCTCGATCAGGAACGTGAAGTCGAAGGCGTCCCGCCACATCCCGAGCTCGCGCCGCAGCGCGTCCATGCCGATGGTGTCCTGGTCGTCGGCCGGATCGTGACCGTGGTAGTTCTCGGCGACCAGGCCGTCCAGCGGAGCCAGCGGACCGGCCGCGGCGAACGTCTCGAAGAACCGCCGCGCGGTGTCGGCGTACATCCGTTCGTCGCGCACCACGTCCAGATCGGTGAACCTCGGCATCTGGTCGCACAGCGCCAGCAGCTCGTGGAAGACCTTGTCGGTCTCCGGAAGCCGGGAGTTGCGCATCGCCTCCTCGTACGACGGGAACTCCACGATCTCGACGATGTGCGACGCGTCCGAGCGGTCCGTGCCCACCACCGCGTGCGTCGCCGTCCGCTTGCCCTTGGTCTGCTCGACCCATCGGTCCAACAGCCGGTCCATCTCCTCGAACCGGCTGGTCCTGCACTCGATGACCTGCATGAACGTCATACCGCCGCCTCCGGCCCCCCTGGGTCCGGTACCGTCACGGCCATTTTCCCACCGCCCGGCCGTCCGCTCCTCCCGCGGCCCGTGCTCCTACTGCGGCCCGTACTTGCGTCCCGTCTTCGAGCTGATGCCGCCCACCAGGCCGCGCGGGGCCACCTTCGCGAGGCCCGTCAGCACCTTGTAGCGGGGGTCCGGGATCGACAGCGTCCTGCCGCGAGCGAGGTCGGCGAGGGCCGCCGCGACCAGCTTGTCGGCGTCCAGCCACATCCAGCCGGGGATGTTGTCCGTGCCCATCCCGGCCCGCTCATGGAACTCCGTACGCACGAACCCGGGGGCCAGCGCCATCAGGCGCACCCCGGTCCCCGCCAGGTCGCGCGCCGCGCCCTGGGTGAACTGCACGACCCACGCCTTGGAGGCGCCGTACGTACCGCGCGGCACGAACGCGGCCACCGACGCCACGTTGACGACACCGCCGCGCCCGCGCTCGCGCATCGCCTCGGCCGCCGCCGACGTCAGCCGCAGCACCGCCTCGCAGTGCACCTTGAGCATGCGCAGTTCGTCGGCCATCGAGACGTCCAGGTACCGGCCCTTGTTGCCGAACCCGGCGTTGTTGACCAGCAGGTCGACCGGGTTCCTGCGGTCGCCGAGCCGGGCGGCGACCGACTCGATGCCGGCGTCCTCGGCGAGGTCGGCGGTGAGCACCTCCGCCTCGATGCCGTGCCGGTCGTGCAGCTCGGTCGCCTGTTCGCGCAGCCGTTTGGTGTCCCGCGCCACCAGGACGAGGTTGTGCCCGTCCGCCGCCAGCCGCCGCGCGAACGCGGCACCGATCCCCGCGGTCGATCCCGTAATCAGAGCCGTTGTCATGGCCCAAGGGTAGTTACCCGGACCGCCGGAGTCCGCTGTGCGCACCAGCTCTCCCGAACGGTGAAGCGCCGGTGAACGCGCCGGGCGTGACGTCCTCTCAGCCGGTCCCCGCCGCCACGTACTTCCGGGCCCGTGCCAGCGCCTCCGGGTGCAGCGCCGCACCGGCCGCGAGCAGCCGCGGCAGCAGCTCCCGCTCGGTCGTGGTGGCCCGGAACTCCATCGCCGCCGTCACCCCGTGGTCCGGCAGATGCACGATCTCGATCGGGTCGCCGGCCCTGATCTCGCCCGGTTCGATCACCCGGAGGTAGGCACCGGTCGCACCCTTCCGCGTGAACCTCTTCACCCATCCCCGTTCGCCCAGGTGGCCCTGGAACGTGCGGCACGGGACGCGCCCGGAGGTGACCTCCAGGACGACCTCGGAGCCGACCCGCCAGCGTTCGCCGATCAGCGCGCCGGACACGTTCAGGCCGACCGTCGTGAGGTTCTCCCCGAAACAGCCGTTGCCCAGGGCGCGGCCCAGCTCCCGTTCCCAGTCGTCGAGGTCCTCGCGCGCGAACGCGTACACGGCCTGGTCGTCACCGCCGTGATGGCGCAGCTCGCACACCGCGTCCCCGGCCAGGCCGCTGCCCGCGACGCCCTTCGGTCCGGGCGCCGCCACCCGCACCGGCCCGTCCACGGGCCGCTTGTCGATGCCGGTCACGCCGTCCACCTGGTCGGTGTGGGGAGACGGCGTCGGGCGGCCGAGGTTCACCGAGAGAAGCTGCATGCTCCGACGGTAAGGGACGCCTCTCAAAGTGTCGACGCGTTATCGGGGGCGATGCCCAAGACCGCCTTATGCTCGGAGGGTGATCGAAGCACGTCATCTCCGCGTCCTGCGCGCCGTCGCCACCACCGGTTCCTTCTCGGCGGCCGGCCGTGAGCTGGGCTGCACCCAGCCCGCCGTCAGCCAGCAGATGAAGGCCCTGGAGACCTCCGTCGGCACCCCGCTGCTGGTGCGCACCGGCCGCGAGATGCGCCTCACCCAGGCCGGCGAGGCCCTGGTGAGGCACGCCTCCGGGATCCTCGCCGGGCTCACCGCCGCCGAGGAGGAGGTCGCCGCGATCGCCGGTCTGCGGGCCGGCCGGGTCCGGCTGGTCTCCTTCCCGAGCGGCAGCTCCACCCTGGTCCCCACCGCCCTCGCCGCCCTGCGCGCCGCCCACCCCGGCACCCGGGTCTCGCTGGAGGAGGCCGAGCCCCCGAAGTCGGTGGACCTGCTGCGCGAGGGCGACTGCGACATCGCGCTGGCCTTCCGATATGGGGGCGCGGCGGACGCGGGGGGTGCCGAGGAGTGGGCCGACCTGGTGGTGCGGCCGCTGCTCGTGGACCGTCTCGTCGGCCTGGTCCCCGAGGGGCACCGGCTCGCCCGCGCGGAGTCCGTCGCCCTCGGGGAGCTCGCCGACGAGTCCTGGATCGCGGGCTGCCCGCGCTGCCGGGGGCAGCTCGTCCAGGCGTGCGAGAGCGCGGGCTTCACCCCGCGCATCGACTTCGCCACCGACGACTACCCGGCGGTGGTCGGCCTGGTGGGCGCGGGTCTGGGCGTGGCCGTGCTGCCCCGGCTGGCGGTCGAGTCGGTACGGCCGAGGGGCGCGCGCACGGTGGCGCTGGAGCCGGCGGTGCGGCGGGAGATCGTCGCTCTCACCCTGCCCGACCTGGCACAGGTGCCGGCGGTGGCGGCGACGCTGGAGCAACTGGGCCGGGCGGCCCGGCGGGCGTGAGGGGCGCGACAGGCGTGAGGGGCTGAGCCGGGCACGCGCGCGCCCGGTCCGGAACAGATCGTCAACCGGTCTTCAAGCTATTGAAGAAACGTTCTTTCAATGGTCCGAGGCGGAGTCGCCGCTGGTCGTCGAGGCCGAGACCAGCCTGTTGCGCGCCCGCCCCATGAGCTCTTCGCGCTCGTCCTCGGTCAGGCCGCCCCACACGCCGTACGGCTCGCGGACCGCCAGTGCGTGCGCCGCGCACTCGGCGCGGACCGGGCACCTCATGCAGACCTCCTTGGCCGAGTTCTCACGGGCACTCCGAGCCGCCCCGCGCTCGCCCTCGGGATGGAAGAAGAGCGAGCTGTCGACCCCGCGGCAGGCGGCCAGGAGCTGCCAGTCCCACAGGTCCGCGTTCGGTCCGGGAAGGCGGGAGAAATCTGCCATTACGTGACCCCTTGTAGCCGTTCTGGGCGGATACGGTGCCAACCGACCGTACATCTCCGGTCTAGAGAGATGAAAATATGACTCATTGGCAATCTAGCTCCAGACACCGTGAAACAGGAAGAAAAAGGTCTAAATGGGGCATTGGTTGTGATGAAAAGTTGAGGGTCTGACGTCCATGTCTGCACCGTGTCCGCGCCCTCACGTAGAGTGCCGAAGACAGCACGCGGCCCCGTAACTCTTTCGAGTGACCGTCGTTGAGAGGGCGGTGGCGGTTGAAGCAATCAGCGCTCGGGCAGGCGTCCGAGACGTTCGACCGCACAGGTGACGATTCCGTACCAGCCTGGAGGCTCAAGGTGACGCGCATCAGCTGCGGAGGGCGGTCATGACATCCGTCCTCGTCTGCGACGACTCCCCGCTTGCCCGAGAGGCGCTGCGCCGCGCGGTCGCGACCGTGCCCGGCGTCGAGCGCGTGACGACGGCTGCCAACGGCGAGGAAGTCCTCCGCCGCTGGGGCGCCGACCGCTCCGACCTGATCCTGATGGACGTGCGCATGCCCGGACTGGGCGGCGTCGAGACCGTGCGCCGGCTGCTGTCCGCCGACCCCGGCGCCCGCATCATCATGCTCACGGTCGCCGAGGACCTGGACGGGGTGGCCCTGGCCGTCGCCGCCGGTGCCCGCGGCTACCTGCACAAGGACGCCTCGCGCGCGGAACTGCGCGCGACCGTCACGCAGGCCCTCGCCGACCCCACCTGGCGGCTGGCACCCCGGCGCCTGCGCTCGGCCGAGATGGGCGCCGCGCCCACCCTCACCGCACGGGAGATCCAGGTCCTGGAGGGCATGAGCCACGGCCGCTCCAACGCCGAGATCGGCCGCGAGCTGTTCCTCTCCGAGGACACGGTCAAGACGCACGCCCGGCGCCTGTTCAAGAAGCTCGGCGCCTCCGACCGCGCCCACGCGGTGGCCCTCGGCTTCCGTTGGGGCCTGGTCCGTTGATGCCGCGCTGAGCTGCGCCGCAGCGGGACCGCGCACCGGCCGGACGCTCCCGCCTACCGCATGGTGGGCGGGGTCCGCAAGACGGATCGGCGCAGTGCCGCTGCTCGTTTCGGCGCGGATGCCGCATCCTTGAGGTGTGGAGTCTCTCGGGGACGAGTCGTTCGAGCGGAAGGGGAGGGCGCAGGAGATGAGTTCCGGCGCACCTGCTCATAACGCTTCGGTGCACAACGACGGACGCGGTGCCACCCAGCCGGAGGCAGCAGGGCACCATGGTCCGATGCGCGAGGACGAGGCAGCCACTGCCATGGGGCCGATCGGTGCTCTCGTCCACCGCGCCGTAGACGGGGACGAGCAGGCCACGCACGACCTGCTCGCCCATGTCCACCCCCTCGCACTGCGCTACTGCCGCACCCGCCTGTCCCGCCTGCCCGGCGACGCCCGGCACTTCGTCGAGGATCTCGCGCAGGAAGTGTGCGTGGCGGTCCTCCTGGCCCTGCCCCGCTACCGCGACACCGGCCGTCCCTTCGAGGCCTTCGTCTTCGCCATCGCCTCCCACAAGGTCGCCGACCTCCAGCGGGCCGCGATGCGCCACCCGGGCTCCACCGCCGTCCCCTCCGACGAGATGCCCGAGCGCCCCGACGACTCCCTCGGCCCCGAGGAGCGCGCGCTGCTCAGCAGCGACGCCGAATGGGCCAAGAAACTGCTGGCCAACCTCCCCGAGAACCAGCGCGAACTGTTGCTGCTGCGCATCGCCGTCGGCCTGACCGCGGAGGAGACGGGGCAGATGTTGGGAATGTCACCGGGCGCCGTCCGGGTCGCCCAGCACCGCGCGCTCAGCCGGCTGCGGGCACTGGCGGAGCAGTAGCCGAACGGGTGCAACCACCCCCGATGAACAGGCGCACGCCCGTTTCCGTACGAACATACGAAGCCCCGGGCTGAGTCGTACCGTGGAATTCGGGGCCCCCGCTTCCCGTTAGCATGGGCATCCGCACCGTTCAAGGCCATTTGGGGAAGGTGTCATGACTGCAAACGTCGACGGAGTGCCCGGAAAATTCGCGACACTCGGGCTGACCTACGACGACGTGCTGCTGCTGCCGGGCGCATCAGAGGTGCTCCCCAACGCGGTCGACACCTCGTCCCGCATCTCACGCAACGTCCGGGTCAACATCCCGCTGCTGTCGGCGGCCATGGACAAGGTGACCGAGTCCCGCATGGCGATCGCCATGGCCCGGCTCGGCGGCGTGGGCGTGCTGCACCGCAACCTCTCCGTCGAGGACCAGGTGAACCAGGTCGACCTGGTCAAGCGGTCCGAGTCCGGGATGGTCACCGACCCCATCACGGTGCGTCCGGAGGCGACCCTCGCCGAGGCCGACGCGCTGTGCGCCAAGTTCCGCATCAGCGGTGTGCCGGTCACCGACCCGGCAGGCAAGCTGCTCGGCATCGTCACCAACCGCGACATGGCCTTCGAGTCCGACCGCAGCCGTCAGGTGCACGAGGTCATGACCCCGATGCCGCTGGTCACCGGCAAGGTCGGCATCTCCGGCACCGAGGCCATGCAGCTGCTGCGCAAGCACAAGATCGAGAAGCTGCCGCTGGTCGACGACTCCGGTGTCCTCAAGGGCCTGATCACGGTCAAGGACTTCGTCAAGGCCGAGAAGTACCCGAACGCCGCCAAGGACGCCGAGGGCCGCCTCCTCGTCGGCGCCGCCGTCGGCGCCAGCCCCGAGGCCCTGGAGCGGGCCCAGGCGCTCGCCGAGGCCGGCGTGGACTTCCTGGTCGTCGACACCTCGCACGGCCACAACAGCAACGCCCTCAGCTGGATGGCGAAGATCAAGTCGAGCGTGGGCGTCGACGTGATCGGCGGCAACGTCGCCACCCGCGACGGCGCGCAGGCACTGATCGACGCCGGTGTCGACGGCATCAAGGTCGGCGTGGGCCCGGGCTCGATCTGCACCACCCGCGTGGTCGCCGGCATCGGCGTCCCGCAGGTCACCGCCATCTACGAGGCCTCGCTCGCCGCCCGCCCGGCCGGCATCCCGCTCATCGGAGACGGCGGCCTGCAGTACTCAGGCGACATCGGCAAGGCCCTCGCGGCCGGCGCCGACACCGTGATGCTCGGCAGCCTGCTCGCCGGCTGCGAGGAGTCGCCCGGCGAGCTGCTCTTCATCAACGGCAAGCAGTTCAAGTCGTACCGCGGCATGGGCTCGCTGGGCGCCATGCAGTCGCGCGGCCAGGGCCGGTCGTACTCGAAGGACCGCTACTTCCAGGCCGAGGTCTCCTCCGACGACAAGCTCGTCCCCGAGGGCGTCGAGGGCCAGGTGCCCTACCGCGGCCCGCTGGCCAACGTGCTGCACCAGCTCGTCGGCGGTCTGCGCCAGACCATGGGCTACGTGGGCGCGGCCACCGTCGACGAGATGGAGTCCAAGGGCCGCTTCGTCCGCATCACCTCCGCGGGCCTCAAGGAGAGCCACCCGCACGACATCCAGATGACGGTCGAGGCGCCGAACTACAGCAGCAAGTAGACGTCAGGCGTACCAGGGGCGGTCCCGGAGCATCCGGGGCCGCCCTCGCCGTGCCCGTCGGCGATACTGGAAGACGCTGAAACGCAGAGGGAAAGGCCACAGACGTGACTGAGATCGAGATCGGGCGCGGCAAGCGCGGCCGCCGGGCGTACGCCTTCGACGACATCGCCGTCGTCCCCAGCCGCCGTACGCGGGACCCGAAGGAGGTCTCGATCGCCTGGCAGATCGACGCCTACCGCTTCGAGCTGCCGTTCCTGGCCGCCCCCATGGACTCGGTCGTCTCCCCGGCCACCGCGATCCGCATCGGCGAGCTCGGCGGCCTCGGCGTGCTCAACCTCGAAGGTCTGTGGACCCGGCACGAGGACCCGCAGCCGCTGCTCGACGAGATCATCGGGCTGGACGCCGACACCGCCACCCGCCGTCTCCAGGAGATCTACTCCGCCCCCATCAAGGAGGAGCTGATCGGCGCGCGCATCAAGGAGGTGCGCGACTCCGGTGTGGTCACAGCGGCCGCGCTCTCCCCGCAGCGCACCGCGCAGTTCTCCAAGGCGGTCGTGGACGCGGGCGTGGACATCTTCGTCATCCGCGGTACGACGGTCTCCGCGGAGCACGTCTCGTCCTCGCACGAGCCGCTGAACCTGAAGCAGTTCATCTACGAGCTCGACGTCCCGGTGATCGTCGGCGGCTGCGCCACCTACACGGCGGCCCTGCACCTGATGCGCACGGGCGCGGCCGGTGTCCTGGTCGGCTTCGGCGGCGGCGCCGCCCACACCACCCGCAACGTGCTCGGCATCCAGGTCCCCATGGCCACCGCGGTCGCCGACGTGGCCGCGGCCCGCCGCGACTACATGGACGAGTCCGGCGGCCGCTACGTCCACGTCATCGCCGACGGCGGTGTCGGCTGGTCCGGCGACCTCCCCAAGGCGATCGCCTGCGGCGCCGACTCGGTCATGATGGGCTCCCCGCTGGCCCGCGCGACCGACGGGCCCGGCAAGGGGCACCACTGGGGCATGGAGGCCGTGAACGAGGAGCTGCCGCGCGGCAAGAAGGTCGACCTCGGCACGGTCGGCACCCTCGAGGAGATCCTCACCGGTCCGTCCCACACCCCCGACGGCTCGATGAACCTCTTCGGCGCCCTGCGCCGTGCGATGGCCACCACCGGCTACAGCGAGCTGAAGGAGTTCCAGCGCGTCGAGGTGACGGTCGCGGACTCCCAGCACAAGCGGTAGCCCCCCCCGACAAGCAAAGGCCGGTCCCCCCGAGCGGGCGCCCGGCCTTTCGCATGCCGTCCAGACGGACCGGCCGCCCGACGTCGGCCATCCGTGCGCCCCCCTTCGTGCCCGTGCGCCGGTCAGAGGCGGTGGGCTGCGCCTGTCGGGGTGGCGCCTCGGGTGTCCAGGAGCAGCTGGGCCTTCACCGACAGGCCCTGCAGGTCGTACGTGCGGTGCTGCTGCACGAGGATGGTCAGGTCTGCGTCGGCGGCGGCCTCGTAGAGGGAGTCCGCGCGGGGGACCGGGCGGTTCAGGACGTTCCAGGACGCGATGTGCGGGTCGTGGTAGCTGACGGACGCGCCGAGTTCCATGAGGCGGATCGCGATCTCCTGGGCGGGGGTGTCCTGCTGGTCGGCGAGGTCCGCCTTGTAGGTGACGCCGAGCAGCAGCACGCGCGCGCCGCGGGCCGACTTGCCGTGCTCGTTGAGGAGGGCGGCGGCCCGCTGGACGACGTAACCGGGCATCCGGTTGTTGACCTGCTGGGCCAGCTCCACCATGCGCAGGCCGCGGCTCGCGAGGCCGGACATGTCCAGCGCGACGCCGTGGCCGCCGACGCCGGGGCCGGGGCGGAAGGCCTGGAAGCCGAAGGGCTTGGTCTCCGCGCAGCGGATGACGTCCCACAGGTCGACGCCCAGGTCGTGGCAGAGGACCGCCATCTCGTTGACGAGGGCGATGTTGACGTGCCGGAAGTTGGTCTCCAGGAGGTGCACGGTCTCGGCCTCGCGCGGGCCGCGCGCGCGTACCACCTTGTCGGTGAGCCGCCCGTAGAACGTGGCCGCCGACTCCATGCACGCGGGCGTGAGACCGCCGATGACCTTCGGGGTGTTGGCCGGGGTGAACTCGCGGTTGCCGGGGTCCACCCGGCTGGGGGAGTAGGCGAGGTGGAAGTCGCGCCCCGCGCGCAGACCCGAGCCCTTCTCCAGCAGGGGCCGCAGGAAGTCCTCCGTCGTCCCCGGGTGGACCGGCGACTCCAGGATCACCGTCGTGTGCGGGCGCAGCCGGGCGGCCAGGGTGCGGGCGGCGGTCTCCACCTGGCCCAGGTCGAGCCCGCCGTCGGCGCCGCGCGGCGTCGGCGCGCAGATGACGGCCGTGCGCACCCGCCCCAGCTCGGCCGGGTCCTCGGCTGTCCGGAAGCCCCCCGAGAGCATCCGGCGCAGCTCGGCCGGGCTGAGCGAGCCGGCCTCGGGGCCGGTGGCGTAGCCGATCGTGGAGACGCCGGCGGCCACGGCGGCCTGGGCGAGGGGCAGGCCGTAGGGACCGAGTCCGATGACGGCGAGGTCTGCGGGCATGGCGTGTGGGCCGTCCTTCCCAGTAACCGAAGCGGGACAGGTGCGCAAGCCCTGTGGACAGGATGAGCGGAGCGCAATGTCAGACTAGGAGTAAATATGACCGTTATGTGGGATTGTGTTCATGTGTCTTCCGTGGGTTCGGTGACGGTTGTCCACAGGCTGGGGGTGAGTGGTGGCCGAAGTCGGGCAACCCGGTCAGAATCTGGGCATGGGCGCGATGACCGACGGCGGCGGAGCGGGAGGCAGCGGTGAGGACAGCGACACTGGGGCCCGAGCAGCGTGCGGAGTCCTTGGCGGCCATGGCCGAACGCGGGCTGGACCTGCTGGTGGTGGGCGGCGGAGTGGTCGGCGCGGGCACCGCGCTGGACGCGGTGACACGGGGCCTGAACACCGGCATCGTCGAGGCCCGTGACTGGGCCTCCGGCACCTCCAGCAGGTCGAGCAAGCTGGTCCACGGCGGCCTGCGCTATCTGGAGATGCTCGACTTCGCCCTGGTCCGCGAGGCCCTCAAGGAACGCGGCCTGCTGCTGGAGCGCCTCGCCCCGCACCTGGTCAAACCGGTGCCGTTCCTCTACCCGCTCCAGCACAAGGGCTGGGAGCGCCTGTACGCGGGGTCGGGTGTCGCGCTCTACGACGCGATGTCCATGGCCCGCGGGCACGGCCGGGGCCTGCCCGCGCACCGCCACCTGACCCGCGGTCAGGCCCTGCGCGTCGCCCCCGCGCTGCGCAAGGACGCCCTGGTCGGCGCGATCCAGTACTACGACGCGCAGATGGACGACGCCCGCTACGTGGCGACCCTGGTGCGCACCGCGGTGTCCTACGGCGCGAAGGCCGCCAACCGGGCCCGCGTGACCGGGTTCCTGCGCGAGGGCGAGCGCGTCGTCGGGGCGCGCGTGCAGGACGTGGAGGGCGGCGGGGAGTACGAGATCCGCGCCCAGCAGGTCGTCAACGCGACCGGGGTGTGGACCGACGACACGCAGGGACTGATCGGCGAGCGCGGCCAGTTCCACGTCCGCGCCTCCAAGGGCATCCACCTGGTCGTCCCGCGCGACCGCATCCACTCCACGACCGGCCTGATCCTGCGCACCGAGAAGTCGGTGCTGTTCGTCATCCCCTGGGGCCGGCACTGGATCGTCGGCACCACCGACACCGACTGGAACCTCGACAAGGCCCACCCGGCCGCCTCCAGCGCCGACATCGACTACCTGCTCGACCACGTCAACTCGGTCCTGGCGGTGCCGCTGACCCGCGACGACGTCCAGGGTGTCTACGCGGGTCTGCGCCCGCTGCTGGCCGGCGAGTCCGACGCCACCAGCAAGCTGTCGCGCGAGCACACGGTCGCGCACCCGGTGCCCGGCCTCGTGGTCGTGGCCGGCGGCAAGTACACGACGTACCGCGTGATGGCCAAGGACGCCGTCGACGAGGCCGTGCACGGGCTCGACATGCGGGTCGCCCCGTGCGTCACCGAGGACGTCCCGCTGATCGGCGCCGAGGGGTACCTGGCGATGTGGAACGCGCGGGCGCGGACGGCCGCCCGCACCGGCCTGCACGTGGTGCGCGTCGAGCACCTGCTCAACCGGTACGGCTCGTACGCGGAGGAGATCCTCGACCTCGTCGCCGCGGACCCGCGCCTCGGAGAGCCGATGCCGGCCGCCGACGACTACCTGCGCGCCGAGATCGTCTACGCCGCCTCCCACGAGGGCGCCCGCCACCTCGACGACGTCCTGACCCGCCGCACCCGCATCTCCATCGAGACCTTCGACCGCGGCACCCGCAGTGCCCGCGAGGCGGCCGAGCTGATGGCACCGGTCCTCGGCTGGGACAGGGGCCAGATGGAGCGGGAGGTCGAGCACTACGAGAAGCGGGTGGAGGCGGAGCGCGAGTCCCAGCTCCAGCCCGACGACCAGACGGCGGACGCGGCACGGCTGGGAGCGCCGGACATCGTGCCGTTGTAGGGCAGGGGCGGTTTGGGCGGCGGTGTCCCCGGCGGCGGCCCCCGGTCCCGCCCGATGCACGGTCAGGGGCCCCCTGGGCGTTGGGCACTTGTCGGGTGAGGGACAATGGAGGCTCTGTCAGGGCGGGTTGCATGAGGGGACGCATGTCGGAGGCGGAGCGGGCGGGTACTCCTCGTCAGGGGACTCGTCAGGACAACAGTGAGCGTCTTCTCGCCGGGCGGTACCGGTTGGGGGGAGTGCTCGGCCGCGGCGGCATGGGCACGGTGTGGCGCGCCGAGGACGAGACCCTCGGCCGGACGGTGGCCGTCAAGGAGCTGCGGTTCCCGTCGAACATCGACGAGGACGAGAAACGACGTCTGATCACGCGCACCCTGCGCGAGGCCAAGGCGATCGCCCGGATCCGCAACAACAGCGCGGTGACGGTCTTCGACGTGGTCGAGGAGGACGACCGGCCCTGGATCGTGATGGAGCTGGTCGAGGGCAAGTCGCTGGCCGAGGTCATCCGTGAGGACGGCCTCCTGGACCCGAAGCGCGCGGCCGAGGTCGGTCTCGCGATCCTCGACGTGCTGCGGTCCGCGCACCGCGAGGGCATCCTGCACCGGGACGTGAAGCCGTCCAACGTGCTGATCTCCGAGCACGACGGCCGGGTGGTGCTCACCGACTTCGGCATCGCCCAGGTCGAGGGCGACCCGTCCATCACCTCCACCGGCATGCTCGTCGGCGCCCCCTCCTACATCTCCCCGGAGCGGGCCCGAGGTCACAAGCCCGGCCCGGCGGCCGACCTGTGGTCGCTCGGCGGTCTGCTGTACGCGGCGGTCGAGGGCACGCCGCCCTACGACAAGGGGTCGGCGATCGCCACGCTGACCGCGGTGATGACCGAACCGCTGGAGGAGCCCAAGAACGCGGGGCCGCTCAAGGACGTCATCTACGGGCTGCTCACCAAGGATCCGGCCCAGCGGCTGGACGACGCGGGTGCGCGGGCGATGCTCAACGCGGTCGTCAACATGCCGGCGGAGGCACCGGCGGACGCCACTCGGGTGGTGCCGTTGCCGCCGCAGCCCGACGCGCCGGAGGTGGAGAGGAGCGGCGCGGCCAAACGCGGTGAGGAGGCCGGGGAGAAGCTGCGCGGGGCGCTGCGTTCCGTGCGCAAGGTCGCGGGGGCGGCGAGTGCCTCGGCCGCGACCAAGGTGAAGAGCGGTGGCACGGGCGGGGCGGGGGGCGGCTCGGGCGGCGCGGGCAGCGGGATCGCCGCCGGCACCGGTTCCAGTTCCGGTTCCGGTGCGGGAGCCGGCACCCGGCCCGGTTCGGGGTCCGTTCCGGCACCGGGCGGGAGCAAGCGTTCGGACTCCGTCGGTTCGGCCTCCGTGGGCTCGGCCTCGGTGGGTGTCGGTGGCGGACCCGGTTCCACCGGCGGCCCGGCGCGGACCAAGCCGGCCACCGGCAAGGTGAGTTCGGGGTGGCCCGTGGTGCCGCCGCCGGACCTGGACCTGCCGCCGCGGCCGGTGCCCCGGGCGCCGCTCACCGACGTGGTGCCCAAGCGCACCTTGGTGATCATCGCCCTGGTGGTGGTGCTCGCGGTGCTCGGTACCGTGCTCGCCCTCACGCTGGGCGGCGGCGACGGGGACGCCCGGGGGAGCGGCAGGAGCGGCGGTGCCAAGGCGGTGGCGAGTTCGGGGGCGAGCGCGCGCAGCGGCTCCGGTGCGAAGTCCGGCAGCGGGCCCTCCACCAAGGAGGACACCAGCGGCGGCACCCGGACGGACGGTGACACGTCGGCGTCCGCGAGCACCGGGAGCACCTCGGGCGCGGGCGCGCCGGGCGACGACAGTTCCGCCACGTCGAACTCCAGTGGCAGCGGCGACGACGGCGTGCCGGTGGTGAAGAAGTACACCGGCGGCCAGGGGTACTCGATCGGCTTGCCCAAGGGCTGGAAGTTCCAGACCAGCAGCTCCGCCGGGGACCGGTTCACCGGTCCCGACGGGCAGAAGCTGCTGATCGCCTGGACGAGCACCCCCAAGGACGACCCGGTGGCGGACTGGAGGAGCCAGGAGCGTTACATGGTGCGCTCCGAATACCAGAAGATCCGCATAGCGGCGGTGGGCTACCGGGGCTGGAACGCCGCCGACTGGGAGTTCACCTACGTCGAGGACGGGACCAAGTACCACACGATCGACCGGGGGTTCGTCGTCAACTCCCATCAGGGGTACGCGCTGATGTACACCGCGAAGGACGACGACTGGAGCAGCGAGCTGCGCCGGGACACCTGGAAGACGCTCGCCGCGTCCTTCGAGCCGAAGTGACAAATTCGCATCCCCACAATGCGAATTGCCTCCGGCACGTATCGTGAGTGGTTGCGGACCGTACGCATGCCGGTATGCACGCGGAACGGGCCGCCCAACGAACGGATTTGACCGACCGGGCGGCCGGGGGAGGCAACGTGGACGACTATGCGGGTCGGGTGCTCGCCGACCGCTACCGCCTGCCCCTGCCCCCCTCCGACGAGTACGAACTCACCGAGAGCCGCGCCTTCGACACCTACAGCGGGCAGGAAGTCCTCGTCCGCCAGGTGCCGTTGCCGGAGGTGGTCGAGGCCGAGGTGCTCGACGCCGAGGGACTGCCCGACGGGTTCACAGCCCGTGACCGTGGCGGGCGCCGGCCGCCGTCGGCCAGGACCGCGACACGCCGGCCCAGCGATCCGGCGGTGCGGCGCGCCGTGGAGGCCGCGCAGGCCGCCGCCCGGATCCCCGACCACCCCCGCCTCGACCAGGTCTTCGACGTGTTCGCCGAGGGCGGTTCGCTCTGGATCGTCAGCGAGTTCGTCGCCGCGCGGCCGCTGGCGGCGCTGCTGGCCGAGCAGCCGCTGACGCCGTACCGGGCGGCCGAGGTCGCCTCCGACCTGCTGATGGCGCTGCGGGTCCTGCACGCACACGGCTGGGTGCACCGCAACATCACCGCCCGCACGGTCCTCGTCTGCGACGACGGCCGCGTGCTGCTGACCGGCCTCGCGGTCGGGGCCGCGGAGGAGGCGCTGAGCGGGTACGACCCGGTGCCGCTGCCCGAGGAGGAGGGCGGCGAGGGGGCGGGGGGTCCGCGGGGTCTCGGGCAGGCGGAAGGTTCCGGCGCGCCGGGCACGCCCGGCGGCTCGCCCCTGTCTGTCGTGCCGCCCGGTCTGCCCGGTTCGGGTGGTTCCGGCGGTTCGGGAGCCGTTGCCGTCGGAGGCACGGGAAGCAGTGGTGGTGCGTTCGGTGGTACAGGCGGCGCACAGGCGGCGCCCGGCGCGTCGCAGACGGATCCCGAGGCCGCGCGGCGCGCCGCGATACAGGCGCGGGCGGCCAACGGGTTGCCGGGGGCCGGACCGGACGAGGGGCCGGGCGGCACCGGTACGGGCGCGGTGGAGCGGCGTGCCGTGGAGACCGGCGCGGACATCCGGGCCGCCCGGGCCGGGGCGATCGCCGCGTACCAGGCGGGGGCCAGGGCCGCCGCCCGGGTCCAGGAGGCCCAGCAGAGCGGCCGGGCCGCCCTGCCCGGCGCCCGGCCACCCACCGAGGGCGGCACCAGGCCCCCCGCACCCCACATCCCGGGTCAGTCCGGTGCCGCCACACTCCCGCCGCACAGCCGGGAACACGCCAACGGCGCGGCACAGCCGGTGTACGGCCCCGGGCACGCCGACGAGGCGCTCCAACCGCCGTACGGCCAGGGCCAGGCCGACGGCGCGTCCCAGCCGCCGTATGGCCCCGGGCAGGCCAATGGGGCGGCTCAGCCGGGGTACGGGCCCGGGTCGGCCGACGGGGCGTCCCAGTCGCCGTACGGGCAAGGGCACGCCAACGGGGCGGTTCAGTCGGAGTACGGCTCTGGGGCCGTGGGTGGTTCGCCGTACCTCCCGGGGCAGGCCGGCGGTGAGGCGCAGTCGCCGTACGGCAACGGGTGGGCGCAGGGGCCGGATGCGGGGGCCGGAGAGCGGGGTGCCGGCGGGGTGGCCCGGGGCCGGATCGCCGATCCCTACGGGGTGCGCGGCGCGCCCGCGCCCTGGCACGGGGCCGCGCCGCGCCCGCAACCCGGAGCGGCCCCGGCGGCCGCCGGGCGGGAACGGTCCGCGCTACCGCCCGCCGCTCCCGGCGCCGGCGGCCCCGGAACCGAACTCCCCGGCGCTCAGGGCGGCCCGCCCGCCGTCGTACCCGCGCGGGGGACCGGTCCCGCCCCCCGCTGGGACGAGGCCGGTGCCGCCGTCCCCGGCCGGCGGGGGCCCGCGACCGCGCTGGCCGCCGAACGGGCCCGTCAGGTGCGGATGACCGTGGTGGGGCCGGTGACCGAGCGCTGGGCGCCGGAGCAGGCCGTTCCCGTGCACGAGAACTGGCAGCTGGCGGCGCCCATCGGACCGGCCACCGACCTGTGGGCGCTGGGCGCGCTGCTGTTCCGGGCGGTGCAGGGACACGCACCGTACCCGGAGGAGTCGACCGCCGAACTGGTGCAGCTGGTGTGCTCGGAGCCGCCCGCCTTCGCGGAGGAGTGCGGTTCGCTCAGGCCGGTCGTGGAGTCGCTGCTGCGTCAGGACCCCACCGAGCGCCCGGACTTCGAGGAGCTGCGCGGCTGGCTGCGCTCGCTGGTGCGCTCCGCGCCCGAGCCGGACGCCGGTACCCATGTCGTCGCCGCCCCGCCCGACCCCAGGCGGCTGCCGATCGTCCGGCGCCGCGGTGAGCTGGTGCGCAGGCGCAGGGCCGGGCTCCCGGCGACCCACGGCCGGCACAAGCGGGCCCGGGAGGAGGCCAGGTCCCCGCGGAGACTGGGCCGTACGCTGCTGTTGCTGGTCCTGCTCCTGCTGGCCGCGGCGGTCGCGTACGCCATGCTGTTCCTGCCGAAGAAGGGCGCCACGGACGACAACGGCGGCGAACGGACGGGATCGGCGGGGACGGTCAGCACCGCGCCCGGCTCCAGCGCGACCCCCACCCCCAGCCCGACGGCGACTCCGTCCACGGAGACCCAGACCACCGCCGGCTCGACGGACGGCGCTTCCGTGGGCGACGGCTTCACCCTGCGCAACGACCCGAACGGCTTCCGGATCGCCGTCGCCAAGGGCTGGACCCGCACCCCGAAGAACAGCGCCGGCCAGGTGATCTACTCACAGGGCAGGTTCGAGCTGATCGTGGTGGCGGGCCGGGACAGCGCGGCGACCTACGGCAGCGACCCGATGGCGTACCAGCGGGACAAGGAGCCGGAGCTGCAGCCGTACCGGGACTCCAGCTGGGCCACGGCCGGCGGTCTGCGCACCATCACGGTCGGTCAGCAGGTGTCCGCCGAAGGCCAGTTCACCTGGACGGACAGCGGGCAGGGCGACCTGTTCGTACGCAACATGGTCTTTTTGATCGGCGGGCGCTACCACATCGTGCAGGTGCGCGGCCCGGAGTCCGACCGGGACGAGGTCACCAAGCTGTACGAGCAGGCCTCGTCGTCGTACACGTACACGCGCTGAGCCGCGTCAACGCCGTCCCGGGCCGATCGGTTCCCGCCACGGTGAGGGGATTTCGTTCACATCCCGTAAGGAAGGCGAAAACCGTCACAGTGCTGTCTCCGTGGGACCCCACTGGTTCCATGACCGCAGGCCGGTCCTTAGTCTGGCCCTGACAAGAGCATTGCGGGGCAACGTGAATCAGATGCAGGGCCTGCTCATAGCGGGCCGCTACCGGCTCGCCGACACCATCGGCAGCGGCGGCATGGGCCGGGTGTGGCGCGCCCATGACGAAGTGCTGCACCGGGCGGTCGCCATCAAGGAGTTGACGGCTGCGCTCTACGTCTCCGAGGCCGACCAGGCCGTCCTGCTGGCCCGTACCCGGGCGGAGGCCCGCGCCGCGGCGCGCATCAACCACTCCGCCGTCGTCACCGTCCACGACGTGCTCGAACACGACGGCCGGCCGTGGATCGTCATGGAGTTGGTCGAGGGCCACTCGCTGGCCGACGCGGTCAAGGAGCAGGGGCGCATCGAGCCGCGGGAGGCCGCCCGGATCGGGCTGTGGGTGCTGCGCGCCCTGCGCGCCGCGCACAGCGCCGGGGTACTGCACCGGGACGTCAAGCCGGGCAACGTGTTGCTCGGCCGGGACGGCCGGGTCCTCCTCACCGACTTCGGCATCGCGCAGATCGAGGGCGACACGACCATCACCCGGACCGGGGAGGTCGTCGGTTCCGTCGACTACCTCGCACCGGAGCGGGTGCGCGGGCACGACCCCGGGCCGTCCTCCGACCTGTGGGCGCTGGGCGCGACGCTGTACACGGCGGTCGAGGGCCGCTCGCCGTTCCGCCGCACCTCGCCGCTGACCACCATGCAGGCGGTCGTCGAGGACGAGGCCGCCGAGCCGCGGGCGGCGGGCCCGCTGGAGCCGGTCATCACCGCGCTGCTGCGCAAGGAACCGGCCCAGCGGCCGACCCCCGAAGAGGCCGAGCAGATGCTCGCCGAGGCGGCGGAGGGCCGTCGGCCCAGCGCGGCCCAGGCGTACGTGCCGACGCAGTCGCAGCTCAGCGGCGGTACCCGGCGGGACCCGGGGAAGGCCGGGGCGTCGTCCTACGACGGGGCGTCCGGCGGTTCCCTCGGAGGTTTCCCCGGCGATTCGTACGGCGGCGGTCACTACGGCGGTTCCTACGAGGTCCGGCCGCCCGTCGGCGGCAGCTCCGTGAACGGGCCGACGGCCGTCGGCGGGGCGCCCGTGCCTGCCGCAGCGCAGCCCCGGCGGCGTCGGCTGCGCACCCTCGCGCTCGTCGTGGCCCTGGCCGCGCTGATCGGCGGCGGTGCGGCCGTGGCAGTGCAGAAGTGGGACTCCGGACAGCGGCAGCATGCCTCCGGCAACGTCGCGCCGGCCACGTCCGGTTCGGCCACGCACGGGGCCACCTCGGCTCCGGACGGCGCGGTCCCCACCGACTGGGTGACCAAGCACGACCCGCTCGGCTTCAGCCTCTCCCTGCCCAAGGGCTGGAAGCGCAGCGTGTACGGCATCGACGGCGACCTCAAACAGATCGACTACACGCCCGACGACGGCAAGCACTTCGTGCGCATCGCCGTCGACAGCTCACCCGACTTCTCCGACGCGCTCGCCCACCAGGAGGACCTGGAGCAGCAGCTGCACAAACTGGTCGACTACCGCCGCGTGACCATGGAGAAGAACCTGTACCGGGACCGGCCCGGGGCGGTGTGGGAGTACACCTGGACCGCGCTGAAAAAGGACCCGCCCTACGTGCCGGGACCGCGCCGCGCGATCGAGGAGACCTACTACTCGCGGGACGGCGTCGAGTACGCGATCTACATGTCGTCGCCGGCGAAGGACTGGGCGACGGCGAGCAAGCAGTTCAAGTGGGTCCTGCAGACCTGGGATCCGGGGACGTCGGGCTGAGCCGCCCCCGGGCGCCCGCCCGTGCGCCCCGGCCGTGCGTCTTGGCCGGTCGCGGTCCGGAAGCCGGGCGTCCGGTGCGGCATCATGGGGCGCATGGTGAATCCGGGGGACGACGCCGTACGGCTGGTCGCGGGGCGGTATCGCCTGGGAGCGCGGCTCGGGCGCGGGGGCATGGGCGTCGTGTGGCGGGCCACCGACCAGCTCCTGGGGCGGGAGGTCGCCGTCAAGGAGCTCACCGTCGACGACACCCTCTCCGACGACGAGGCCCGGCTGCGCCGCGACCGCACCCTGCGCGAGGCGCAGGCGGTCGCCCAGCTGCACCACCCGCACATCATCGTCGTCCACGACGTGGTGGAGGACGGCGGACGGCCCTACATCGTCATGGAGTTGATCGACGGCGGTTCGCTCGCCGACCGGATCTCCCGGGGCGGCCCGGTGGACGTCGCCGAGGCCGCGCGGATCGGCGTCGCCCTGCTCGGCGCGGTGCGCACGGCGCACGAGGCCGGCGTGCTGCACCGGGACATCAAACCCGCGAACGTGCTCGTCGAGACCGGCACCGGGCGGGTCGTGCTCACCGACTTCGGCATCGCCCAGGTGGCGGGCGCCACCACGCTCACCGAGACCGGTTCCTTCGTCGGCTCGCCCGAGTACACCGCGCCGGAGCGGATGTCCGGCTCCCGGTCCGGCCCGGCGTCCGACCTGTGGTCGCTGGGGGCGCTGCTGTGCGCGGCGCTCAGCGGCGAGTCGCCGTTCCGGCGCGACTCGCTCGGCGGGATCCTGCACGCCGTGGTCTCCGACGAGATCCGGCCACCGGCCCAGGCGGAGCCGCTGCTGCCGGTCGTACGAGGGCTGCTGGAGCGGGATCCGGAGCGGCGGCTGGGCGCGGCGGAGGCCGAGCGGATGCTGCGCGAGTACCTGGACACGGGGGCCGTGGCGGCGCCGGCCGCGACGGGCGGCGCCGGCGCGGCGTCGTACACGCCGACCCAGCGGGACGTGCCGCGGCCGCCGGCGCCGGGCGCCCAGCCGCAGTCCTCCGCCACGCGCGGGCTGCTGGTGGCCGCGTTACTGGTCGCCGCGATGGCCGGGGCGGGCGTGTCGGCGGCGACGCTGCTGTTCCACGGCGGCGGGCACGGCGGGACGCCGGGACCCGGCGCCACGACGGCCGTCTCCGCCTCCTCCACGTCGACGTCCGCACCCGCCCCGTCGCCCGCTTCCCCCACCCTCTCGGCCTCCGGCAACCGCACCGCGCCCTCCGGTTACCGCTTCGCGCAGGACCCGGCCGGCTTCTCGCTGGCCGTGCCGGAGGGCTTCACCCGCGATCCGCAGGGCGAGCGCGTCTTCTACCTGTCGCCGGGGCAGACCTTCCGGCTCGGCATCAAGGTGTCCGAACCGGTGACCGGCGGTCCGGGGACGGTGCTGCGGCGGGCGGCGGCCGAGGGGCCGAGCACCAACCCCGGCTACCACGACGGCCGGGTCACCGACACCACCCACTCCGGACACCCGGCCGCCTTCTGGGAGTTCACCTGGAAGGGCTTCAGCGCGGCCGAGGGCCCCCGGCACACCTACGACCTCTGCTGGGAGGAGAGCGGACGGCTGTACGACGTGTGGGTGTCGGCGCCGGTCGGCAAGGTGCGGGAGGCGCGGGAGTACTTCGACGTCGCGGTGGACACGTTCGCGGCGGGGTGAGCGCGGGGGCCGGAACAGGGGGCCAGGCCGCTCAGGGCGTGCGCCGCACGCGCCGCAGCCCGTCCGTCGCCGCGTCCATGAGCCGCCGCGTCGGGCGGGGCCGGTACGCCGGACCCTCCAGGCGCCGCACCGCACCGCCCCTGACCACCGCGTACGCGACCGGCGCCGACGCCTTCGGGAACGTGACCGGATGCCGGCCGGTGGGCAGTTGCAGGCGCGCGGGCAGCCGCAGCCGGGCCGTCCCCGCCTCGGGGACCAGCTCGGCCTGCACCGTCACCGTGCCCACGCCGACCTTGACCCGGGCCGGGGCGCCGTTCGCCGCCGCGACGTAGGGCAGCGCGAGCGAGGCCCCCTCCCCGCGCGCCGGGTTCGCGGCCGCCGCCCGAGCCGTGTCCGCCCCCACCTTCCGCTGCCGCTGGTCGATGTCCAGGGCCAGCTGGCCGCTCCCCGTCCAGTACGGCAGCGCCAGCCGGCCGCCGGTCACCGCGGGACCGGCGGCCGGGGTCCCCGGCGTGCCGCCGCCCGTCACCCGGACCATCCGGTCGATGCCCAGCAGTTGCGCGTACGCCCACACGTCGTGCACCCCGCGCTCCAACGGCCGCCCGCCGGCGAGCCGTTCGGGATCGAGGCGCAGCCGCCCGGCCGCGACGAGCTGACCGCGCCCGTCGCCGAGCGGCCGGAGCCCCACCTCCAGCTCGCCCTCCGGGTACCACCAGTCCTCCCGGTCCCGGTCCTTGACCACCAGTTCCGCGTAGGCCAGCCGGAAGGGATCGCGGACCTCCCAGCCGTCCTCGGTCCCCGGCACCCCGGCCAGCAGCTCCGGGTCGAGCCACCGCTTCCCGTCCCGTTCGACGAGGACGAGGGGCTCGCCGTCGCCGCGCACGAGGCCGAGGGTGACGTCGGCGACGAGACGGCCGTCCTCCCAGGCCGGCGTCCCGACCTCGCAGCGCGCCGTGACCTGGCGGACGCGCTCGGCGAGGGCGACGGCGCCGTCGAAGTCACCGCGTTCGAGGAGGTCGGCACGGAGCCGGGAGACCGCGGGCAGCCCCTCGCGGACGGCCGCGGGGAACTCCGTCACCGCCAGCTCGCGGGCCGCCTCGAAACGCGGGCGCTGCTCGGCGGGGTCCTCGCGGAGGATCTCCGGCTCGCGGGTGCGGGAGAGGACCTCGACGTGGTACAGGCGGTGCAGGAGACGGTTCTGGAGGGCGTCGAGGTCGTCGGAGGGCGGGGTGCCGTCCTTGATCTGGCGGACGATGGTGCGGGCGTTGGCCCAGAAGCCGTGCCGCGGGTTGAAGCGGTGCTGGGTGTTGTTGCCGCCGTCGTCCCGCTTCATCCAGTAGTAGCAGGGGTAGTCGGCGAGCACGGAGATGCGCTCGGCCTTGAGGTAGGCGGCGCTGACGAAGAGCAGGTCCTCCAGGATCCAGGGCCCCTCGGGGAAGCGCAGGCCGTGCTCCTCGACGAAGGCCCGCCGGAACATCTTGTGCGGCGACATGCTCTGCATCAGCTCGTCGTTCTCGATGGTGCAGGCGTCGATCGTGTGCCGGAAGAGGCGGCGGGGCCGGACCATGGTGCTGGACATCTTGCCGAGCACGACGTCGGCGTCGTTGCGTTTCGCGTGCTCGTACAGCCGCTCCAGGGCCTCGGGTCCGAGCGTGTCGTCGTGGTCGACGAACTGGATGTACTCGCCCTTGGCGTGCCGCATCCCGAGGTTGCGGGGGGCGCCGGGCCAGCCGGAGTTGGGCCGGGTGTGCACCTGGACGTTGGGGTGTTCGCCGACGATCCGCTCCAGCCGGGCCGGTGTGTCGTCGGTCGAGCCGTCGTCGACGTAGATGACCTCGTACTCGTCGGCGGGCAGGCTCTGCCCCAGCAGCGACGGCGCGCACTCGTCGACGTACTTCCCGGTGTTGTAGGTGGGAACGATGACGCTGACCTTGACTCTCGGCATTCACGGGACTTTACCGGCCGGCCGCGGCACGGGTCGGGGCGCCTCGTGCGGTGGTGGCGGCGCCCGCGTCGGCCCACGGCCCGCTGACCGCGCCGCTTCGACAAGGGCATGGTGCGCAAGGTACTCATGTGGCATGAGCGAAGACGGCGAACAGCCGGTCGAGGGACGTCTGATCGGCGGGCGTTACCGGCTCGCCGGGCCCATCGGCTCCGGGCCGGCCGGCACCGTGTGGCGCGCGCGTGACGAGCAGGACGGGCGGGACGTCGCCGTCAAGGAGCCGCGGCTGCCCGACGGCGTGGACGACGAGGAACGGCGGCGCGCCGCCCACCGCCTGCTGCACGAGGCCCGCGCCGCCGCCCGCGTCGACCATCCGGCCGTCGTCGCCATTCACGACGTACTCCTCGACGGCGAAGTGCCCTGGACCGTCATGGAGTTGGTGGCCGGGCGGTCCCTCGACCAGGTTCTGGCCGCCGACGGGCCGCTGCCGGCCCCCGAGGCCGCCCGCGTCGGGCTCGCCGTGCTCGGCGCCCTGCACGCCGCCCACTGCGTCGGGATCGTGCACCGGGACCTCAAGCCGTCCAACGTGCTCCTCGCGGCGGACGGCGAGCGTGTCGTCGTCACCGACTTCGGCACCGGATCGGGGCAGGGACTCGGCGGCTTCGCCGCCCCGGAGCACGGCGAGGAGCGCGGGGCCGCCGGGCCGGCCTCCGACCTGTGGTCGCTGGGCGCGTTGCTCCGTGCCGCCGTCGGCGGCGCGGACGGCGCGGACGGCGCCCTCGGGGCGCTGCTCGACCGACTCCTCGCGCCCGACCCCGAGGCCCGCCCGGCGGCCGCGGACGCCGCCGAGGTGCTGGCCCGGGCCGCCGGAGTGGACCTCCCGCAGTGGGTCACCGAGCCCCCGGCGGCGCCCGCACCGGCCCCGGACCCCGCCCCGGAGCCCCCGGCCGCGCCGGACCCCGAGGCCGCCGAACCCCGCCGCCTCACCCCCCTCGCCGCCCTCGGCCTGCTCCTCGCCAAAAAACCGGAGCGCGCTGATCGTCCCCGTCCCACCTCCTGATCAGCGCATTCGCTGCCAGTGATCGCTGGCGGGGTGGGTGGTCGCCGGGAAACCGGGTTACCCACGGGTACCCAAAGGCCCCCGCCGCCGCATACCCTGCGGCACATGACGGACTCGCAGGCCCCGGCGCACGCACCGGCCCCCACCGGCACGAACCCCCTCGCCCCCGCCCCCGCAGGGGCCAGAACGGCCGCCGACGTGGTCACGCCCGAGTTGGTCGCCCAGCTCACCAAGGGCGTCGTCGGCTCCGGACGCACGGCCAACCACACGCCCTTCACCGGCGAGAAGCTGGCCGACCTGCCCGAGTCCACCCCCGAGGACGTGGCGAAGGCCTATGAAGCGGCCCGCGCCGCCCAGGCCGTGTGGGCGAAGGTGCCGGTCCGGCAGCGCGCCGCCGTGCTGCTCCGCTTCCACGACCTGGTCCTCCAGCGCCAGGCCGAGGTCCTCGACCTCATCCAGCTGGAGACCGGCAAGGCCCGGCTGCACGCCCACGAGGAGGTGCAGGCCGTCGCCGTCGCCGCCCGCCACTACGGCCGCAAGGCCCCCTCCTACCTCCGGCCCAAGCGGCACGCCGGCGCCATGCCGACCCTCACCAAGGTCACCGAACTGCGCCACCCGCGCGGTGTCGTCGGCCAGATCGCCCCCTGGAACTACCCCCTCGAACTCTCCGTGGGCGACGCCCTCCCCGCCTTCGTCGCGGGCAACGCGGTCGTCATGAAGCCGGACACCGAGACCTGCCTGACCGCCCTGTGGGCGCGTGACCTGCTCATCGAGGCCGGCCTGCCCGCGGACGTCTTCCAGGTGGTGCTCGGCGAGGGCCCGGTCGTCGGACCCGAGGTCGTCCGGCACGCCGACTACGTCTCCTTCACCGGCTCCACCCGCACCGGCCGCGAGGTCGCCCAGGGCGCCGCCGCCCGCCTGGTCGGCGTCTCCCTCGAACTCGGCGGCAAGAACGCGATGCTGGTCCTGGACGACGCCGACATCGAGAAGGCGGCCGCCGGCGCGGTCCGGGCCTGCTTCTCCTCGGCCGGCCAGCTCTGCATCTCCATCGAGCGGCTCTACGTCCACGAGTCGATCGCCGACGCGTTCGTCGAGCGCTTCGCCGCCCGCACCAGAGCCATGCGTCTCGGCCGGTCCCTCGCCTACGGCGCCGACATGGGCTCCCTGGTCGGCGAACGGCAGCTGGAGACGGTCACCCGGCACGTGGCGGAGGCCGTCGAGAAGGGCGCGACCGTCGTCGCCGGCGGCACCGCCCGCCCCGACATCGGCCCCTACTTCTACGAGCCCACCATCCTCGACGGCGTCGAGGAGGCGATGGCCGTCTGCACGGAGGAGACCTTCGGCCCGGTCGTCTCGATCTACCGCTTCAGGACGGACGACGAGGCGATCGAGCACGCCAACGGCACGCCGTACGGCCTCAACTCCTCCGTCTGGACGAAGAACGGCAGCCGCGGCCGCGCCGTCGCCGCCCGCCTGCGCACCGGCACGGTCAACGTCAACGAGGGCTACGCCCCCGCGTACGGCAGCGTCCAGTCGCCGATGGGCGGCATGAAGGACTCGGGCCTCGGCCGCCGCCACGGCTCGGAGGGCATCCTCAAGTACACGGAGGCGCAGACGGTCGCCCAGCAGCGCCTGCTCCCGATGGCCCCCGCACTGGGCATGGACGACGAGAAGTACGCCCAGTTCATGAGCACGAGTCTGAAGGTGATGAAGGCACTGAGGCTGCGATAGCCGACCTGTCTTTGGGGGCGCGGGGAACTGCGCGACCAGCCACCGAGCACCCGCAGCGCACACTCAAAGGGGAGATGGCACGTTGTCTCAGGACACCTATGACTACGACGTCCTGGTCGTCGGCTCCGGCTTCGGCGGCTCCGTCACCGCCCTGCGCCTCACCGAGAAGGGCTACAAGGTCGGTGTGCTGGAGGCGGGCCGCCGCTTCACCCGCGACACCCTCCCCAAGAACTCCTGGGACATCAGGAACTACCTCTGGGCCCCCCGGCTCGGCTGCTACGGCATCCAGCGCATCCACCTCCTCGGCAACGTCATGGTCCTGGCCGGCGCAGGCGTCGGCGGCGGCTCCCTCAACTACGCCAACACCCTGTACGTCCCGCCGAAGCCCTTCTTCGACGACCCCCAGTGGCGTGACATCACGGACTGGCAGGAGGAGCTGGCGCCGTACTACGACCAGGCCCGGCGCATGCTCGGCGTCCGGCTCAACCCGACGACGACCCCCTCCGACGTCCACCTGAAGGCGGCCGCGGAGAAGCTCGGCGTCGGCGACACCTTCCACCTCGCCCCGGTCGGCGTCTTCTTCGGCGACGGCAAGGACGCCGACGGCGAGGCCAAGGCGGCACCCGGCGACCAGGTCGCCGACCCCTACTTCGGCGGCGCCGGTCCCGCCCGCAACGCCTGCACCGAGTGCGGCGAGTGCATGACCGGCTGCCGGCACGGCGCGAAGAACACCCTCAACGAGAACTACCTGCACCTCGCCGAACGGGCCGGCGCGGTCGTCCACCCGATGACCACCGTCGTCTCCGTCACCGACGACTCGCGGGGCGGCTACGCGGTCGCGACCCTCCCCACGGACGACCGGAGGAAGGCGAAGGGCCGGGTCTTCACGGCGCGCCGGGTCGTCGTCGCCGCAGGCACGTACGGCACCCAGACCCTCCTGCACCGGATGAAGGCGAGCGGCCGGCTGCCGTACCTCTCGGACCGGCTGGGCGACCTCACCCGCACCAACTCCGAGGCCCTGGTGGGCGCCCAGACCGACGACCGCCGCTACCGCAGGGCGCACGGCGTCCCGCGGGCCGACTTCACCAAGGGCGTCGCGATCACGTCCTCCATCCACCCGGACGAGAACACGCACATCGAGCCGGTCCGGTACGGCAAGGGGTCGAACGCGATGGGCGGCCTGTCGATCCTCCAGGTGCCCTACGCGGAGGGCACCTCCCGGGTCCTCGGCTGGCTGGCGAACGCGGCCCGCCACCCGCTCCTCGTGCTGCGCTCGCTCTCCAACCGGCGCTGGTCGGAGCGGACCATCATCGGCCTGGTCATGCAGTCGCTGGACAACTCCCTGACCACGTACCTGAAACCGGACGGCGTCGGCAAGGGCCTGCTCACCGCCCGGCAGGGCCACGGCGCACCCAACCCCAAGCAGATCAGGGCCGCTTCGGAGGCGGCCGCCGTGCTGGCCGCCGAGATCAACGGCTTCCCCGGCAGCAACGTCGGCGAGCTGATGGGCACCCCGCTCACCGCCCACTTCCTCGGCGGCTGCCCGATCGGCGACTCCCGCGAGACCGGGGTCATCGACCCGTACCACCGGCTGTACGGCCACCCCGGCATCTCGGTCGTGGACGGCGCCGCCGTCTCCGCGAACCTGGGCGTGAACCCGTCCCTCACCATCACGGCGCAGGCCGAGCGCGCGATGTCGTACTGGCCCAACAAGGGCGAGCCGGACCCGCGTCCGCCGCAGGGCGAGGCGTACCGGCGCCTGCGCCCGGTGGAACCGCGCGAACCGGCGGTCCCGGCCGGGGCGTTCGGCGCCCTGCGCCTGCCGTTCCTCGGCATCCCGGCCGTCCCCCCGAAGAAGCAGCCGCCGGGAAGCGGGGCGGCCGGGCAGCGAAAAGGGACCTGAGCCCCCCTCCGAGCCCAGGTCCCTCTTCATCGGTGCGCGACCGCCGCGCCGCGGCGGTCGGCGCGACCTTGCCTATGCGTCGGCGCCCGCCTTGCGGCGCCGCACCACGAACACCGCGGCCGCGCCGGCCACCACGGCGGCCCCGCCGACCAGGCCGATGACCGGGAGCGCCGAGCTGGAGCCGGTCTCCGCGAGGTTGCCGGTCGGCAGGTCGGCGACGTTGCCCTGCGGCTTCTTCACGGAGTCCTTGCCGCCGTCGTCGCCCGGCTTGGCGGTACCCGGGTCGGGGTTGGACGAGCCGGCCTTGAGGACCGTGAAGTCGTACTGCGCCCAGCCCTCGGCGATGCAGTCCTGGCCGTCGACCTTGTCGAGGTAGGCACCGGAGCCGAAGGAGTAGGCGTCACCGGCGGGCGCCTTGGCGTCGATGGCGACGCGCAGGTCGACCGACTTGCTCGCGCCCGACTTCAGCTTCTCCACGTAGAAGAAGTAGTCGCCGGCCCAGTCGTCGCTGCCGATCCGGTCCCAGGTGCCGCTGTCGGGGTTCTTGAACTCCAGCTCGACGTACGGGCTGAGGTACTTCGACTCGTCCAGCTCGTAGTTCTCGATCTCGGCGTAGAAGGCGACGCCGTCGACGTCGGCCTTCGACTCGTTCGTCACGGTCAGCTTGAAGGCGTGGTAGCCGTCGCCCGCGACGATCTTGCCGGGCAGGCCCTTGATGTCGGCGGACACCTTGGCGTTGCCGAAGTTCTCGTCGAGGTCCTCGCAGTAGGGCACGTCCGGGTCGGACGGGTCCTCGCTGGGCTCGGCCGACTCGGAGGGCTGCGTCGAGGCGGACGCGGAGGCGGATGCGCTGGGGCTCGCACTGCCGCTGGGCTGGGCGGAGGGCGACGCGGACTCGGACGGCGACGCGCTGTCGCTCGGGGCGGCGGAGTCGGACGGGGTGGGCGACGCGGGGTCGCCGGGTATCTCGCTGGGCGCGCTCTCCGACGCCGTCGGCGATGCGGTGTCCTCCGCGAACGCGGCCGGTGCGGACAGCAGGGCGAGCGGTGCGAGGGCAGCCGTGGCGGCTGCCGCGGCCATGGCGCGACGAAGCTTCATGAAGGACCCCGTTGACTCAGGTGCGGCGGGCGGATGTAACCGCTGGTTCCGGTGATGTGACCGGTGAATCCTGTGAATGGTTGCCTCCACATTCACAGAATTTTTATGTGACGGCCGTCACAAGGCCGGTGCGGGTCTCCGCGCACAGGCGAAGGGCCCCGCGGGACGGAGCCGCGGGGCCCTTCTGCGGTCAGCACCGACGTCAGGGCAGCGCCGGTGCCTGGAAGCGGCGCCGGGGGGTTGCGCCGCTGGTCTCTGTGTCCTGTACCACCGTCCGTACTCGGGTCGGCGCCCCGGCGCACTCGGGACGTACGGCAGGTCCCGACCTTCGGCGGACGGCCGGCACACGGCAATACCGTTGCCTGGACTGGGACTTGGGAACCACGAAGGCCTCGGTGGCCTTCTCTGCATCGTGCTGGATGTCCGCGGCCTCCGCAACCGTTTGACCCAGCCCTTGTGCATTTTTGCAATTTTCCGCCGGTCGGCCCCGGGCGTCCCCGGAGCCGGCCGTCTTTGGGTGACCGGGCTGCTGTCCCCTGCCGTCCGGTCACTTGACTGGAGCGAGGTCCCACGACGCACGGCACGTTCCGTACGTCTCATCGCCCCAGCGAGCCACGCGTGGTTCTTTCGGGCCCGCCCCTGGCTGGCACGGACACCCCACCAACGAGGCGGCCGGGGTGCCGGTCACGCGCCGTACGGGTGAGAGCCGTACCGAACTCAGTTCCGGCCGGTTCAGACGCGGCCACGGCACAGCTCCAGCAGCGTCATCGCGAGGGTCGTGCCGGGCTTGCCGAGAGCGTCGCTCCAGTGACTGAGGATCTCCATCTCCCGGGAGAGGTTCACGCGCCGGCCGCCGGAGGCGATCCGGGCCTCCTGGACGACGGCGGAGACGGCCATCCGTTCCTGGATCAGGCCGATGATGCGGTCGTCGAGCGCGTCGATGCGCTCGCGCGCGCCGCTGATCACACCGGCGGCCTCCGGGGTACGGGCTCCGGTCACATCGAGAGCGGTCTTGGCGGTGGCGGTGGTGGCGGTCGTGGCGGTGGCGGTCATGTCGGGGCTCCTCGTCTGCGGGACGGCCCCGGACCGGCACGATCCGGAGAAACACCAGGCGCCCCGGACCTTGTCGGCCCGGGGCGCCTGGGGAAGTCGCTTGTCAGTTGCTCAAGCAGCACGACCATGGCAGCCGGTGGGCCGGTCGCCATAGGTAAACAGGAAGGTCGTCTGGGTGAGCATGGGGGCGAGTATGCCACAGAACCCCGATCCGGGAGCCGTCCCACCGTGCCCCGTTAGAATCGATGGCACAGACCCCCGCCCAGACCGCCGGAAGGCACCCCGTGTCATCAGCGACTCCCGCTGCCGCCGCTCCCGACACCGTCCTGGTCGTCGACTTCGGCGCGCAGTACGCCCAGCTCATCGCCCGTCGCGTCCGCGAGGCCCGGGTCTACAGCGAGATCGTGCCGAGCACCATGCCGGTCGCCGAGATGCTCGCCAAGAACCCGGCGGCGATCATCCTCTCCGGCGGCCCCTCGTCCGTGTACGAGGAGGGCGCCCCCCGCCTGGACCGCGAGCTCTTCGAGGCCGGCGTCCCCGTCTTCGGCATGTGCTACGGCTTCCAGCTGATGGCCCAGGTCCTCGGCGGCACCGTCGACAACACCGGCGCCCGCGAGTACGGCCGTACCGACCTGCACGTCTCCAAGTCGGCCTCCACCCTGTTCGAGGGCACCCCCGCCGAGCAGCACGTGTGGATGTCGCACGGCGACGCCTGCTCCGCCGCGCCCGAGGGCTTCGCCGTCACCGCGTCCACGGACGTGGTCCCGGTCGCCGCCTTCGAGAACGACGAGAAGAAGCTCTACGGCGTCCAGTACCACCCCGAGGTCATGCACTCCACGCACGGCCAGCAGGTCCTGGAGCACTTCCTGTACCGCGGCGCGGGGCTCACCCCCTCGTGGACCACGGGGAACGTCATCGAGGAGCAGGTCGCGGCGATCCGCGAGCAGGTCGGCGACAAGCGCGCGATCTGCGGGCTGTCCGGCGGCGTCGACTCCGCCGTGGCCGCCGCCCTCGTCGCCCGCGCCATCGGCGACCAGCTGACCTGCGTGTACGTCGACCACGGTCTGATGCGCAAGGGCGAGACCGAGCAGGTCGAGAAGGACTTCGTGGCCGCGACCGGCGTCAAGCTGGTCGTGGTCGACGCCGAGGCGCGCTTCCTGGAGGCGCTGGCCGGGGTCTCCGACCCGGAGCAGAAGCGGAAGATCATCGGCCGCGAGTTCATCCGGGTCTTCGAGCAGGCCCAGGCCGAGATCATCGCGGACGCGGGCCCGGCCGTGGAGTTCCTGGTCCAGGGCACCCTCTACCCGGACGTCGTGGAGTCCGGCGGCGGCACCGGCACCGCGAACATCAAGTCGCACCACAACGTCGGCGGCCTGCCGGAAGACCTCGAGTTCAAGCTGATCGAGCCGCTGCGCAAGCTCTTCAAGGACGAGGTCCGGATGGTCGGCCAGGAGCTGGGCCTGCCGGAGGAGATCGTCCAGCGCCAGCCGTTCCCCGGCCCCGGCCTCGGCATCCGGATCGTCGGCGAGGTCACGAAGGAGCGCCTGGACCTGCTGCGCGACGCCGACGCGATCGCCCGCGAGGAGCTCACCGCCGCCGGCCTCGACCGCTCCATCTGGCAGTGCCCGGTGGTCCTGCTCGCGGACGTCCGCAGCGTCGGCGTCCAGGGCGACGGCCGCACCTACGGCCACCCGATCGTGCTGCGCCCGGTCTCCTCCGAGGACGCCATGACGGCCGACTGGTCGCGCCTGCCGTACGACGTCCTCGCGAAGATCTCCACCCGGATCACCAACGAGGTCCGTGACGTCAACCGCGTCGTCCTCGACGTCACCTCGAAGCCGCCGGGCACCATCGAGTGGGAGTAGGCCCCGCCTTGCGGGGTTTCCCGGGGCTCAGGTGCGCTTGACCGTGCGCACCGGCCCGCCCGGCCGCCAGGTCTCGACGACCAGGTACGGGTCCTCGACGTAGGTCCGGACGACCTCCGTCAGCTCGGTACGGAAGAGGTGGAACGGCCCCTCGGGCGGTTTCACCTCTTCCGCGTACGGCTCCTTCACCGCCGGGTCCGTCACCTCGTACGCCCGGCCGCTGATCCGCACGTCCCCGGTGCCGCCCATCGCGGTGCCCTCCCCGGGGTTGGCCTGGAGCGCGAACCTCGGGTCCCGCAACAGGTCCAGCGCCTTCACCGAGCCCGGCATCATGCCGAACCGGAGCTCCCCGTCCAGGAACTGCACCTCCAGACCCGAGGTGCGGGGGGAGCCGTCCTTGCGGAGCGTGGCGAGGACATGGTGGCGGTAGGGGGCGAAGCGCTCCTGTGCGATGTGCGCCAGCTCGGGCGCGGCGGCGGCGAAGGCAGCCCAGTTCGTACGCGTCATGAGTGCCAGTCTCGTGGCGATACCCGACATCTTCTGTCGTGAATTGCTCGCGTGCGTCATCTTTACGGAACAGCTCTGTTTTCCTGCACTGACCGGCGGTAACTTCCGCCCGTAACGCACCCCCAGTGCTGGAGGACCTATGCACGGGCCGACCCCGCCCCTGCCGCTGCCCACCGATCAGCTCCGGTTCGCGATGCCGCCGATGCACGACTCGCTCGACGACGAGCGCCGGCACCGCAAGGAGCGGCTCGCGGGCGCGCTGCGGATCTTCGGCCGGGCCGGGTTCGAGGACGGGGTGTCCGGACACATCACCGCCCGCGATCCCGAGTACTCGAACTGCTTCTGGGTCAACCCCTTCGGCATGCCGTTCCGGCACGTCACCGTCAGCGACCTGGTCCTGGCCAACCAGGACGGCCAGGTCATCGAGGGCCGCTACCACGTCAACCAGGCCGCCTTCACCGTCCACGCCCAGGTGCACGCGGCCCGCCCGGACGTCGTCGCCGTCGCCCACTGCCACTCGGTGCACGGCCGCGCCCTGTCCGCCCTCGGCGACCTGCTCGACCCCATCAGCCAGGAGAGCTGCGCCTTCTACGAGGACCACGCCCTCTACGACGCCTACACCGGGGTCGCCGTCGACGCCGAGGAGGGCCGCCGGATCGCCGCCGCCCTCGGCTCCCACAAGGCGCTGGTGCTGCGCAACCACGGCCTGCTGACCGTCGGCGACTCGGTGGACGCGGCCGCCTGGTGGTTCCTGTCCATGGAACGCTCGGCGCAGGTCCAGCTGGCCGCGAAGGCGGCCGGCCGTCCGCTGCTCATCGACCACAAGCTCGCCGTCGCCACCCGCGAACAGCTCGGCGGCGACCTGGTGGCCTGGATCAACTACCAGCCCCTGTGGCAGGACATCAGCCGCAGTGAACCGGACCTGCTCAGCTGACCACCCCCCGCTCAGAAACCCCTCAGCACCGCCGCCTTCGTCCGCACGAACTCCTCGTCCGTGAGCACCCCGTCCCGGTGCAGCTCGCCCAGCTCCCGCAGCCGGCGCAGCAGCAGGTCGTGGTGGTCTGTCGGCCTGCGCGGCGCGGCCACCGGCGGCCGGTCCCGGTCGGCGCACGGCGCGCCCGGCCGGGTCGACGGATGCGGCAGCCGGGCCGTGACCGCCGCCGCGACCAGCGCCGTCAGCAGATCGCGCCGGACACTGCCCCACAGGTCGAGCGCGTACGGGTCGCGCTCGGCCGGCAGCTTCGAGAACACCGTCTCCCGGGTCACGAACCGCAGCCGGCCGTCCTCGTAACCGGTGTTGGGCAGCCACTCCACCCGTACCAGGTCGCCGACGCCGATGATCCGCGGCCCGGTCGCCCGCTTCACCCGGTCCGAGGTGTCCGCCCAGTCGATCCGGACCTGCGTACCGTCGAAGGACACCGTCCCGTCCGAGGACCGCACCGACACCGGCACCGGCGGCCCCGGCAGCAGGTACCCCTTCGTCGGCTCCGTGGGGACCTGGTCCAGCAGCAGCGACTGCCGGATCTCCGCCACCACGTACTCGGCCACCCCGGACCGGTCCCCGTCCACCGTCAGCCGGTACGGATCCGCGGCCTCCGGCAGCCGCCCACCGGTCGCCTGCAGCAACGGGTCCGCGCCCTCGCGCAGCCGCATCCTCAGCCGCCCCCGCCTGCGCTCGGGCTCGTACGCCACTGCGGACACCGCCTCCAGGGGTACGGCGATCTCTCCGTAGGTCTGCCGGAACAGCGGTACGGAGCGGTGGCGTCCCGGCGTGATCCGGATCGTGCTGCCGTCGAAGGCCCAGGTCCCGTCCCGCTGGATGATCTCGGCCATGGGGGAATTCTGGCAGCCGGGTCAACCTGTCTTCCGTACCTTCACTCGTCGTGACCAGCCCACTGACCGAAAACGCCCCGGCGTAGGGCACAATTCGCTCTCGACACAAGGGAGTTGCACGGCGTCGCCCGGCCCCGGGGAGGGCCGTGCGCGCCGTGCCCCGGGCGTGGGGAAGGCGGGCGTCGGGCGTGGCGGTGCAGGAGGCGAGGCAGGGCACCGGTCCGGGTGCCCACACGGGCGGCTGCACGTGCGGGGACTGCCCGCACGGGGCCCGCGAGGGGCACCGGCGGGCGGTCGCCGCATTCCTCCTCAAACGTGACGAGTTCGCGGCCGGCCAGGGGCTGCCCGCGGCGGTGGCCCACTCGGTCTCCGCCTCCCGGCAATGGGTCTCGGAGGAACTGACCCAGTCCGCCGAGGCCGTCGCCGACCGCGGCCGGGCCGAGGGCGAGGCCTGGCTCGCCCGCCTCTGGCTGCGCACCGTGGCCGCCGTGTGGGGCGCCGTCCTGGCACTGCTCCTCGTCCAGGCCCTCACCGCGATCGGCGCGGGCTGGACAAGTGCCCGGACCGCAGGACTGCTCGCCGCCGTGACCGTGGCCCTCGCCGTCACCGCCGCCTCCTGGTTCCACCGGGCGCGCGGCGGGGTGCTCGCGCCCGTCATCGGCGAGGACAACCGCATGTCCACCTCCCGCACCGTCGCCGCCTCCTGGGTTCTCCTCGTCGCCTACGCCGTCCTCGTCCTGGCCGCCCGCCTGGCCGCCGCCTCCTCTCCCGCCGAACGCGACGCCCTCGTCTCCGGCCTCGACCTGGCCCGTGGCGCCGGCGTGGTGACCGTCCTCGCCGCGGTCAGCGGCATCGCCGTCCTGGTGCGCCGGGTGGTCGGGCTGCGGATCCTCGGCCAGCGCCTGCAGAAGGTCCGCGCCCACCGCCCCCGCGCCGCCGACCTGCTCACCGACGACGCGGGCCGGGGCGCCTTCGCCGACATCCAGTACGTCGTGATCAGCGCCGTCGCCCTGGTCTTCGCCGCCGTACGTCTCGCCCGCCGCCCCGACCAGCTCCCCGACCTGCCCTGGGGCCTCGCGGCCGTGGTCCTGATCTCCGCCGCGACCTACCTGGCCGGCAAGTACGCCGAGGGCGGCCGCCCGGTCATCCTCTCCGTCGTCCGCTCCCGCGAGGCCGGTGACCTGGACGCCCCGATCCGCACCGGAGACGACATCGAGATCCGCGGCACCGGCTTCGTGCCGCCCGGTGCCCAGACGGCCGACCGCCTCTCCCGCATGGTCGTCCGCATCGGCGCCGTCAACGTCCACGTCCCGCTGGTCCCCGTCACCGGAGGCTTCAGCAACCCCACGGACGACGTCCTCACTGTCCCCGTACCCGCCGAGGTGGAGCCGGGAGCGGTGGAGGTCCAGGTGGTCACGGCGGCCGGAGTGGCCACGAACCGGTGCGTGGTCGAGGTGGCAGACTGAGAACGAGCGGATCGGCGGGCACCCTCACCTCTGACCCGTCGTGCCCACCTTTCCCCCCTGTCCTGGGTGACGGAGACCAGCCGAAAATCGGAAAAACGTCCGGGAAAGGATTGAGCCGGGCGCTGATGTCGTACGTATGGTCTGTCGAGGGCCCGGGCACAGCGGCGAGAGGCGGCTACTGGCGATGACTCACAGCATTCGTACGGACACGCACTCCTCCTATCTCGACGGTGACCGAGGCCTGCGGGACATCGCCACCCGCTATGCCCTCCTTCCCCTGCGGATCTTCCTCGGCGTCACCTTCATCTACGCCGGACTGGACAAACTGACCGACAGCGCCTTCCTGAAGTCCGGCGGCTCCGGCTCCATCGGCGACACCATGCGCGCCGTCCGTGACACCGCGGCCATCCCGGCCCTGGTCGACCTGGCCCTGAAGAACCCGGTCGGCTTCGGCACCGCCATCGCCATCGGCGAGGTGGCCGTCGGCCTCGGCACCCTCTTCGGCCTGCTGGCCCGCCTCGCCGCCCTCGGCGGCGCGCTGATCTCGCTCAGCCTCTGGCTGACCGTCAGCTGGGCCAACTCCCCGTACTACTACGGAAACGACCTCGCCTACCTGATGGCCTGGCTTCCCCTGGTCCTCGCCGGCGCCCCCTACCTCTCCCTGGACGCGATGCTCCGAGCCCGGCGACGACAGCGATCCGGGGGACTGGGCCACTGAGCCGGCCTAGGACGTCCCGTCCGGTCGCCCGGCCGGGCGGCGGCGTCTGCGTATCGCCCGGGTCAGGGACGCCGTCACCGCCGCCAGGAAGAGGCCGGTGACCATCACGGGGATGACCGCGAACCACTCGGTCTTCCACAGGCCCCCCGCGTCACCGGCGTAGGCGATCCCCGCGGCCGTCAGGAAGACACCGACGATCAGCCGCCCCGGCTGGAACTCATGCCGCAGCACGGGTCACCTCCACCTGTCCGGCGCCGACCTGGAGGTCCAGGTCCAGGGTGCCCGCCTGCTTCGCGCCGCCCACCGGCGCCAGAGTCACGTCCTTGTGCCTGCCCGGCTCCACGTCCACGTCCTTCTTGTCGTCACCGGGCAACTGGATGTCGCCCACCCCCACGTCGATGCTCATCCGCACCGTCACGTCCGCCGGCACGACGATCCTCAGCCGGCCCGCGCCCACCTCGGCCGACGTCGACACCGTCCGCCCCTCGGCCACGCGTATGTGCCGCAGGTCCAGGGTGCCGACGCCGGTCCCCAGTTCGTACGCCGGGGCCACCTGCGCCGCCGTGGCCGGCGTCCAGGCGACGCGTTTCCAGTGCGTGCTGATGTCGGACGGCAGGGCAGTCGCCCCCGCGAGCAGCACCGCCGTGAGGAGCGCCAGGAACAGCGAGCCCGCTCCCGTGCGTCCCAGGAAGGAGCTGAGGGCCGTGCCCAGCCCGAAGACGATCAGCGCACCGGCCAGACCCGTCTGGAGGCTGGTGCCCAGCGGGTGCGTGCCCCACGTCAGGCTCGTGCCCAGGACGCCCACCAGCAGCGCGAGCAGGAAGATCCAGCCGCCGATCCAGTGCGGTCCGTGGGGCCCGCGCGGACCGGGGGGTGAGCCGCGCCGCGCGGAGACGTCCTGGCCGTGGACCCAGGGGGTGCCCAGCCGGAAGTCGAACCCCGGGGCGTCGGGGCCGCGGACGTCGGCCGGCCCCCACAGGTAACCGGTCCCCCCGACATGGGTGCCGTCCTTGACGATCGGGTCGCGCCACCACGAGGGAAAGGAGACCGGGATCGGCGGTGCCTGGGCCTCGGGCGGGGCGTCGGCGACCGCCTGGGCGGCCAGCGGATCGGGGTCGGGGGCGCCCCGGCGCCGTGACCAGTACCCGGCGCCCGCGAGGAGCACGGACAGGACGACCGCGAAGGCCAGCACCCCGCCGTTCCTGATCATCGTGAGCAGCACTCCGCAGCCGACCAGGGCGAACAGCACGGCCGCCAGGGCCTGCCCGTCGACCCGGCCGGTCAGCAGCTTGCGGACCTCGTTCTCCTCGTCGTCCTCGTACGGCACGAAGAGCCAGGCGAAGCCGTAGAAGAGGAGGCCGATGCCGCCGGTCGCCGCCAGCACCGCCAGGGTGATGCGGAAGATCACCGGGTCCAGGTCGGTGTGGCGCCCGAGCCCCGCGCACACGCCCGCGATCATTTTGTGCCCGCGGTCCCGCCGGAACCGGGGGAACGCCTCGCCGGCGGTCCGCGCCGACGCACCGGCGTCGGCTCCCGGCGCCGCGGTGTCCGTCGCGGCGGGCGCGGCATCCGGCGGTCCGGAGCCCGGGGCGGGCCGCGGGCCGGGGCCGGGTCCCGGACCCGTCGCGGCGTGCTCGTGATCAGTCATGAGTCCATGGTGACGGCCGTGCCGCCCCGGTGGCAGTCGGGATGACCCTGGCCCAACCCTGAAATCCGCCCCGAGACCGGACCGGGAAGCGTTCGAAAGGTCCCGGAGCCGTGGGAAGCGGGCGTCGCCGCGGTGGAAACCGAAGATCAGCCGGGAGAAATCCGAAGATCAGGGGAGTCTCGGGGGTCGACCCTGATGCTCCGCACCTGCGAGCGTGTGAACATCGATGGCATGCCGGAAGCCGCAGCAGTGCCCCTCGACGACCCGCGGCCGCCGCGCAAGCTCTACCGCAGCAGCGACGGCCGCTGGCTCGGCGGAGTGGCGCGGGGCCTCGCCGGGCATCTCGGCCTGCCCGTCGTCTGGGTCCGGCTCGTCTTCGTCGGCCTGTTCATGGCCAACGGCCTCGGCGCACTGCTGTACGCGGCGTTCTGGTTCTTCGTGCCGCTCGGCGTGGGCGGGGTCGGCGGTCAGAGGCCGCCCTCCCTGGTGGCCACCGAGACCTCGGCGGACGGCCGCCGCCGCCTCGTCGCCCGCAGACCGGACCGGGGCCAGATCGTCGCCCTGCTCCTCATGGTCGTCGTGTCCCTGGTGTTCGTGGGCAGCGTCAACCTGACCAACGGCGCCAAGGCCTACCTCCTGCCCGCGGTCCTGGTCGCCGCCGGTGTCGCCCTCGTCTGGCGCCAGGCGGACAACGCCCGCCGGGCCCGCTGGGTCGAGGTCGGCAGCCGGCGGCGGACGCTGAGCCTGCTGCGGGCGGGTTTCGGAGTCCTGCTCGTCACCGCGGGCGTCACGGGCGTCTTCCTCATGCAGGGCTCCGCCGCGCACATCGGCGCGGTGCTCCAGGCCGCGCTCGCCGTGGTCGTCGGCATCACCCTGCTCGCCGGACCGTATCTGGTGCGGATGACCCAGGACCTCTCCGAGGAGCGGCTGATGCGCATCCGCGCCCAGGAGCGGGCCGAGGTCGCCGCCCACGTCCACGACTCCGTGCTGCACACGCTCACCCTGATCCAGCGCAACGCGGAGAACGCGGGCGAGGTGCGCCGGCTCGCCCGCGCCCAGGAACGCGACCTGCGCACCTGGCTCTACAAACCGGAGGGCACCGGCAAGGACGAGGCCGACGAACCCACCACCCTCGCCGACGCGGTCCGCCGCAGCGCCGCCGAGGTCGAGGACAAGCACGGCGTCCCCATCGAGGTCGTGGTGGTCGGGGACTGTCCGCTCGACGAACGGACCGGCGCACAGATGCAGGCCGCACGCGAGGCGATGGTCAACGCGGCCAAGTACGGTGGCGAGGGCGGTGCCGTCCAGGTCTACGCCGAAGTCGAGGGAAGAACCGTGTTCGTGTCCGTCCGCGACCGCGGACCCGGTTTCGATCCCGACGCGATACCCGCCGACCGCATGGGTGTCAGAGAATCGATCATCGGCCGGATGGAGCGCCACGGCGGCACGGCACGTCTGCGGTCCGTACCGGGCGGCGGCACGGAGGTCGAGCTGGAGATGGAGAGGGTGGAGAACACGTCATGAGCGACGCGACCGAGGCGAAGGGTCCGGCGGAGGGCGCGGAGAAGGCCGGCCGCCGGGTGCGGGTGGTCCTCGTCGACGACCACCGGATGTTCCGTACGGGTGTCCAGGCCGAGATCGGCCAGACCGAGCTGACCGGCGTCCAGGTGGTCGGCGAGGCCGCCGACGTCGACCAGGCGGTCTCCGTGATCACCGCCACCCGGCCCGAGGTGGTCCTTCTCGACGTGCACCTTCCGGGCGGCGGCGGGGTCGAAGTGCTGCGCCGCTGCGCCCCGTTGATGGCGGACGCCGAGCAGCCGGTGCGCTTCCTCGCGCTGTCCGTGTCGGACGCGGCCGAGGACGTGATCGGCGTGATCCGCGGCGGCGCCCGAGGCTACGTCACCAAGACGATCACCGGCACCGACCTGGTCGACTCGATCTTCCGGGTCCAGGAGGGCGACGCGGTCTTCTCCCCACGGCTCGCCGGGTTCGTGCTGGACGCCTTCGCCTCCACCGACGCCCCGCCGGTGGACGAGGACCTCGACCGCCTCACCCAGCGCGAGCGCGAGGTGCTGCGCCTCATCGCCCGCGGCTACGCCTACAAGGAGATCGCCAAGCAGCTGTTCATCTCCGTCAAGACGGTCGAGTCCCATGTCTCGGCGGTGCTGCGGAAGCTGCAGCTGTCGAACCGGCACGAGCTGACCCGCTGGGCGACGGCGCGCCGCCTGGTGTGACCGTCCGTCAGGCGTGCCGACGATCATCCGCCGGGCCCAGCGACAGTTCGAACCACACCTCCTTCCCGACCCCGCACCCCCTCCTCTGCGCACCCCAGTCAGCCGCCAGAGCCGCCACCAGGGTCAGCCCCCGGCCCGACTCGGCTTCCAGGGGTGCCGTGCCCGGTGCCGGGAGAGTGTCGCTCGCGTCGGTCACCGTCACACGGACCCGGTCGTCCGTGACCACGCAGCGGGCCCGGATCTCGCGGCCGACCGGGACCTTCGCGTGGCGGTACGCGTTCGTCATCAGCTCGCTCAGGAGAAGTTCCGCCGTGTCGGTCACCCCCTGAGGCAGGCCCCAGGACGCCGCCTGCTGGAGGTCGGCAGCCTTCGCAACGTGTCGATCCAGATCCTGCCGTTCGGACGCTGCGGCGGAGTTGCTCTGAACGGCCCGATCGTGCTGCTGGAGACCGAGGAGCACGAGCTCTTTGCCTTTGCCGAGGGGCAGGGCACGAGTGTCCTTTATGCGAGCCCGAGCAAGGTCAGTTCGCTGACGCGCAAGCATGACATGATCCGCATGCACTCTCTCAGTGTCGAGGAGTCCGCCGATTTCATCAGAAGGGTGGCGGAGAAGCAGTGAGCGACCGCCTCATATGGTTCAAGTCGAGCTACAGCGACAGTGAGGGCAGCAACTGCCTCGAAGTGGCTCTCACCTGGCGTAAGCGACCCCACACCGTCCACGTCCGGGACTCGAAGCTCGGTTCCGGAAGCCCCTGTTTCGCCGTCGGCGGGGGCTCCTGGGCCGCGTTCCTCGGCTACGCCCGTACCGGCGCTTGAGCTTCGAGGGACCTCTCACGCCACCCGCGTCGCCCCTGCGAACGGCATCTCGTCGACGGGGGCGACGCGCACCGGTGCTGACGGGTTGGGGGCGTGGATCATCTGGCCGTTGCCGATGTAGATGCCCACGTGGCTGATGCCCGAGTAGAAGAACACCAGGTCGCCCGGCTGGAGTTCGGAGCGTGAGACGCGGCGGCCGGCGTTGATCTGGGCATAGGTGGTGCGCGGGATGGACACCCCGGCGGAGCGGTAGGCGGCCTGGGCCAGGCCCGAGCAGTCGAAGGCGTCGGGGCCCGTCGCGCCCCACACGTAGGGACTGCCGAGCTTCGAGTAGGCGTAGGCCACGGCGGCAGCGGCGCGGGCGTCGGGGGCGGCGACGGCGCCCTGGGTCAGGGGGGCGCGCCCGTCGGAGGCCGAGCGGGAGGCGCGGCCGCTGCCGTCGGCCCCGGTGCCGTCCGCCGTGACCGCCGCCCGCTGTTCGGGCGACAGGCCGGACAGCAGCCGCCGGGCCTCGCCGAGTTCGGCGTCGACCGTGGCCTTCTGCCGCTTCAGCTCGGCCTGCCGGGACCGCAGTCCCGTCAGCACGACGCGCGCCGCACCGCGCAGCTGCTCGATCTCGCGCAGCTGCCCGCGCACCCGCGCCACCGCGGCGGCCTGCCGGTCACCGGCCCGTTCGGCGAACGCGGCGTCGTCCAGGTACCGCTCGGGATCGCTGGACAGCACCAGCTGCCAGGCCGGATCGATACCGCCGTCGCGGTACTGCGCCGCCGCCGTCGCACCGAGCGCGTCCCGGGCGGAGTTGAGCTGCTCCTGGCGGCGGGCGGTCTGGTCCTGCAGCGACTTCAGCCGTCGCTGGGCCGCGTCCGCCTGGTCCTTCGCACCGTCGTACTTCTGGGTGGCCGCCTCGGCCTCCTGGTACAGCCGGTCCACCTCGGCCTTCACCTGCGCGGGTGTCAGTCGCGGTTCGGCGTGTCCGGTCCCGTCGAAACCCGTCGCGGTGGCCGCGCCCGCAAGGGCGAGGGTGACGGCCGCGCGGGCCGTGTGACCGCTGAGGGGACTCTGCCGGGGCTTGCGGTGCGCTGCCACCTGAGCTGTTCACGTCCTTTCGTACGGCCGTGGGGGAGCGGGTGCGCGTCCGGCGGCGGGCCGCACAGGGGAGCGGGCCGCCGCCGGACGCTTTCGGCGGTGGTGCCCGACGGCCGCCCCTGGTCCGGGCGGCGGTGGGGAGTCGGTCACCTGGGGGAGGACGCTAGGCCCGGATGTGTCGGCCCGGTAACGCGATGCACGGAATTGGCGTGACCGGATCGTTACCCGACGGTATGTGGCCAGAGTTCCGATCCGGAGCCGTCGGCTTCGCGGGGCGGGATGACCGAAGCGGCGGTTCCGGGGCCAGCGGGGACCCCGGGCTGCTATGGGGTGCATATATGCGAGACCCGGGGGAGGCGTGCCGACGGCACGCAGGCCGGGCCGGGGTCAGCGCCGTCCGGGGCCCTGATTAGGCTCCGGAACCATGGACGTACTCACCCATCTCTTCGTCGGCCTGCACATCATCGGCATCGCCGCGCTGCTCGGCGGCTTCCTCACCCAGATGAAGGCGATGGGCCGGGGCACGGCCCGGTTCGTCCCCGGGATGCTGCACGGCGCGTTCACCATGCTCGCGACCGGCGTGATCCTGGTCGGTCTCAACGAGGCCGACGGCCACCACGTCAACACCGTCAAGATCGGCGTGAAGCTCGCCCTGCTGATCGTGATCCTCGGGCTGGTCTACGTGCAGCGCGACGAGGAGAAGGTGGCGAAGAACGCCTTCGGGCTGGTGGGCGCCCTGACCATGGCGAACATCTTCATCGCCGTGCTGTGGACGTGACCGCTCCGGAGCCCTCTCAGGACGCCGTCCCGAGGGTGGCGCGGGCCGTCACCGCCGCCCCGGCGGCCACCGCGAGCCAGGCCGCCACCGCGATCCACACCAGCACCCGCCCCGGCCAGGCCAGCCACGGGACACCGAAGCCGGTCGCGACCGACAGCACGGCCGCCGCCGTCATCCCCATCGGGAACACCGTCGCCCAGCGCCGTTCGTCGTAACGGAGCCGGGGCCGGGCCACCTCCGCGGCCAGCAGGACGACGTACCAGGCCAGGGCCAGGACCAGCAGCGCCACGGTGACCGTGCGCAGGACGCCCTGGTCGTCGTCGTTCCACAGGTACAGCCGGGCGCTGTCGGCGGCCAGCAGCTTCGCCCCGGCCAGCGCCGAGATCGCCAAGGAGCCACCGGCCACCCACTGGTCGCCGGGCCCCACGACGACCTGCCGCCACGCGAAGTGCGGCACCGCGAGCCCGTACAGCGCCAGCCCCAGCCAGAAGAGCACCAGCGCCAGGTGCGCGAGCCACGCCGCGCCCAGGGCCGCCGCCAGCGTCGCGCCGAGCACGGTGAGCCCCTCGGTGGCCACGCAGCCCAGGAACACGGAGCCGGGCATCCGCTTCTTCCAGTGCCCCACGACGAGGAAGAGCAGCGGCGGCCACAGCAGCGTCGCCAGGGCCAGCAGCGCCTCGGCGAGAGGCTGCCGGCCCAGCAGGGAGAACCGCGTCCCCAGGACGCTCGTCGCCGCCACGGCCGTGAGGGCGCTCGGCCTCCGCGCCTCCGTCAGCCACCGTCGGCGGTCGGTCAGCAGCCGTACGGCGAAGTCCGCGGCCAGTCCCGCCCACGCGGCACCGGCCGCCACCAGCGCGATCCAGGACAGGGTCCCGGCTCCCACCTGCTGCAACCCCACCGACACGATGCCGGTGGCCATCACGGCGGCCCCGGCCGCCGGCGGACGCCGCGCCCACCAGGCGCGCACGGAGGAGATGCCGGACATGGTGCCGATGCTAAGGAGCACCGGGCGCCGTGCGAGCGGGCCACGCGCAGGCGCGTGAGCGGGTTCCTCAGGCCGGTCGCACCACGCTGTGGATGATCGACTCGCCTCCGTAGTAGATCGACTCCTCCCGGACGTACGCGCCGGGCTTGGGGGCGTGGATCATCATCCCGTTGCCGATGTAGACACCGACGTGGCTGATGTCGCCGTAGAAGAAGACCAGGTCACCGGGGAGGGCGTCGGTGAGGGAGACGGTGGTGCCGGCGTTCACCTGGTCGTAGGTGGTGCGCGGCAGGGAGACGCCGGCGGCCTTCCAGGCGGCCTGGGAGAGGCCGGAGCAGTCGTAGGAACCGGGGCCGGTCGCGCCCCAGACGTACGGCTTGCCTATCTGCGCACGGGCGAAGGCGATCGCCTTGGCGGCCTTCGTGGCGTAGGCGGAGTCGGAGGAGGGCGAGGACGAAGGGGAGGACGCGGACGGAGAGGACGAGGAGCCGTCGGCCGGTGACGGCGCGGCCTCCCGCTGGGCGGCGGCCGCCTGCTGCTTCGCGAGTTCCGCCGCCTTGCGCGTCGCCTCCTCCTGCCTCCGCTGCTCGAGCTGCGCGAGGCGTGCCTTCTCCTCGGCCGTCAGCTTCGACAGCAGCTGCCGCGCGGCGGCCAGCTTCGACTGGACGGTGGCCTTGGCGGTCCTGAGGCCGTCCTGGGTCTCGGTGAGCGTCTCCAGGCTCCTCGCGGCCTCCTGCCGCTTCCTCATGGTCGCGGACTGCTGAGTGACGTAGTCGTCGACCGCGTCCTTCTGGCGCGAGGTCAGCCGGTTCATCAGCTGCGACTGGTCGAAGTAGTCCTGCGGGTCGTCCGCGAGCAGGAAGGTCGCCGTCCGGGGGACCTCCGTCCCGGTCCGGTACTGCGCCGCGGCGAACGAGCCCAGTTCCTCACGGGCCCGGTTCAGCCGGTCGGTGCGCCGCGCCACGTCGTCGAGCATGGTGTCGACGCGCTTGCGCTGCTTGCCGGTCCGCTCCTTGGCCGCGTCGTACTTCTCAGTCGCCGACTCCGCCTGCCGGTAGAGGTCGTCGACCTTCTTCTCCACCTCCTCCAGGCTCGGCCTGCCGTCCTCGGAGGGCGCCGCGTTCGCCGTCTGGGAGAGCAGGGCCACGGAGGTGAGGGCGGCGGTGGCCAGGGCGGGGGTGCGTATGCCCGCCGCGCGCGGTGCGGAGGAGCGGGATCTGCGGTGCGACGCCAACGGAGGCGACTCCTTCCAGTGGTCCGCCTACCGGGTTAGCGGTGGGGGCACCCCCAGGCCCTTAAGGCTCTGGGGGAGGGTTCGGGCGGGTGGTTCGGAAGGGTTGCCCTACGGTCCTCCCCCGGAGAGGAGGTGGGACCGATTCACCCCGGGATCGGTGTGGGTCCCCGGCTCCGGATGCGTGGCGGCACCCCGGACTCGGCGGAGGCCGCGCGACCCGGCGACGTTCGCCGGTGGGGGTCGTGCGGCCTGCCCGGCACGGTAGCCAACTCGTGTGCTCCGTGTGAAGGTTGGTGTGCGATATGCCCGATACATTTTCGTGACCTGAGTGTTAAGTCCCCCGGCTGTGGGCGGTTCGCGGTGATATGTGGTGACCTGACGGAATCACTGACGGTAAGGGGCCGAGTCCTTCGGGTGGCCGGGGCGAGTTTCCGGGGCGGGGACCGGTTGTCGGTGGGGCGCCCTAGACTCGTAGAGCGATGAGCAGCCTCTTTGACGACAGCTTCCTGGCGAGCCTCCAGCCCCCGCGCGGCCACGAGGAGGAACCCCCGCCGCCGCCCGAGGACGAGCCGGGACCCGAGCCGGTTCCCGACGACCTGTTCGGCGGGCGGTTCGACACGCCCCCGGACCGGGACGCCTACTACCGCGACGGCGCCGCCCGCCCCGCCCTGGACGCGGCCGCCCTCCTGGAGGGGCTGAACGAGAACCAGCGCGCGGCCGTCGTGCACGCCGGCTCCCCCCTGCTCATCGTCGCCGGCGCCGGTTCCGGGAAGACGCGCGTGCTCACCCACCGCATCGCCCACCTGCTCGGCGAGCGCCACGTCCACCCTGGCCAGATCCTCGCGATCACCTTCACCAACAAGGCCGCGGGCGAGATGAAGGAGCGCGTCGAGCAGCTCGTCGGCCCCCGCGCGAACGCGATGTGGGTGATGACCTTCCACAGCGCCTGCGTGCGGATCCTGCGCCGGGAGAGCAAGAAGCTCGGCTTCACCTCCTCCTTCTCGATCTACGACGCGGCCGACTCCAAGCGCCTGATGGCCCTGGTCTGCCGCGACCTGGACCTCGACCCCAAGCGCTACCCGCCGAAGTCCTTCAGCGCCCAGATCAGCAACCTGAAGAACGAGCTGGTCGACGAGGAGGACTTCGCCGCCCGCGCGAGCGACGGCTTCGAGAAGACCCTCGCCCAGGCCTACGCCCTGTACCAGTCGCGGCTGCGCGAGGCGAACGCCCTCGACTTCGACGACCTGATCATGACGACGGTCAACCTGCTGCGCGCCTTCCCGGACGTCGCCGAGCACTACCGCCGCCGCTTCAGGCACGTCCTGGTCGACGAGTACCAGGACACCAACCACGCCCAGTACGCCCTGGTGCGCGAGCTGGTCGGCACGGGTGCGCACGCCGAGGACGTACCGCCCGCCGAGCACGACCTGCCGCCCGCCGAACTGTGCGTGGTGGGTGACGCCGACCAGTCGATCTACGCCTTCCGGGGCGCGACGATCCGCAACATCCTCCAGTTCGAGGAGGACTACCCGAACGCGACGACGATCCTCCTGGAGCAGAACTACCGCTCCACGCAGACGATCCTCTCCGCCGCCAACGCGGTCATCGAGCGCAACGAGTCCCGCCGCCCGAAGAACCTGTGGACCAACGCGGGCGCGGGCGCGCAGATCACCGGCTACGTCGCCGACACCGAGCACGACGAGGCCCAGTTCGTCGCCGACGAGATAGACCGGCTGACGGACGCGGGCGAGGCGAAGGCGGGCGACGTCGCGGTGTTCTACCGCACCAACGCCCAGTCCCGCGTCTTCGAGGAGATCTTCATCCGTGTCGGCCTGCCCTACAAGGTCGTCGGCGGTGTCCGCTTCTACGAGCGCAAGGAGGTCCGGGACGTCCTCGCCTACCTGCGGGTGCTGGCCAACCCGGAGGACTCCGTCCCGCTGCGCCGGATCCTCAACGTTCCCAAGCGCGGGATCGGCGACCGCGCGGAGGCGATGATCGACGCCCTCGCCCAGCGCGAGAAGATCAGCTTCCCGCAGGCGCTCAGGCGCGTCGACGAGGCGTACGGCATGGCCGCGCGGTCGACGAACGCGGTCAAGCGGTTCAACACGCTGATGGAGGAACTCCGTACGGTCGTGGAGTCCGGCGCCGGACCGGCCACGGTCCTGGAGGCGATCTACGAACGCACCGGGTACCTGGCCGAGTTGCAGAACTCGACGGACCCGCAGGACGAGACCCGTATCGAGAACCTCCAGGAACTCGCCTCCGTGGCTCTGGAGTTCGAGCAGGAGTCCGAGGCGGGCGAGGCGACCGGCGGGCTCGCCGACTTCCTGGAGCGGGTCGCCCTGGTCGCGGACTCCGACCAGATCCCGGACGACGACGAGAACGGCGACGGCGTCATCACCCTGATGACCCTGCACACCGCCAAGGGCCTGGAGTTCCCGGTGGTGTTCCTCACCGGCATGGAGGACGGCGTCTTCCCGCACATGCGGGCTCTCGGGCAGACCAAGGAACTGGAGGAGGAGCGGCGTCTCGCGTACGTCGGCATCACGCGCGCGCGGGAGCGGCTGTACCTCACCCGGTCGTCGATGCGCAGCGCCTGGGGCCAGCCGTCGTACAACCCGCCCTCCCGCTTCCTGGAGGAGATCCCGGGCGCCTATCTGGAGTGGAAGCGGACCGGGGCGATGGCGCCGGTGTCCTCCGGGCCGGCGTCGGGCGTGGCCGCCTCGCTCTCCTCGACCCGCTCGCGCTCCTCGGCGTCGGGCGCCTCGGGCTTCGCCACCCGGCGGACCTCGGAGAAGCCGGTGGTCTCGCTGGCCGTCGGCGACCGGGTCACCCACGATCAGTTCGGCCTCGGCACGGTCGTCGCGGTGAAGGGCACCGGCGGGAACGCGGAGGCGACGATCGACTTCGGCGACGACAAGCCGAAGCGCCTGCTGCTGCGGTACGCGCCGGTGGAGAAGCTGTAGACGCCGAGAAGCCGTAGGCGCCTGAGCCCCCGCCGTCGGCGGGGGCTCAGCGGGCGATCAGGTGGGATCCAGCCCGTGGCTGCGCAGCCACGGCAGCGGGTCTATGGCGGCGCCGCCCGCAGGCCGCACCTCGAAGTGCAGGTGCGGGCCGGTCGAGTTCCCGGAGTTCCCGGAGTACGCGATCGGATCGCCGGCCTTCACCGTCGTACCGGAGGCGACGCGGTACGAGGAGAGGTGGCAGTACCAGGTCTCCGTGCCGTCCTTCGCCGTCACGATCATCATGTTGCCGTAGGCGCTGTTCCACTTGGTGGAGACGACGCCGTCGGTCGCGGCCATCACCGTCGTGCCGTACGAGACGGGGAAGTCGATGCCCGTGTGGACGGACATCCAGTTGACGCCGGCCTGGCCGAAGTAGGCGCTGAGCCCCCGCTGCGTGACCGGGAGCACGTACTTGGGGCGCAGCCGCTCCTTGCGGGCCGCCTCCGCCGCCGCCTTCTTCTTCTCGGCCTCCTGCTGGGCCTTGAGGTCGATGCGCTCCTGGGTCCGGCTGGCTCGGTCGGCGAAGTCGTCGGCGCCTGCCGAGAGGGTCCTGAGCTGTGCGTCCAGGGTGCTGTTGGCGGCGGACGGTTTCACCGTCTGCGCGTCGGAGGCCGAGGCCGTGGTGTCCTTGCCGTCGTCGGTCAGACCCCCGACCGAGGCGACCGCGATCCCGGCGACCCCCATCACGCAGGCCGAGGGCACGGCGACGGTCAGCAGCGCGGACCGCTTGGGGGGCGTACGGCGACGGGAACGCGCCCCCGCACGGGAGCCGGCGCGTGTCGCGGACGCCGCGACCGCCGGGGTGACCTCTTCCTGCTCCTCCAGCAGTGGCGTTACTTCAGGTAGCTCACCGGTCGCCGACAACTCCTCCTCGGCGGCAGGGGCCTCGTCGTACGCCGGCTCGGCGGCCTGCGCCGGGGTGCCGTCGGAGTTCCACTGCGTGGCGTCGTACGCGCCGGTGTCGAAGGCCTGGGTGCCCCACTCCCACTGCTGGGTGGCGCCGGCCATGCCCGACTGGTCGGGCTGGAGCCACGCGCTCGCGTCCCAGTGACCGCCGGTGTCGGTGACCGTCTCCTGCGTGCCCTGTGCCGGGACGGTCCAGGCGGTGCTGTCGTAGGCACCGGAGTCGTAGGCGGCGTGGTGCTGGGCCGCGTACGCGTCGTAGTGGGGTGTCCGGTCGTCGGCGGTATGCCAGTGCGTGGTGTCGTACGCGCCGGTGCCCTGGCCCTGGTCGGGCAGGTTGCCGAAGAGCGGGTCGCTGTGGAACGCGGTGGCGGTGTGGTCGCCGTACGTGGTGAAGTCCCCGTACTGGGCTTCCTCGGTGCCGTACGACGCGTAGTGCGCCGGGCCGGCGTCGGAAGCCGGAGCCGGGGTGGTCATGGTCCCCGACGGGTGACGGTCGTTCACCAACTTCTCTTTCGCCTCGACAACAGGGGCTGGCAGAGCAGTGCGGCGACTGTACCCGGCGGTATACGGGCGCGACAATCTTCAACAGGTTTCGTGGTTGCGGGAAAGGGGCATTCGGCCGTGTTTCGGGGGACGGCGGGCGTGGGTTTGGCCTTGTGTTCGAGGAATGTTCGAGGCTGGGCCGGTCACGCCACCGTCAGACCACCGGCCGTCCGCTCCTCCGAGCGCGCCTCGTCGAGGGCTTCCCTTATGCCGACGGCGACCGCCGGATGGACGGGCAGGGCGAGGTGGCCGATCCCGGTCACGCGCACGTTCGTCGCGACGAGGTCCGGATGCTCGATACGGGCCGTCTCCACCGGGTCCATCAGCGAGTCGAGGTCGCTCCAGAAGCTCACGAACCGGGTGCGGCAGCCGGGCGCAGGGCGGGCCAGCTCCTCGACCACCTCGGAACCGGGGCGCATCTGGCGCACGATCGGGTGCGCGTCGGCGAGCGGTGCCACCCGGGTGCCGGAGTGCGGGGTGCCGAGCGTCACCAGGGTGCCCACGCGCAGATCGCCGCCGAGACACTGGACGTAGTAGCGCGCGATCAGTCCGCCGAGGCTGTGCCCGACGATGTCGACCCGGGGGCTGCCCGTGCGCTCGCAGATCTCCTCTATGTGCCTGCCGAGCAGTTCCGCCGCGGTGCGGATGTCACAGGTCAGCGGGGAGTAGTTGAGCGACTCGACGCGCTGGCCGCCGTGCCGGGCGAGAGTGCGGCGCAACAGGACGAAGACCGAGCGGTTGTCGATGAAGCCGTGCAGCAGCACGACCGGCGGGACCGTGCGGACCGGCAGCCGGGCGGTGCCGTCGCGCTCCGCGGGCGGAGCGGCAGGAGCGGCAGGAGTGGCGTGAGCGCCGGGAGTGGCGGGAACGGGCGGGCGGCGCTCCGGGGTGAGGCCGGTGGGGTAGAGCAGCAGGTGCCCGGCGAGGATCGCCGCCTCCAGGGCGGTCGACTTCAGCAGGGCCACCGACAGTCCGGCGAGTCCCCCCGGCAGGAGGCGGCGGCAGAGCGGGAGAAAGGGCTCGAAGACCCCGGTGACCTTCATCGGCCGACCTCCTGTCGACACGCGGAGAGCGGCTCCGTCCCCCGTATGCCCTCGCGGGAGGCGGGCGGAGGTCACGCGGGTACGACGGCAGCCCGCGTCGCGTGCCCCTGTCGCCCCCGCGGACCACGCTGCGGCTCCCTGACGTGTCCCACTGTGTGTGATTTCCCCCTCGGTAACCTCCGCGAAACAGCCGGTTGCGGGATGCTGGAGATAACGTTCGTTCACTTCTGGTCATGGAGGCAGTGATGGGTGTGGCAGCCGGTCCGATCCGCGTGGTGGTGGCCAAACCGGGGCTCGACGGTCACGACCGCGGCGCCAAGGTGATCGCGCGGGCGCTGCGCGACGCCGGTATGGAGGTCATCTACACCGGGCTCCACCAGACGCCCGAGCAGATCGTCGACACGGCCATCCAGGAGGACGCCGACGCCATCGGCCTCTCCATCCTCTCCGGCGCCCACAACACCCTCTTCGCCGCGGTCCTCGACCTGCTCCGGCAGCGCGACGCCGAGGACATCCTGGTGTTCGGCGGCGGCATCATCCCCGAGGACGACATCGCCCCCCTCAAGGAGAAGGGTGTCGCCGCGATCTTCACGCCGGGCGCGACCACGGCGTCCATCGTGGAGTGGGTCCGGGCGAACGTCCGGCAGCCGACGGAGGCGTAGTTCCGCGTCCGCGGTGGGCCGGCTTTCAGACGGCTGGGGTGTGTGGTCGAGTGCGGCGCCGTCGTGGCTCGTCGCGCAGTTCCCCGCGCCCCTCAGGGGGCGCTGGTTCGTGCGTTCGTCGATGAGGTGCCGTCCAGTTCCGCCAGCATCGTCGCCCGCAGCCTCAGTGTCGTCACCAGGCGCTGGAACGCCTCGGCCCAGTACCCGCCGGCCCCCGGTGCCGCGTCCTCCCGTTCGTCCGGTATCGCCAGCAGCGCGTCAAGACGGCCGGCTTCCGCGGGGTCCAGGCAGCGTTCGGCCAGCCCCATCACCCCGCTGAAGCTCCACGGGTAACTCCCCGCGTCCCGCGCGATGTTGAGGGCGTCCACCACGGCCCGCCCGAGCGGCGCGGACCACGGCAGGGCACACATGCCGAGCAACTGGAACGCCTCCGACAGACCATGCGCGGCGATGAAGCCGGCCACCCAGTCGGCCCGCTCCTCCGCCGTCAGCGTGCCCAGCAGCTTGGCCCGCTCGGCCAGGGACACCGCCCCCGGACCGCCCGCCTCCGGCGCGGCCGGCGCCCCGAGCAGCGCACGCGCCCACGAGCCGTCCCGCTGCCGTACCGCGGCCCGGCACCAGGCCGCGTGCAACTCGCCCTGCCAGCCGTCCGCCACCGGCAGCGCCACGATCTCCTGGGGCGTGCGCCCACCGAGCCGCGCCGCCCAGGTGGCGAGCGGGGCCGCCTCCACCAACTGGCCCAGCCACCAGGACCGTTCCCCGCGCCCGGTCGGCGGCCTGGCCACCACCCCGTCGCGCTCCATCCCGGGATCGCACTCCGGCGGTGCCTCCACCGCGAGCACCGGCCCGTCTCCGGTGTGCTCGACCGCCACGCACGCCGCGGCCCGCACCGCCATCCGCCCGGCCAGCGCCGAGCCGGGCAGCGCGGACAGCAACTCCGCCGCCGTCGCCCGCACGTTACGGCTCCGGTCCGACAACGCCTGCTCCAGGAACGGCTCGTCCCCTGCGGCCAGTCCCGTGCGCAGCGAGTCGAGGAACATCAGCCGATCCTCGGCCCGCTCCGTCGCCCAGGTCCCGGCCAGCAACTCGCGCGCCCCCTCGGGATCGCGGGCGCGCAGCGCCGAGAGCAGTGCGACCCGCTCGGCGAACAGCCCCTCCTGCCACAACCGCCGTACCGCGGCGGCGTCCTCGGGGCCGGGCAGAGCCGCGCCACCGCCCGGCGCCGCACGCAGGGCGAACCGCCAGTCCTGGTTGAGCCGGGCCAGCCACAGGGCGCGCGGCCCGGCGAAGGCCAGCGCGGCGGGCCGCAGGTCGGTACGGCCCCGGGCCGCGTCCAGCAGCGCGGGCAGGGTCCCCGGAGGTGCCGCGAACCCGCGCGCGTGGGCCGCCGCCAGCCACTGCGGCAGCAACTCCAGCAGGTCCGGCGAGGTGCCCCGTCGTCCGCCGGTCCCGGTGCCGGGACGGTCGGAGAGCAGCATCGTCAGTCTGCGTGCCGCGGCGGCCGGGAGCGCGGGGCGCGGGTCCTCGGGGGCCGGCTCCAGGCGCTGCGCGGCCGGCGCCGGGCGCAGCCCTGCCCGTCGTCGTACGGTCGCGACGGCGGCCTCGTCCAGCAGGGCCACCGGGGCCTCCCGGCCGGGCCCGCCGGTGACGGCCGGCCGCCGGTCCGTGCCCAACAGGGCCGTGGTGACGAGATCTTCCCAAGCGGTCACGGGGTCCCCCTTGTGCGAGTCGGGCCGGTCGTCGCCGGAATGCGGTCGGGTCAGCACAGCGGCACCGCCTCGCCCGCTCCCTGCGGCCAGGCCGTCAGGGGGGTGAAGCCGCGGTGGCCGCACTCGCCGAAGACGGTGACCGGGGCGCCGCCCGAGAGCGCGACCAGGCGCCACAGACCCGGCCGGGCGCGGGCGGCGGGGGTCAGCGGCAGCGCCGACTCGTGTGCGGCGTCCGCCAGTTGCCAGGAGTCCCCGTCCGGGACGGGGACGACCCGGTCCAGCGTCACCGGCACCGACTCCAGCCAGGGGTCCTCGCGCAGCGCCTCCCCGTACCGGGCCGCCGCCTGTGCCGTGGTCACGCCCGGCGGCCGTATCGGCAGGGGCGCGGGCGCGGCGAACCGCTCGCCCAGCGCCGCCCGGTGCTGAGCCGCCCCCGGGTAGGCGCTCAGCTCCGCCTCCAGGGCGAGGCCGACCGGCAGCGCCAGTTCGGGAGCACGGCCCGCAGCGCCGTAGGAGAGGAGCAGCGCCGTCCGGCCCGAGTCCGCGCCGTGCAGCCAGATCCGGCGGGTCGTCAGCTTCGCGTCCACCGTGTCGTACTGGGCGAGGACCAGCCAGCGGTCACGCACCGGCGGGCCGTCCGCGGCCGTGGGCAGGCCGATCCGGGAGCGGACCGTGGCCGCGAGCTCCTCCGGCAGCCGCTCGCGGCGCAGCCAGCCCTGGTCGAGGAGGTGCAGCAGCGCGCACTCCTCCAGCAGCCGCACGGGCGAGCCGGGGCCGGAGGCCGGTATCGAGCCCAACTCGCGGACCCTTGCCGCCAGTCCGGGGGCCTGGGCGTCGACCATGCGGGCCGCCGTCTCCTCCCACAGCCCGTACCCGGCCTGCTCGGCCGCGGCCAGACCGCCGCGCAGCAGGTCGGACAGGCGCTGCTCCAGCTCCGTCGCCCCCGCCGTGACCCGCTCGGCCCGCTTCTCCGCCCGCCGCCGGGCCGCCTCGGGGTCCCCGGCGGCCGCGGAACTCCCGCCGCCCGCCGGGCGTTTGTCCTCCGCACGCTGCCGTCTGCCCGCGAGCCACTGCTCGGCCCAGTCCGGCGGCCGCGCCACCGTGGGCACCGTGTCGTCCCCGCCCGTCCACAGCAGGAGCAGTCCGAGGGCGTGCTTGCAGGGGAACTTCCGGCTCGGGCAACTGCACTTGTACGCGGCCCCCGCCGGGTCCGCCAGATCCACGATCGTCTGGTACGGCTTGCTGCCGCTGCCCTTGCACAGTCCCCATACCGCCCCCTCCTCGCTGCTCCCCGCCCCGGACCACGGCCCGGCCGCCCCGAGCTTGCTTCCCGCCTTGCGTGACGCGGTGTCAGGCGCCAGGGCCAGCACCTGGTCCGCACTCCAGCGCACCCCCTGCTGAGTCATGCCATCGAAGGTAGATCCCGCCACTGACAATCGCCTCGACGAGAGTGTTTTCGCAGGTCAGAGCGATTGTCAGTGGCGTGGTGCACGGTGGACACCAGATCCGAACCGGCCGAGCTGGAGGGGGCCTCAGCCATGACTGTGTCCGTGGAACCGACCGATCCGACGACCGTCGAGAGTGCGCTGCGACCGCACGCCGAGCACGCCTTCGCCGCCGAACTGGCGGCACTGGCCGCGCAGGACGACCGGCCGCGCCCGGCCCGCTGGAAGCTGTCGCCGTGGGCGGTGGCCACCTATCTCCTCGGCGGCACGCTGCCGGACGGCACGGTGATCACGCCGAAGTACGTCGGCCCGCGCCGCATCGTCGAGGTCGCCGTGACCACCCTCGCCACCGACCGCGCCCTGCTTCTGCTCGGCGTGCCCGGCACCGCCAAGACCTGGGTGTCCGAGCACCTGGCCGCCGCCGTCAGCGGCGACTCGACGCTGCTCGTGCAGGGCACGGCGGGCACCCCCGAAGAGGCGATCCGCTACGGCTGGAACTACGCGCGGCTGCTGGCCCACGGCCCGAGCCGGGGCGCCCTGGTGCCCAGCCCGGTGATGCGGGCCATGGCGGAGGGCATGACGGCGAGAGTGGAGGAGCTGACCCGGATCCCGGCCGACGTCCAGGACACGCTGATCACGATCCTGTCCGAGAAGACCCTGCCCATCCCCGAGCTGGGCCAGGAGGTGCAGGCGGTCCGCGGCTTCAACCTGATCGCCACGGCCAACGACCGCGACCGGGGTGTCAACGACCTCTCCAGCGCCCTGCGCCGCCGCTTCAACACGGTGGTGCTGCCGCTTCCGGACAGCCCGGAGGCCGAGGTCGACATCGTCGCGCGCCGCGTCGACCAGATCGGCCGCTCCCTCGACCTGCCGGCCGCACCGGACGGCATCGAGGAGATCCGCCGGGTCGTCACCGTCTTCCGCGAGCTGCGCGACGGCATCACCGCCGACGGCCGCACCAAGCTGAAGTCGCCGAGCGGCACGCTGTCCACCGCCGAGGCGATCTCCGTCGTCACCAACGGCCTCGCGCTCGCCGCCCACTTCGGGGACGGTGTGCTGCGGGCGGGTGACGTCGCCGCCGGCATCCTCGGCGCGGTCGTCCGCGACCCGGCGGCCGACCGGCTCGTCTGGCAGGAGTACCTGGAGACGGTCGTCCGCGAGCGCGACGGCTGGAAGGACTTCTACCGCGCCTGCCGGGAGGTGAGCGCGTGAGCGACACCGCGCGGCGGCCCGGTCCGCTGCTGCTGGGGGTGCGGCACCACGGGCCCGGCTCCGCGCGGGCGGTGCGGGCCGCGCTGGCGGCCGCCCGGCCGAAGGCGGTGCTGATCGAGGGGCCGCCCGAGGCGGACGCGCTGATCCCGCTGGCCGCCGACCCGCGGATGCGGCCGCCGGTCGCGCTCCTCGCGCACGCCGTGGACGACCCCGGCCGCTCGGCGTTCTGGCCGTTCGCCGACTTCAGCCCCGAGTGGGTGGCCGTCTGCTGGGCCCTGGAGCACGAGGTCCCGGCCCGTTTCATCGACCTGCCGGCCACGCACACGCTGGCGCTGCGGAAGGCCGCGGAGGAGGCGGCCGACGACGCCGACGAGTGCGGCGCCGGACCACGGGTGCGCGTCGACCCCCTCGGCGCCCTCGCCGAGGCCGCCGGTCACGACGACCCCGAGCGCTGGTGGGAGGACGTCGTCGAACACCGGGGCGGGGCCGGGGGACGGGACGTGTTCGCGCCGTTCGCCGCGGTGGAGGAGGCGATGACGGCGCTGCGGGAGACGTACGGGGGCGGGGGGCGGGACCGCGACCTCGTGCGGGAGGCCCACATGCGGATCCGACTGCGCGCGGCACGGCGGGAGTTCGGTGACGAGGTCGCCGTGGTGTGCGGCGCCTGGCACGTGCCGGCGCTGCGTGCGAGGGGCTCCGGCGCCGCCGACCGGGAACTGCTCAAGGGGCTGCCCAGGATCAGGACGGACATGACCTGGGTGCCGTGGACCAACCGCCGGCTGGCCCGGGCGAGCGGATACGGCGCGGGCATCGACTCGCCGGGCTGGTACGGGCACCTGTTCCGCGCCCCTGACCGGCCCGTCGAGCGCTGGCTCACCAGGGTGGCCGGACTGCTGCGTGAGGAGGACCGGATCGTCTCCTCGGCCCATGTCATCGAGGCGGTGCGGCTGGCCGAGGCCCTGGCGGTGCTGCGCGGGCGCCCGCTGCCCGGCCTGGGCGAGACGACCGACGCGGTGCGGGCGGTGCTGTGCGAGGGCTCGGACGTCCCGCTGGCGCTGGTGCACGACCGGCTGGTGGTGGGGGACGTGCTGGGGGAGGTGCCGGAGTCGGCGCCCGCGGTGCCCTTGCAGCGGGACCTGGCCCGGGAGCAACGCCGGCTCAGGCTCAAGCCGGAGGCGCTGGAGCGGGAACTCGATCTCGACCTGCGCAAGGAGACCGACGCCGGGCGCAGCCGGCTGCTGCACCGGCTGCGGCTGCTCGGCGTCGGATGGGGGGAGCAGGTGCGGTCCCGGGGGAGTACGGGCACGTTCCGGGAGACCTGGCGGCTGTGCTGGGAGCCGGAACTGTCCGTGCGGGTGGCCGAGGCCGGCGTGTGGGGGACGACGGTGCACGGCGCGGCGACGGCCAGGGCCGAGGCCGACGCGGTGGGCGCGACCGCGCTCGCCGAGGTCACCGCGCTCGCCGAGCACTGCCTGCTGGCCGGGCTTTCGGAGGCGCTGCCGGTGGTGATGCGGACGCTCGCCGACCGGGCCGCCCTGGACACGGACGTCGGCCGACTGGCTCAGGCCCTGCCCGCGCTGGTCCGCTCCCTGCGCTACGGCGACGTCCGGGGGACCGACGTCGGAGCCCTCGCCGAGGTCGCCGAGGGCCTCGCGGAACGGGTCTTCGTCGGACTCCCCCCGGCCTGCGCCGCCCTCGACGCCGACGCGGCCGAGGAGATGCGGGGGCACGTGGACGCGGTGCACACGGCGGTGGGGCTGCTCGGCGAGACGCGCACGGGGGCGGCGGCGGGGGCGGAGACGGCGACGGGGGCGCCGGTTGCGACTGCGGCGGGGGCCGGGGCGGGGGCGGTGCCCGGGGCGCCGGTTGGGAGCGCGGTGGGGGGCGGTTCTGGGCCTCGTGGGCTTCGGCGGCGTTGGCGGGCCGTGCTGCGGACCTTGTGCGGGCGGGACAGTGTGCCCGGGGTGCTGCGCGGACGGGCGGTGCGGCTCCTGCTGGACGAGGGGGAGCTGGGACCGCAGGAGGCGGCCCGGCTGATGGGGCTGGTGCTCTCGCCGGGGACGCCTCCTTCGGACGCGGCCGCCTGGATCGAGGGGTTCGTCGGGGGCGGCGGCGGGGGCGGGATGCTGCTCGTGCACGACGAGCGGCTGCTCGGTCTGGTCGACGCCTGGCTGACCGGCGTACCGGCGGAGGCGTTCACGGACGTCCTGCCTCTGTTGCGGCGGACGTTCTCGGCGTACGAGCCGGGGGTGCGCAGGACCATCGGCGAACTGGTGCGCAGGGAACCGGGGGACCGGCTGCGGGGGCCGGGGCGGACCGGCGGGACCCCGGGGTTCGGTGCCGAGCCGGACGCCGGGCGGGCCGACGCCGTACTGCCGGTGCTGCGGCTGCTGCTCGGCCTCGACGACACGACTTCGGACGACGACCTTGTGGGGGCGGGCAGATGACCACGGACGCGACGAACACCGGCACCGGAGCGGGTACCGGGCCGGGGGGCGACGACCCCGCGCGGGAGCGGTTGCGGCGGTGGCGGCTGGTGCTCGGGGGCGAGGCCGCGGACGGCACCGGCTGTGCGCTGTCGGGGCGGGACGCGGCGATGGACGGGACGCTGGCCGCGCTGTACGGGAAGGGGGAGGGACCGCAGTCGGGGCGGGAACGGTCGGCGGGGCTGGGGGCGTCGGCGCCGTCGGTGGCGCGCTGGCTCGGCGACATCCGGACGTACTTCCCGTCCTCCGTCGTCCAGGTCATGCAGCGCGACGCCATCGACCGGCTGGGGCTGGCCTCGCTGCTCCTGGAGCCGGAGATGCTGGAGGCGGTGGAGGCCGACGTCCACCTGGTCGGCACGCTGCTCTCGCTCAACAAGGCGATGCCGGAGACCACGAAGGAGACGGCACGGGCGGTCGTGCGCAAGGTCGTCCAGGACCTGGAGAAGCGGCTCGCCACCCGCACCCGGGCCACCCTCACCGGCGCCCTCGACCGCAGCGCCCGGATCAACCGGCCCCGCCACCACGACATCGACTGGAACCGCACGATCTCGGCCAATCTCAAGCACTACCTCCCGGAGTACCGGACGGTGGTGCCGGAGCGGCTCGTCGGGTACGGGCGGGCGTCGCAGTCGGTGAAGAAGGAAGTCGTGCTCTGCATCGACCAGTCCGGATCGATGGCGGCTTCGGTGGTGTACGCGTCGGTGTTCGGGGCGGTGCTGGCGTCCATGCGGTCGATCGACACCCGGCTCGTCGTCTTCGACACCGCGGTGGTCGACCTCACCGACCAGCTGGACGACCCGGTGGACGTGCTGTTCGGCACCCAACTCGGCGGCGGCACCGACATCAACCGGGCGCTGGCCTACTGCCAGGCGGGGATCACCCGGCCCGCGGAGACCGTCGTCGTGCTCATCAGCGACCTCTACGAGGGCGGCATACGCGACGAGATGCTCAAGCGGGTGGCGGCGATGAAGGCGTCGGGGGTGCAGTTCGTGGCGCTGCTCGCGCTGTCCGACGAGGGGGCGCCGGCGTACGACAGGGAGCACGCGGCGGCACTCGCTGCGCTGGGCGCACCGGCGTTCGCGTGCACGCCCGACCTCTTCCCCGAGGTGATGGCGGCGGCGATCGAGAAGCGGCCCCTACCGGTTCCGGACACCGCGTGAGGCCGGATCCCGCGGGGGACTTGTCGACTCGGTGACAGCAGTCTCCCGGCATCAAACGGGACATGAGTACCCATCGGTAACAGGGGGCTTGCGCGACCGCCGGAGTCCCGTGCGAGGATCGAAGTCTCCACCGGTCTTTCACCGGTCTTCACGCCTTGCGTGACCTCTGCTCTGTTCCGCCGCACGGGAGGGTCCTCCCCGTCTTGACCTCGCCAGCAGTTCTGTCCGGTGCCGCCGTGCGTGTGCTGCGCACGGCGGCGGGACGGCGTGCGCTGCACCTGGCGCTGCTGGTCGGCGGACTGCTCGCGCTCGGCTTCCTCTGCGGGGGGCGGGCGCAGGCGGCCGAGGGGACGCCGTCGTCGACGTCGGTCGTGACGCAGAAGGCGCCGTTGGCCGAGCTCCTGACGCCGCACCGGGCGACCCCGCCACCACGGAAGCCCGTCACCGGCAGCGTGCCGGTGGTGCCCGTGGTGCCGGTGGTGGACGGTGTGGGCGAGGCGGTGCGGACGGTGACCGGTTCGGTTGCCTCGACACTGACCCAGACGCTCGGCGACACCCTGGAGCAGGTGTCCGAGCTGCCCACGCGGCTGCCGACGCTCCCTGTCACGCCGCCTGTCACGCTCCCCGCCACGCCGGTGGTGCAGGTGCCGGAGCCGCCCGTCGTCTCCGGGGCACCGGGGTCGTCGCCCCCGGCACCGGTCACCTCGGTGCCGCACCCTGTCGAGCCACGGCAGCCGGTCGCGCACGCCGCCGGGCCCGAGAAGTCCCGGACGACGCCGGTGGCGGCGGCCGGTGCAGGGTCGTACGGGCCGCGGTACGGCGCCGTGCCCGCCGCCGCGGAGCGGGTGGCGCACCACGCCGGTCATCGTGCCGCCCCGGCCGGCGGGGCCCCCGAACGTCCCGCGCCCACCGGGGATCCGGACGGTGCGCTGGGCAAGTCGGCGGCGGACGGCACCTCCTCCCGGCACGGTGACATGTACGCCGTGACCTTCGTCGACCGGGCGCCGCTGCGGCTCGTGCCCGGTGCCGTCGCGCGCGTCGACGCGACCGCGACCCCGGAGCGGTACCGGGACATCCCCGTCTTCCCCGGCTAGGACCGGCGGCCCCCTTCCCCGCACAGACCTGGCGCGCGGGGGCGGAACAGGTCTGCCCGTCCGTCCGGACCCCGAGGACTTCCGAGGCCCCCTCTCTCTGGCCCCTCGCGACTCCTCCGGACGGCCTTGTCCCCAGCCGCGCTTCCGGACGCACCGGAAGCCCTCCCGGCTCCCGCGCACGCCTGCCGAGCGCATCGGAGCCCTGAAGGACTGACGCACGTATGAACAGGAACATCGACCGTCCCGTGGTGACGGCCACCGACGTCTTCGGTGCGAGGCGCACCGTGCGGGCCGCCCCCTGGCCGGGCCCGCGCGCCACCGGGACCGCGGCCACCGGCACGGACCCGGCCCGTGGCGCCGTCGCCGCAAGGATCAGGGGCGCCGAGGCCATCAACGGAGCCCGAGCCGCCCGCGCGGCAAAGGCCGCGGCCGCTGCTGCGGCTGCGGCCGCAGCAGCGACCCAGCCCCCCACACCCACCGCTGCCTCCGGGGACGTGGTGACGTACGCCGAGGACCTGGCCGGGCCGGTCCTCGGCGGTGGCGACGGGCAGCCTGCCCCGGCGGCCGGCGGGCCGCTCGCGTTCCCGGCCGTCCCGGAGTACGTCCACGGGCCGCAGCGGGCCCGGACCTGCTCCCTCTGATCTCCGTGGGGCGCCCGGCCCGGACGGCCGAACGCCGTCGGTCCGTCCGGGCCGGGGCGCCCCTCGGGACGGGCCGGCCGGTCCCTTTGGGCGGGGACCGGCCGCCCACCCCCTGAGGCAGGGGGGCTGAGGCCTCACCGGGCCAACCCCAACCCGGTGAGGCCTCGCACAGCACCGCCGAGACGGCACGCCGTGCCAGGAAAACCCGGGATACCCGGCATCATGTGACAGGTATCACCGCTCAGGTGTGACCCTCGATTTAGGGACCCCCTGCAAGCGGCGATAACCTGCGAGACGGACATGCCGCGCGCTCGGACACCGTGTGCGCTTCCCCTGTGACCCATGCGGACGTCACGTTGCCCTTCGCGGCACGCCCACGCATCCAACGAACCGCGAGATCACTGATAGGGACGGAAGCGCGTGGACCTGTTCGAGTACCAGGCGAGGGACCTCTTCGCCAAGCACGATGTACCGGTGCTGGCCGGTGAAGTCATCGACACGCCTGAGGCGGCGCGCGAGATCACCGAGCGGCTGGGCGGCAAGTCCGTCGTCAAGGCGCAGGTGAAGGTCGGTGGTCGCGGCAAGGCCGGTGGCGTCAAGCTGGCCGCTTCCGCGGACGAGGCCGTCGCCCGTGCGACGGACATCCTCGGCATGGACATCAAGGGCCACACGGTCCACAAGGTGATGATCGCCGAGACGGCCCCGGAGATCCTCGAGGAGTACTACGTCTCCTTCCTCCTCGACCGTGCCAACCGCACCTTCCTCTCCATCGCCTCCGTCGAGGGCGGCATGGAGATCGAGGAGGTGGCGGCCACCCGCCCCGAGGCCGTCGCCAAGACGCCGATCGACGCGATCGACGGTGTGGACCTGGCCAAGGCCAAGGAGATCGTCGCCGCGGCGAAGTTCCCCGCCGAGGTCGCCGACAAGGTCGCCGACGTCCTGGTCAGGCTGTGGGACACCTTCATCAAGGAGGACGCCCTCCTCGTCGAGGTCAACCCGCTCGCGAAGGTCGCCTCCGGTGACGTCATCGCCCTCGACGGCAAGGTGTCGCTGGACGACAACGCCGAGTTCCGCCACGCGGACTGGGAGGAGCTCCACGACAAGGCCGCGGCCAACCCGCTGGAGGCCGCCGCCAAGGAGAAGAACCTCAACTACGTCAAGCTCGACGGCGAGGTCGGCATCATCGGCAACGGCGCGGGTCTCGTCATGAGCACCCTGGACGTCGTCGCGTACGCCGGTGAGAACCACGGTGGCGTCAAGCCCGCCAACTTCCTCGACATCGGCGGTGGCGCGTCCGCCCAGGTCATGGCGAACGGCCTGGAGATCATCCTGGGCGACCCCGACGTCAAGTCGGTCTTCGTCAACGTCTTCGGCGGCATCACCGCGTGCGACGAGGTCGCCAACGGCATCGTGCAGGCCCTGAAGCTCCTGGAGGACCGCGGCGAGGACGTCTCCAAGCCGCTGGTCGTCCGTCTCGACGGCAACAACGCCGAGCTGGGCCGCAAGATCCTCACCGACGCCAACCACCCGCTGGTGCAGCGCGTCGACACCATGGACGGCGCGGCCGACAAGGCCGCCGAGCTGGCCCACGCCGCCAAGTAAGCACTCAGGACGAGGACACAACACACCATGGCTATCTGGCTCAACAAGGACAGCAAGGTCATCGTCCAGGGCATGACCGGCGCCACTGGCATGAAGCACACCAAGCTCATGCTCGGTGACGGCACCAACGTCGTGGGCGGCGTCAACCCGCGCAAGGCCGGTCAGAAGGTCGACTTCGACGGCACCGAGGTACCGGTCTTCGGCACCGTCAAGGAGGCCATCGAGGCCACCGGCGCCAACGTCTCCGTCATCTTCGTGCCGGAGAAGTTCACCAAGGACGCGGTCGTCGAGGCCATCGACGCCGAGATCCCGCTGGCCGTCGTGATCACCGAGGGCATCGCCGTGCACGACTCGGCGTCGTTCTGGGCGTACGCCGGCAAGAAGGGCAACAAGACCCGGATCATCGGCCCGAACTGCCCCGGCATCATCACCGTCGGCCAGTCCAACGTCGGCATCATCCCGGGCGACATCACCAAGCCGGGCCGTATCGGCCTGGTCTCGAAGTCCGGCACGCTGACGTACCAGATGATGTACGAGCTGCGGGACATCGGCTTCTCGACCGCCGTCGGCATCGGTGGCGACCCGATCATCGGCACCACGCACATCGACGCGCTCGCCGCGTTCGAGGCCGACCCCGACACCGACCTGATCGTCATGATCGGTGAGATCGGCGGCGACGCCGAGGAGCGGGCCGCGGACTTCATCGCGAAGAACGTGACCAAGCCGGTCGTCGGCTACGTCGCTGGCTTCACCGCCCCCGAGGGCAAGACCATGGGCCACGCCGGTGCCATCGTCTCCGGTTCGTCGGGCACCGCCCAGGCGAAGAAGGAGGCCCTGGAGGCCGCGGGCGTCAAGGTCGGCAAGACCCCGACGGAGACGGCGAAGCTGGCGCGCGAGATCCTCGCCGGCTGAACGACTCCGTGACTGTGCGCCGGTAGGCCCGTTCCCCGGGGTGGGGGCGGGCCTACCGGCGTTTGCGCCGGCCACGCCGAGTGGGCGCCGCCCGCGCCCACCCGTGCCGCCCCAGCGGCACGACTGCCCGCGGCTGGGCAGCGTCCGACCGCACTACCTCGGCACCGGCACCAATCTCTCCGGCCCCTTCTCGACCGCCCTCCGCAGCTTCTGCCGCAACGCCAGCTCCCCCTCCGACAGCGGCCCCAGCCCCGCCTCCGGCGGCACCCCGCTGATCGCCTGGGCCGGGCCGATCGGCGCCTCGTAGTGGGTCGGCGCCGTCCGCAGCGTCAACGTCGTCGCCGCGATGATCGTCGCCGTGAAGGCGAGCGCGGAGCGGGTCCAGAAGCGGGTCCGGCGTTCGGCGCAGGTCCGCACGGTGGGCGGCTGGGCCGCCCCCAGGCGCTCGGCCGAGGCCAGTTCGGCGAGCCGCCGGTGCAGCGCGGCGGGGTCGGCGAGTTCCGGCACCCGGTCGGCGACCAGCCGCCGCGCCCGGGTCAGCCGGCCGGCGGCCGCCGGTGTGCTCGCCTCCGTCTCCGCCGCCGTCTCCGGCAGGTCGAGGCCGATGCCGTCGTACAGCAGCAGCGTCCGGCGGTACGTCGGCGGCAGCTTCAGCAGCGCGTCCAGCAGGGCGCGGTCGGCCGCGTCGGCCGGCGGCGACTCGGGGTGGCGGTGGCGCAGCCGGAAGCGGTGCCAGGGGGAGAGCGCGCACTCGTGCGCCACCGCCCGCACCCAGCCGGCGGGGTCCCGGTCACGGGCCACCTCCGGCCAGTTCTGCCATGCCACTTGGAAGGCCCGTTCGACCGCCTCCTGTGCCAGCTCCCGGCGCCCGGTGAGCAGGTAGGTCTGCCGTACCAGGGCCGGGGCGCAGAACGCGTAGAGCGCGTCGAAGGCCTGAGCAGGCGTCAGGGCCGGGGAGGAGGCGGCCTCGTCGGTGGGGGCAGGACTCCGCGTCACCATGCGTATCTTCCTATCTATCTGCTCTATCTGCCAAAAAAACACATAAACGTATATTGAGCGACACTACGGTGGTTCGCCTGTTACGCCGGAAAAGCGCGTGTCGTTGGGAGCATGGCGAGCGTGATTCGGATGACCGCCCGCCGACCGTCGTTGTCCCTGTTGCTCAGGCCGGTCCGCGACCGGGTGCGCGACCGTTCCCCCGGCTTCGCGGCGAGCCTGGCGGCCGGTGCGCTCGCGGCCGGGCTCGGGCTCGGCGCGTTCGCGGTACTGGCGATCGCCCTGTGGGTCAGCTCGCCGTATCCCGACAGCGGTCCGGGCGGCGCGCTGCACGTCGCGGCGGCCCTGTGGCTGCTCGCCCACGGCGTCGACCTGGTCCGCACCGGCACCCTCTCCGGCGCCCCGGCCCCGGTCGGCGTCACGCCGTTGCTGCTGGTGGCGGTGCCGGTGCTGCTCGTGTACCGGGGGGCGCGGGACGCCGTGGACGCGGCGGACCCGACGGACGGCGACGACGCCGACGCGCCGCCGCCGGTCCGCGCCCCCACCGCGTGGGCCGGCGTCGTCACCGGCTACCTCGGCGTGGGCGGGTGCGCCGCGCTCTACGCGTCCGGCGGGGAACTGCGGCCCGCGTGGGGCTGGGTGACGGTGTGTCTGCCGCTGCTCGTCACGGGTGCGGCGGGCGGCGGGGTGTGGACGGCGTACGGCCGTCCGCGCGGGCCGCTGCTGGCCCTGGCCGCGCTGCTGCCGGGCCCGGTGCTCCGGCGGCTGCGCGGCCGGGACACCACGGTGCGGTGGGGTACGGCGGTGCGCGCGTCCCTCGCCGGGGCGGCCGTGTTCTTCGGCGGCGGGACCCTGTTGCTCGCGGTGTCGCTGGTGGGGCACGGGGACGCGGCGCGGACCTCGTTCCTGCAGCTGACGGAGGGGTGGACGGGCCGGTTCGCGGTGCTGTTGCTCTGCGTCTGCCTCATCCCCAACGCGGCGGTGTGGTCGGCGTCGTACGCCGTCGGTCCCGGCTTCGCGCTCGGCGCCGGACATGTGGTGAACCCGCTGGCGTCGCATCCGGCGCCGCTTCTGCCGCCCTTCCCGCTGCTGGCGGCGGTGCCGGACGCCGGGCCGGGCACGCCGGCCGACTGGCCGGCCGTGGCGGTGCCGGTGGCGGCCGGGGTGACGGTGGCGTGGTTCGTGGTGGGCAGGGCGGTCCGGCGCGGATGGACGGGCGGCCGCACGGCCGGGGTGGTGGCGCTGGCGGCGGTGCTGTGCGGGCTGCTGCAGGCGGCGCTCGCCGAACTGGCCGGCGGTCCGCTGGGCGTCGCGGCGCTCGTCCGCTTCGGCCCCCTGTGGTGGCAGACGGGCGCGGCGACCGGAGCCTGGCTCCTCGTGGTGGGCATCCCCACCGCGTCGGCGCTGCGGGCGTGGCGCGTCCGGAGCCGGCGCTCCGCGCAGCCGGACCCCACCAGCAGGACGGCCCCGGCGCCGGCCCCGGCCCCGAGACCGGCACCGGTCCCGCCCCCGGACCCCGAAGACGCCTACGACCTTCTCCCCGCCGACGACCCCCTCCCCGCCGACGACCACCTTCCCCCGCCCGCGCCCCGTCCGGTCGCCGGAGCGCCCCTCACCTCCACCGACCCACCCGAACCGGCCGCAGAGGAGCAGGACGCCCGGAAGGGAGGCGGGGCCCTCGGCTGAGAGCGGCCGGGGTGCGCCGGGCGGAGGCGGACGGAGCCCGGAACCGCACGGCCGCGGCGCCCGCGGGCCCCGGCTGGGTCAGCTGTTCGCGCTGCCCAGGAAGGGACGGAGGTGCTCGGGGAGCAGGTGGTCGCAGGACTGTCTGGCCTCGTTGGTCAGGGCGTCCGAGACGCAGGTGTAGTAGTCGCGGTAGACCATCTGGACGGTGAAGTTCGCCGCCACCAGGGCGAGCGCCAGGGACGCCGTGACCAGGCCGCTGATCGCCGCCGTCGTCTGGGGGCGGCCGGCGGCGGTCTCGTCGGCGCCGCGCGGCTTCGCGCGCAGCGCGCTGACGCCCCAGTAGACCGCGGGCGCCCCCAGCAGCAGGGCCACGTACGGCCAGCCGAAGAGCACGAAGAAGAAGGCCCACATGCCGCACAGCAGGGCGTAGCGGGCACGCCGCTGGACCGGGTCCGTGGGGTCCCAGCGCATGCCGGGGCCGCCGGGCCCGCCGTCCTGACCGCCCCCGCCGGGGCCGCCGCCCTCGGGACGGCGGTCACCGAAGCCGCCGGACTGCCGTCCGGGCTGGCGGTCGCTCCACTGGCTGCCCCAGGGCGATCCCTGACCGCCCTCACCGTCACCGTCACCTTCGCCGGCGGGACGGCGCGGCCGCCACGGCGAGTCCGGTGTGCCCTCCGGGGGCGGGGCGAACGGGTTGTCGTCCCGCTGATCGCCCTTCGGCCGGTCCGAGGGCGCGTCCGGCGGCGAGGCCGGCCGCTCCCGCAACAGCACGGCGGAACGCGTCCCGACCTGTACCGACTGCGGGGGGAGCATGCGAAGTCCCTGGCTGCGGTCCGGCATCAACTGAGCGTCTTCCCCTAGATCGACTACGACTGGTGAGTACAGCTGGTGGGTACGGCGTGGTGCGTACGGCCGGTGGGTGCGACCGACGAACACCACTGCTCGGTACGGCTGAGCAGTGCGGCGGACGAACGGCCGGTCACCTGATGAACGCGTCGTGCCCCGGACGCGTTCCCGCCGCGCCACCCCCGCAGACGCTACCTTCCGGCCACGCCCCCGTCCCGTGGGGGCCGCCCGGTGTGCCGGTATCGTTGCTGACGGTCGGCTGCTTCGTAGACTTCCCCGTATCCCGGGGCGCGAAGCACTCGTACGAATGTACAAACCGTTGCGAGACCGGCCGCCGTACCGACGCTCCCCCGAGAAAGGGCCCCGCCGTGGCCGCCAAGCCCGTGGCCAAGCGCCTCGTCGTGCTGGTCTCCGGATCCGGCACCAACCTCCAGGCGCTGCTCGACGCGATCGCCGAGACCGGCGTCGAGGCCTACGGCGCCCAGGTCGTCGCCGTGGGTGCCGACCGCGACGGCATCGAGGGGCTGGCGCGTGCCGAGCGCGCCGGCGTCCCGACCTTCGTGACCAGGGTGAAGGACTTCGCGACCCGGGACGAGTGGGACCGGGCGCTGGCCGAGGCCGTCGCCGCCCACGAGCCGGACCTCGTCGTCTCCGCCGGGTTCATGAAGATCCTCGGCAAGGAGTTCCTGGCGCGGTTCGGGGGGCGGACCGTCAACACCCACCCCGCCCTGCTGCCCAGCTTCCCGGGGGCCCACGGCGTACGCGACGCGCTCGCGTACGGCGCCAAGGTCACCGGCTGCACCGTCCACTTCGTCGACGACGGCGTCGACACCGGGCCGATCATCGCTCAGGGCGTGGTGGAGGTCCGGGACGAGGACGACGAGAGCGCTCTGCACGAGCGCATCAAGGACGTCGAGCGAAGGCTGCTCGTCGAGGTCGTGGGGCGGATCGCCCGCAACGGCCACCGCATTGAGGGACGAAAGGTAGTTATCCAGTGACCGCCGAGAGCACTGTCACGGCCGAGAGCGGCAAGCGGGCCATCCGTCGCGCGCTCGTCAGCGTCTATGACAAGACCGGACTCGAAGAGCTCGCCCGTGGACTGCACGAGGCCGGTGTCGCGCTCGTCTCCACCGGCTCCACCGCCTCCCGGATCGCCGCCGCCGGCGTCCCCGTCACCAAGGTCGAGGAGCTCACCGGCTTCCCGGAGTGCCTGGACGGCCGGGTCAAGACCCTGCACCCGAAGGTGCACGCCGGGATCCTCGCCGACCTGCGTCTGGACAGCCACCGCGAGCAGCTCGAGGAGCTCGGCGTCGAGCCGTTCGACCTCGTCGTCGTCAACCTCTACCCGTTCCGCGAGACCGTCGCCTCCGGCGCCACCCCGGACGAGTGCGTCGAGCAGATCGACATCGGCGGCCCCTCGATGGTCCGCGCCGCCGCCAAGAACCACCCCTCGGTCGCCGTCGTCACCAGCCCGCGGCGGTACGCCGACGTCCTCGCCGCCGTCGCCGAGGGCGGCTTCGACCTCGCCACCCGCAAGCGGCTCGCCGCCGAGGCGTTCCAGCACACCGCGGCGTACGACGTGGCGGTCGCCTCCTGGTTCGCCTCGGAGTACGCGCCGGTCGACGAGTCGCGGTTCCCGGACTTCCTGGGCGCCACCTGGGAGCGCGAGAACACCCTGCGCTACGGCGAGAACCCGCACCAGCCCGCCGCGCTCTACGTCGACCCGAGCGGCGGCGGCCTCGCCAGGGCCGAGCAGCTGCACGGCAAGGAGATGTCGTACAACAACTACACGGACACGGACGCCGCGCGCCGTGCCGCGTACGACCACGACGAGCCGTGCGTCGCGATCATCAAGCACGCCAACCCCTGTGGCATCGCGGTCGGTTCGGACGTCGCCGAGGCGCACCGCAAGGCGCACGCCTGCGACCCGCTGTCCGCGTTCGGCGGGGTCATCGCCGTCAACCGGCCGGTGAGCCGGGAGATGGCCGAGCAGGTGGCCGAGATCTTCACCGAGGTCATCGTCGCGCCCGACTACGAGGACGGCGCCCTCGAAGCGCTCGCCAAGAAGAAGAACATCCGGGTCCTGAAGGCGCCGGGCGCCCCGGCGAACCCCGTCGAGGTCAAGCCCGTCGACGGCGGTGTGCTGCTCCAGGTCACCGACCGCCTCCAGGCCGACGGCGACGACCCGGCCCACTGGACCCTCGCGACCGGCGAGGCGCTCGCCCCCGAGGAGCTGGCCGAGCTCGCCTTCGCCTGGAGGGCCTGCCGGGCCGTGAAGTCCAACGCCATCCTGCTCGCCAAGGACGGCGCCTCGGTGGGCGTCGGCATGGGCCAGGTCAACCGCGTCGACTCGGCGAAGCTGGCGGTCGAGCGGGCCGGTGCGGAGCGGGCGCGCGGCTCCTACGCCGCCTCCGACGCGTTCTTCCCGTTCCCCGACGGCCTGGAGATCCTCACCGCGGCCGGCGTCAAGGCCGTGGTGCAGCCCGGCGGTTCGGTCCGTGACGAACTGGTCGTCGAGGCCGCGAAGAAGGCGGGCGTCACCATGTACTTCACGGGGACGCGGCACTTCTTCCACTGAGCCTGAGCCTGAGCCGCGACCGCGCGGCCGGACACACGAGGGCCGTGTCTCCCCCGGGAGACACGGCCCTCGACGTGCGTACGACCGCTCAGTTGCTGCGGATCACGATCGTGCCGCAGACCTTGTCGGCGAACGTCTGGCGCTTGGAGTCCCACGCCGGCCACAGCCAGCCCAGGTAGCAGGCGAGGCTGTCCAGGACGTGCGCGATACGGCGCACGAAGGCCATGCCGACGCCGATCGGCTGCCCGGTGGCCTCCTTGACCAGGCGGATGCCCAGCGCCTTCTTGCCGATCGTCTGGCCGGTACGGCCCTCCTGGATCAGCTGCCAGATCGCGAGGCCCAGGAACGCGAGGCCGCCGATGATGCCCAGCACCGCCGCCTTGCTGCTGAAGAGCACCAGGATGTACGGCACCAGGAAGACCAGACCGTCGACCAGGGTGCCCAGGAAGCGCTGGCCCCAGTTCGCGTACGGCGGCGTCGCGCCGTACCCCTGCTGCGGGTAGCCGTAGCCGCCCTGCTGCGGGTAGCCGGGCTGCTGCTGGGGGTAGCCGTAGCCCTGCTGCGGCGGCACGCCCTGCGGGGCCTGCTGGTAGCCGGGCTGACCCTGCTGCGGGTAGCCGTAGCCGGGCTGACCCTGCTGCGGGTTCTGCGGCTGACCGTAGGGGTTGTTGGGCGAGCCGAAACTCATGGCGGTCTTCCTCCGTTGGACCTGCGGGGACGACGCGGACAGGGACGGAGGTACGTCATGAACTGAGCGGTTTGCCCCCCAACCGGACCGCGATACTGCGCCGCTCATCGTCAAGTACCGCGGAGTGGTTGTCCAGTCCGATTAGCGAGGTGTTGTGCAAGTGCAACATCATCGATCATGAACGCACACCCGACTGGAACCGGGAGACCGGCATCCGCGAGGATGGACCCATGACCGCCCAGATTCTCGATGGCAAGGCCACCGCAGCCGCGATCAAGTCCGATCTGACCGCCCGCGTGGCGGCCCTGAAGGAGAAGGGTGTCACGCCCGGCCTCGGCACGATCCTGGTCGGGGACGACCCCGGCAGCCAGAAGTACGTCGCCGGCAAGCACCGCGACTGCGCGCAGGTCGGCCTCGCCTCCATCCAGCGTGAACTCCCGGCCACCGCGACCCAGGAGGAGATCGAGGCGGTCGTCCGCGAACTCAACGACGACCCCGCCTGCACCGGCTACATCGTCCAGCTGCCGCTGCCCAAGGGCATCGACGAGAACCGCATCCTGGAGCTGATGGACCCGGACAAGGACGCGGACGGCCTGCACCCGATGAACCTCGGCCGGCTGGTGCTCGGCGAGCCCGCCCCGCTGCCCTGCACCCCGAACGGCGTGCTCACCCTGCTGCGCCGCCACGGCGTCGAGATCAAGGGTGCCGAGGTCGTGGTCGTCGGCCGCGGCGTGACCATCGGGCGTCCGATGCCGCTGCTGCTCACCCGGCGCAGCGAGAACGCGACGGTCACGCAGTGCCACACCGGTACGCGGGACCTCTCGGCGCACCTCAGGCGCGCGGACATCATCGTCGCCGCGGCCGGCTCCCCGCACCTGATCCGTCCCGAGGACGTCAAGCCGGGCGCCGCCGTCCTCGACGTCGGTGTCTCCCGCAACGCGGACGGCAAGATCGTCGGCGACGTCCACCCCGGGGTCGCCGAGGTCGCCGGGTGGCTCTCCCCGAACCCCGGCGGTGTCGGGCCGATGACCAGGGCGCAGCTGCTGGTGAACGTGGTCGAGGCGGCGGAGCGCAGTGTCGGCTGAGCAGGCGCACGACGACGAGCTGACCGTCCGCGACGCGATCAGCGCCCCGGACGCGCAGGGGCGGCCCCGGCGGACCACGCGCCGCTTCCCGCTGTTCACCCGGGACACGGCACGCCCCGAAGGGGGCGGCCGGGCCGCGTCGGGTGATCTGCCGGCGCCCGCCCGGCAGTGGCCGATCCTGATCGTGCTGGCGACCGTCGCGGTCGGTTTGCTGCTGACCTCGCTGGACCAGTTCCGGGTGGGGGCGCTGCTGATCGGGGCGGCGCTGCTGGCCGGGGGCGTGATGCGGTGGATGCTCCCGAGCGTCGGGATGCTGGCCGTCCGGTCGCGGTTCACCGACATCGTGACGTACGGGGTGCTGGGGCTGGTGATCGTGCTGCTGGCGCTGATGGCGCAGCCGAAGCCGTGGCTGGTGATCCCCTACCTGAAGGACACCCTGCACTTCACGATGAGGAGCTAGGGGCCGTCGGGGACCCAGGGCGTGGCCCGCACCTCCCCCGGTGGGTGCGGGCCTGCTTCCCCCCGGGTTCGAAAGTAGAGATCCGGCGGGTCCGGCGAATCCCACCCGCGATTGAACCGTCTACAACTTCCGCGGTACGTCCGCCGACTGACTCGGTCGCTTCGGGCCCCGCGTTACGCTGCGGCGATGCGACCGCGCACCCCGCCCCCGCTCGCCGTCGACACGCTGATCGCGTGCATGACGGTCGTGACGGCCGTGTTGCTGGGGCGGGAGTCGCCCGCCCAGGGCTGGCCGCCGCTGGACGCGCGCGCCTACGCGCTGGTCGGTCTCGCGCATCTGCCCACCGCGCTGCGGGGGCGGTGGCCGCTCCAGGTGTTCGCCGTCGTGCAGGGCGCGTCGATCGTCTACATCGGCTTCGGCTACTGGCCCGTGGTGTGCAGCTTCGGTTCCATGCTGGCGCTGTACACGGTCGCGTCCGTGCGACCGGTGCGGATCGCCGTCGGCTGTGCCGTGTGCATGGCGGGGACGTGGCTGTACGGCGGGCTCGTCACCGCACGCTCCTCGATGCCCTCCGTCGTCATGCAGGCGCTGCTCTACTGCACGGTGCTGCTCTGGTTCGGGCACCTCGCCCAGCGCTCCGGTGAACTCACCCGGCGGCTGCGGGCCGAGCAGGCCGAGCGGGCGCGGCGCGCGGTGGCGGAGGAACGCGGGCGGATAGCACGGGAGTTGCACGACGTCGTCGCCCACCACATGTCGGTGATCTCGGTGCAGGCCGGGCTGGCGAGATTCGTCTTCGAGTCGGACCCCGGCAAGGCACGGGACGCCCTCGGCACCATCGCGGACACCAGCGGCGAGGCCCTGGAGGAGCTGCGGCGCATGCTCCAGGTGCTGCGCGAACAGGACCCGGAGGCCGCCGAGCGGGCCCCGATGCCGACCCTGGAGCGGCTGGCCGAACTCGTCGAACGGGTGCGCAGCGGCGGACTGTCCGTCGCGTACACCGTCGAGGGCGAGCCCCGCCCGCTGCCGCCCGGCGTCGAACTGTGCGCCTACCGCGTCGTCCAGGAGGCGCTCACCAACGTCCTCAAACACGCCGGCCACGCGCACGCGCGCGTGCTGCTGCGGTACGACCCACACGAGCTGACCGTGTCCGTCCTCGACGACGGGGAGGGGGTGAATCCGGACAGAGTGCGAACAGGCGCAGGCCACGGCTTGATTGGCATGCGCGAGCGGGCCAAGCTCTACGGCGGGACGATCGGTGTCGGCCCGCGCTCCGAGGGCGGCTTCGCGGTCGAGCTGACCCTGCCGACCTCGGCCGCACTCGCACGGCGGGGGGACGACCGTACCGGATGACCAGAGTGCTCGTGGTCGACGACCAGTTCCTCATCCGCGCGGGTCTGGTGGGGCTGCTGGAGGCCGCTCCCGGGTTCGAGGTGGCCGGCGAGGCCGGGGACGGCGCGGAGGCGGTGCGGCTGGCCGCCGAGACCCGGCCCGACGTGGTCCTGATGGACATCCGGATGCCGGGCCTGAACGGCATCGAGGCCACCGAGCGCATCCTCGCCGAGGCGACCGGACCGGCGCCCCGGGTCCTCGTGCTCACCACCTTCGACCTCGACGAGTACGTGTACGGCGCCCTGCGTGCCGGCGCCGCGGGATTCCTCCTCAAGGACTCCGGCCCCGAACGGCTGCTGGCCGCCGTCACCGCGGTGGACGGCGGTGACGCCCTGTTCGCGCCCAGCGTCACCCGGCGCCTGGTCGAGGCGTTCGCCCGGCAGCGCGGCCCCGACCCCGGCGCCGGACCGCCGCCCGACCTCCAGGTGCTGACCTCCCGCGAGATCGAGGTCCTCACACTCACCGCCCGCGGCCTGTCCAACCTGGAGATCGCCGACCGGCTCTACATCAGCGAGGCGACCGTGAAGACCCACCTCAACCGCACCATGAGCAAGCTCGACCTGGGCAGCCGGGCGCAGGCGGTGGTGGTGGCGTACGAGACGGGACTGGTGACGCCGGGCCGCCACGGTGGCTGAGACCGCGCGGCGGCCCGTCCCGCCGGCCGTCCGCACGGCGGCAGCCTGTGGGGAACCATTGAGGCGCCCGGCGTCGTCACCCGCTCCGGACGGGTGACGTACTCGCGACGGACTGGCGGCGAGGCAAGCCGTGGAGGTGTGTGATGGGCGGCTGGCAGCCGCTGCCCCAGGGGCTCCCGCCGGAGGTGCGGCACTTCGTGGCGCAGCTGCGGCTCCTCAAGGACGACACCGGACTCAGCCTGGTCGCGCTGGGTGCCCGGACCGCGTACAGCAAGTCCTCCTGGCAGCGGTACCTCAACGCCGTCCAGCCGCCGCCGCGGCAGGCCGTGGTCGCGCTGTGCCGGGTCGCGGGCCTGGCCGGCGCGGACGCCGAACGGCACGCCGTGCGCTGGGAACTGGCCGTCCAGGCCTGGCCGCGCCCGGCGACCGCGCCGGACCGCCCGCCGGGCACCGAGGAGTACGAGGACGACCCGACCCTCCCCTGGTGGGACCGCCCGGAGCCGGAACCCGCCGCGCACCCGCACGTGCGGCTGCTGCTCCTCGCGATCGTGCTGTTGCTCGTGCTGCTCCTGGTGGCGGTCACCGCAGTCGTGGTTCACGGGTGAACCGAGGCCCCTGTGACCTGGGAGGTCACGACCGGATGACCGCTGTGTCGATGTGTTGACAAATCGGCGGGCAGGTCGCCGTGTCACCTCGCGACCGGGCTAACGTGTCCAGGCGGGGGCGGCGGGCCGGAGGCCCGTCGGACCCGGGCGGGTCGGCGTGCGACGGTGCAGAGGGGGAGCAATGCCTCGGTGGAAGGCCCTGCCGGATGAACTCGATCCGCAGGTCAAGGAGTTCACCACCCAGCTGCGGCGGCTCGTGGACCGCGGCGGGCTGAGTGTCGCGGCACTGTCCGACCGCACGGGCTACAGCAGGACGTCCTGGGAGCGGTACCTGGGCGGCCGGCTGCTGGCACCCAAGGGTGCGGTCGTCGCGCTCGCCGAGGTCACCGGTACCGACCCCGTCCACCTGACCACCATGTGGGAGCTGGCCGAGCGGGCCTGGAGCCGTTCGGAGATGCGCCACGACATGACCATGGAGGCGATCCGGATCTCCCAGGCGCGGGCCGCGCTCGGCGAGTTCGGGGCGCCGCCGGCCACGTCCGGCCCCGCCGCCGGGGGCAGGGCGCCGCGGCGCGCGGGCGGCGCCGTCGCGATGTCGGGAATCGCCGGACCCGCGGGGGTCTCGCCCACCATCCCGCCCCAGCCGACGGCCCCCGACGCCGACCGCCGCGACCGGCAGGGGACGGGCGCGCGGGGGACGGGCGCGCGGGGACCGGCCGCGCCCCGGGGACCGGTGCCGCCGGGAGAGGACAGGCGCCGGCGGCTGACCATGTTCCTCGCCGGGGTCGTCGGGGCGGCCGTGGTCGTCGCCGGCGTCCTCTTCCTCACCGGCGACGGCGACGGCGGGAGGAAGAACCAGGGCACGGGCACCTCCGCCGCCCCGTCGGCGACCGCGGGCACCCGCCTGCCGGCCGGGGTCAAGTGCGCGGGCGCCGGCTGCACCGGCAAGGACGCGGAGGCCATGGGATGCAGCGGTGACCTCGCGACCACCGTGCGGACCCTCGCCGTCGGCGCGACCACCCTGGAGGTCCGGTACAGCAGGACCTGCGGTGCCGCCTGGGGCCGTATCACCGGCGCCGCCCGGGGCGACTCGGTCCGGCTCACCGCCGGTACGGTCACGGAGCGCGGCGACATCACGGCCACCGGCGACACCATCGCGTACACGCCGATGGTGGCGGTGCGGGACGCGACGGCGGCGAAGGCCTGCGCCACGCTGGCGTCGGGGCGGACGGCGTGCACCTCGTAGAAAACCGCGGCGTCCGGGATTGCCGCGCCGGATCCCGGGCAGGCGAACGGTAACCCCCACGGGAGTCCGGTCACCGGCACCCCCGGATGGCGGCCGACCTGTCCCACCCTCTCCCGGACGGGCGGCCGCCTCTTTTGCTGTGGGGTGAGCCACACCCACCCCTCCACCTCCGGCATCGGCGATGCGCGATAGCCTGACCGGTGGATCTCTTGATACCAAGAGATCGATCATTTGTACGTCCGCACCCCAGGGCACCCAGGGCAAGGACGCCCACCGCCAGCTGTCATACGGAGAACGCCATGACCCGCACTCCCGTGAACGTCACCGTCACCGGCGCGGCCGGCCAGATCGGTTACGCCCTGCTCTTCCGCATCGCCTCCGGCCAGCTGCTCGGCGCGGACGTGCCGGTCCGGCTCCGCCTCCTGGAGATCACCCCGGCGCTCAAGGCCGCCGAGGGCACCGCGATGGAGCTCGACGACTGCGCCTTCCCGCTGCTCCAGGGCATCGACATCTCCGACGACCCGAACGTCGCGTTCGACGGCGCCAACGTCGCCCTCCTCGTCGGCGCCCGCCCCCGCACCAAGGGCATGGAGCGCGGCGACCTCCTGGAGGCCAACGGCGGCATCTTCAAGCCCCAGGGCAAGGCCATCAACGACCACGCCGCGGACGACATCAAGGTCCTGGTCGTCGGCAACCCGGCCAACACCAACGCGCTGATCGCCCAGGCCGCCGCCCCGGACGTACCGGCCGAGCGCTTCACCGCGATGACCCGCCTCGACCACAACCGCGCGCTGACCCAGCTCGCGAAGAAGACGGGCTCGACGGTCGCCGACATCAAGCGCCTGACCATCTGGGGCAACCACTCCGCCACCCAGTACCCCGACATCTTCCACGCCACGGTCGCCGGCAAGAACGCCGCCGAGGTCGTGAACGACGAGAAGTGGCTGGCCGAGGAGTTCATCCCGACCGTCGCCAAGCGCGGCGCGGCCATCATCGAGGCCCGCGGCGCGTCCTCGGCGGCCTCCGCCGCCAACGCCGCGATCGACCACGTCCACACCTGGGTCAACGGCACCGCCGACGGCGACTGGACCTCCATGGGCATCCCGTCCGACGGCTCCTACGGCGTCCCGGAGGGCCTGATCTCCTCCTTCCCGGTCACCACCAAGGACGGCCGGTACGAGATCGTCCAGGGCCTGGAGATCAGCGACTTCTCGCGCGCCCGCATCGACGCGTCGGTGCAGGAGCTCACGGAGGAGCGCGAGGCGGTCCGCGCCCTCGGCCTCATCTGAGCCCCCCGGCACCCCGCGGGCCCCGTTCCGGACTCCTCCGGAACGGGGCCCGTTCCCGTCTCCGTCCCGCTAGTCGGGCGCAGCCCGGAGCGAGGCTCCGAGCGTCACTCCATTCCCTTCTTCCCCGGTGTCCAGAACGGCTTGGTGAGCACCGCTCGCCGGTCCCAGCCGGCCTCCTGGACCAGCACCCGGCGCACCGCCTGGACGTCCCGCGCCTCCCCGGCGACATAGGCCACCCCGCCCGGTTCGGGAGCGAGCCTGCGTACCGCCTCCGGAAGGGAGGTGCCGCCCCGGAGCGTCCAGTCGAGCCGGTCCGCGCCGGGGAGTGGCAGCCGGTCCGCGGCCGTCCGGGTCTCCACGCAGCCGGAGACCTCGGCCTGCGGGGGCAGTGCCGCGAGCATCGCGCCGAAGGCGACGGAGGCCGTCTCGTCGCCGACGAAGACGTGGTGGGCGGCGTCCGGGCGCAGGGTGAACGTGCCCTCGGGCCCGCGCAGCCTGACCTGTTCCCCCGGTTCGACGGTGCGCCCCCAGCGGGCCCCCGGGCCGCCCTCGGGGTGGTCCAGCACGCACAACTCGACGACGCCTGAAGGGTCGTAGCGCCAGACGGAGTAGGTCCGCAGGGTCAGACCGGTGACCAGGACCCGGACCTGCTGCCCCGGGCGGACGTCGAGCCCGGCGAGCTGATCGCCGTCGATGCGCAGGCGGCGCATCGAGGCGGTGATCCGCTCGGTCTCGGTGACGGTGCCGCGCAGGGTCAGCAGATCGAGGACGGGGTTCAGCAGGGCGGGCACGGCGGCTCCTCGACGGGCCTTGTGGGGAAGGGAGTTGTTCAGACGTCGGACGAACGCGACAGTACGCGTCTGCGGTTGGACGCGATACTGCGCGTCCGTGCCCGGCCGTCGTATCCGGCCACCACGAGCGCCGTCGCCGCCAGCACCAGCAGCGCGACCGTGCGCAGCGCCGGTCCCATGCCCGTGGCCAGGTCGGTGTGGGCGGACAGGACGGTGCCGGTGACCGCGACCCCGAGGGCCGCGCCGGTCTCGCGGGCCGTGGTGCCGAGACCGGAGCCCAGGCCCGCCTGGTGCGGCGGGAGCGAGGTGACGACCCCGAGGGTCAGGGCCGGCATGGACAGCCCGGTCCCGGCCGAGATGACCAGCAGCCAGCAGGCGTACGTCCAGTACGGGGTGGCCGCGCCGACGGTGGACGCGCCGAGCAGGCCGAGACCGATCAGGGCGAGTCCGGCGCCGACGACCGGACGCGGCCGGTCCGCCCAGCGGGCGGCGAGCCTCGGGACCAGGGCCATGCCGATCGTCAGCGGTATGATCGCGACCCCGGTGACGGCGGCGCCGTAGCCCTTGACGCCCTGCAGGTACTGGGAGTTGAGGAAGAACAGGGAGAACAGGCCGAAGAAGCCGGTGGCCGTGCCGAGGGTCGCGGAGCGCAGGCGGGCGGAGCGGAACACCCGCGGGTCGAAGAGGGGCTCCGGTGAGCGCAGGGCGTGCGCCGTGAAGCCCCCGGCCAGGGCGGCGCCCGCCGCGAACGCGCCCAGGACGGCGGCGGACGTCCAGCCGTACCGGGGGCCCTCGATGATGCCGAACAGCACCGCCACCAGGCCCGCCGTCAGGAGCAGGGTGCCGAGCGGATCCAGGTTGCCGTGCGCGGAGCGCTCGGTGCGCGGGACCGTGACGGCGACCGCCAGGACGAGCAGGGCGGCGAGCGGCACCATCACCGTGAACAGGGCCCGCCAGGACAGGAACTGCCCGACCAGCCCGCCGCCGATGTTGCCGGCCGCGCCGCCCAGGCCGATCGCCAGCGTCCAGGAGGCCAGGGCGCGGGCGCGGTGCTCCGGGGCGGCCAGCTGGACCAGGACCGACAGGGTGGCCGGGGTGATCAGGGCCGCCCCGGCGCCGGACAGGGCGCGGCCCGCGATCAGCACGGCGGGAGCGGGGGCGAGCGCGCTGGTGGCGGCGCCCGCCGCGAACAGGGCGAGGCCCGTGAGCAGGGCGCCCTTGCGGCCCCACCGGTCACCGGCCGCGCCGGCCGGGATCAGCAGGCCGGCGAAGGCGACGACGTACGCGTCGACGGTCCACAGGATCTCGCTGTGCGACGGGTGCAAGGAGGACGCGGTGAGTTCGGGGATGAGGAGGTTGACGGCGGCGACCATGCTCTGGGCGACCAGCACGCAGGCGCACAGGGCGAGCAGGACAGGGCGTTTCAGGGCGTGCGGGGGCACGGCTCCTCCCAGGAGCTGGTGGGTGGTGTGGGATGCCCCGTCACCGTAGGCTCGGCCGCGACCTGCTTTCCAGTGCAACTTCTGCAAGGGATGTCTGCGCGTGACGCAATCAACCGCCGGACCGGGGACGGACGGCACCCCCGGACCCGGTGGCCTCGATCTGAACCTGCTGGCCGCCCTGGACGTGCTCCTGGAGGAGCAGAGCGTGCGGGGCGCCGCCCGACGGCTGCACCTGTCCGAACCGGCCATGAGCCGCACCCTCGGCCGGATCCGCAGGGCGCTCGGCGACCCCGTGCTGGTGCGCGCCGGGCGCGGCATGGTGCCCACCCCGCACGCGCTGGCCGTGCGGGCCGAGGTGAGCGCGGTGGTGGAGCGGGCACGGGCGCTGTTCGCGCCGGGCCGGGACACCGATCTGAGGACCGTCTCCCGGACCCTCACGATCATCGGGCACGACGCGATCGCCGGCAGCCTCGGTCCGGCCCTGTTCGCGCGCGCCGCCGCCGAGGCGCCCGGGATCCGCATCCGCTTCCTCGCCGAGAGCCACCTCGACGCCCCCGTCCTGCGGCACGGCACCGCCGACCTGGAGGTCGGGGTGGTCGACACCACCCTGCCCGAGGTGCGCGTGGAGCACCTGTACGAGGACCGCATGCTCGGCGTCGTACGGGCCGGGCACCCGCTGCTGGACGGCGAGCCGACGCCCGAGCGGTTCGCGACCGCGGCCGGTCACCTGAACGTGTCGCGGCGCGGCCGGCTGCACGGCCCGGTGGACGCGGCCCTCGCCGAACTCGGCCTGCGGCGCCGGGTGGTGGGCACCGTCGGCACCTTCCCCGCCTCCCTCTTCGTGGTCCGCGACTCCGACCTGATCGGCCTGGTCAGCTCCTGGAGCGTGCCGCTGGCCGCCGCGCTCGGCCTGGTCACCTTCGAGGTGCCGCTCCCGCTGCCGCCGATCGACGTGGCGCTGGCCTGGCACCCCCGCCACGACGCCGACCCGGCCCACGCCTGGCTGCGCGGCCGGGTACGGGAGCTGCTGACCGCCGCACGCGTCCGGGAGGAACCGCCGGCCGACTGCTGACCAGGGGTGTCTTCGGTGAAACCCGTATCGCCGGTCACGGCCGCCCCTCTATGCTGATGGTCTGTCAACACGACGTATGACAACGCATTTCACACGCATCGGGGGATCGCGTGAGCACCGCTTACGTGCCACAACAGCCACATCCGGGAGCGCCCGGCGGGGCGCCGCCCGCCCTGCCGCCCACCCCGCCGTACGCCAGCGAGGCGACCCGGCTGCTGTGCGCAGGCACCTATCTGGACGCCGGTTACCGGGACCGGGTCATCGAGGAACTCCACCTCAACGAACAGCGGATCGCGGCTCCTTCGCTCGGTTTCGACGCGGCCCGCGTCCTCGCCCACGCGCTGCGCGCCCGCCGCCAGGAACTGGCCTGGGCCGCCGCGATCCTCGGACTGTGGGCGGTCGGGATGCCGCTCAGCGGCTGGCTGCTCGGGTTCTTCCTGCTGCCCGGCATCGCCCTCGCCGTCGCCCCCTGGATCGACGGGCTCACCGTGGTGCCCGCGCCGTACCGGCTGATCGCGGCCTTCCTGGTGCGCTGGTGGGGCCGGGTGTTCTTCGCCGTCGCCCTCGTCCTCACCCTCGTCGTCGCGTTCGGGGGCGGCTCGGACGGCGGCTCGTCGCCCTACGACTCCTACAACTCCTACAACTCCTACGACGGATACTCCGGCTCCTCCGGCTCTCCCGGCTGGGGTGACCTGCTCGTCCCGGGCCTCAGCGACATCGGCGGGCTGGCGCGGCCCTGGCACGCCTGGCTCACCCTCGTCGTACTCGCCGGCATCGCGCTGTGCGAACACGCCCAGCGCACCCGGTTCACCCGGGTCCTGGCCGCCGAACTGTCCCCGGCGCGCTTCCCGGACGCGGCGAACGACCCGGCCGAGAAGGCGGAGAACCCGCGTTTCCAGCGGCTCAAGCAGCGCATCCGGCTCGAACAGGACGCGCCGCTGATCATCTACAACGAGGCCGACCCGTTCTGCGGGGCCGGTGCCGCCTACAGCAGCTGGGTGCTGGCCGTCGAACTGAAGCGGGACGAGCTGAGGAAGGAGCGGCAGCCACTCGGCAACCGCGCGATCCTGGAGCGGGTCCGCCCGCTGCTCGAACAGCTGCGCGTCCCGGCCGAGTACGCCGGACCCGGCGCCCGCGACCGGCTGCGCCAGCTGGAGATCGACGAGTGCGTGTTCCTGCCCGTCGACGGGCTGCGCAGCCGGGACCAGGCGCCGTACACCGCGCAGGCCTTCGAGGAGCACCGGGCGCGGGCCGTCGAGGAGGGCGCCGAGAAGCGCCGGCACTTCCTGCGCATCCGTGTCGGCGGCTGGGAGGAGGAGGTGGTCGTCACGGTGTTCGTGCGCGTCCACACCCAGGGCCGGATGCTCGTGCTGGAGGTCGCCCCGCACGTACTGACGCCGGTCCGCGCGGAGTTCAAGAACGCTGACCGTACGGCTCACCGGTTCCGGAACAACAACTGGCTCGGCAAGTCCGCCGCCGCGGCCGTGCGGGTCCCCGGCTCCGTCGGCCGTTCCCTCGCCCAGCTGGGCCGGGGCGCGAGGTACGTCTGGCGGCTGCTGACCGGCGGCCACGCGGGCGCGCTGCCCGAGGGGCCCGCGCTGTCCGTGCGCGAACTGGGCGCGGTGGACGTCGGATCCCACTTCCAGGAGATGGACGTCGTCCGGTACCTGCGCAGCATCCAGGACCGGGTGGCGCACGGGGTGCGGGCCGCGCTCGCCGACGCCGGTTACGAGACCGGCGAGTTCGTCCAGAAGATCGTCAATGTCAGCAACGACGTGAGCATCGGCCGCGTCGAGAACTCCACGTTCGCGGTGGGCAGCCACGCCACCGCGAGCAGCGTCTCGCAGCAGAAGGGGGCCGACCGCGATGGCCAGTGAAGAGCCGCAGGTCAGCATGGGCAACGTGACCGGCAGTACGTTCGCCATCGGCAGCCACGCGCACGCCGAGAGCCACCATCACGGGGCCGGTGGCACCCAGGCGGACGCGGAACTCCTCGCCGCGGTGCGGGAGTTGCGCGCCGACCTCGCACGGGTGCGGGGCACCGAGCAGACGGCGGCGCTGGGGACGGCGCTCGCCGAGACCGAGGACGAGATCACCAGCACCGGGCAGGCGGGGCCGACCCGCCGGGAGCGGCTGCGTGAACTCCTCGCCGACTCCCAGGCCCTGCTGGGCGTGCTGGCCTCGGCGGGCGCCCTGGCCGGGCTGCTGGGGATGTGAGAGGGCGAAGATGAGCGACGGGGGAACGGGTCACTGGAACGAGGCCGCACAGCGCTGGGAGGACGCCGACGCCGACTCCACCGCGACACCGGCCACCCCACCACCCACGTCACCGCCACCGCCCGCACCGGCAGTCCCCCAGGAGTGGTGGACGGGCCCCACCGACCTCTGGTCGACCACCACCTCCCAGCCTCACCCCGAGCCGCCACCGGGACGGCCCCACCCCACGCCACCGAGAGACCGGACACCCCCGCCGGACGCCACGCCCGCGGAACCACCCCTCCCCCCACCCACACCCACCAGGCCCTCCGCCCCGGACACCCCCGCCCTGCCGGCTGCGGCCGATGGCTCCGGGCAGGCTCCTGCGACCGCCGCGCCGGCGCCCGTCTGGCCGCCCGCTGCCGAGGCGCCCGCCCTGCCACCCGCGTCCGACGCGTCGGCGCCGACCGCCGCGCCCGTCTCGCCGCCCACCGCCGACGCCTCCGGGCGGGCCCCTGCGACCGACCCGTCGGCGCCCGCCGTCCCGCCCGTCTGGCCGCCCACCGCCGACACGCCCGCCCTGCCGCCCACCGCCGACGCCTCCCAGCAGTTGCCCGTGGCGTGGTCGCCTGCCGCTGAGACGCCTGCCTGGCCGCCCACTGCCGTCGCTCCTCCGCAACCGTTCCCCGCTGACGTCACCACCTCATCGCCCCTCGCCGGGGTGGCCCGTCGGCCGCATGCTGCGCCGATACCTCCGCGGCCGGTGGTCGTGGGGTCCCGGGGTCCCGGGCGGCGGGTGGTGTGGGCCGTGGTGGTGGGGGCCGCCGTCGTGGGTGTGGCCGTGAGCCTGGTGCTGACGCTGGTGCTGACGCTGGTGGTCGGCAAGGGGCCCCACAAGCCCGCCGCGGCCGCCGCCTCCGTCACCCCGAAGAGCTCGCCGCCCGCCACGCAGACCTCCGAAACGCCCACCGAGTCCGCCTCCCCGGCGGCCTCCACGCCCCCCGCGGGCTACCAGCTGCGCCACGACACCGAGGGCTTCCGGATCGCCACCCCCGAGGGCTGGACGCGCTCCACCGTCGCCTCCTCGTACGGCTTCGCCGTGGTCAGCTACCGCAGCCCCGACCGCGAGCACCGGCTGCAGGTCTACCAGGTCGCCGAACCCACCCCCGCCGCCTCCTTCGAGCTCTACCTCTCCGACCAGACCCCCAAGCCGCGCGGTTTCAAGAAGCTCGCGCTGACGACCCTCGACGACGGCCGCTTCACCGGCTCCCGTCTGGAGTACCTGGCCGACACGATCAGCGGGGAGCCCGACCTCGGCACCTGGCACGTCGTCGACGAACGGTTCGTCGGGCAGGACGGCAAGGTCTACGCCATCGCCTCGTACGGCCCGGAGGCCGGGGGCGGCGACGACGAACTGGCCTATCTGACGACGGCCGTCGACTGGTTCTGCCCGCCGGACACGGTCTGTGAAGCCAACCCCTCCACCGACTGAGCCGCCATCCGAATTTCACGGAATGTGACCGCCCCCATATTCACAATTTCCCAATTGCGGCGGCCCAGGTATTCAATAGGTTCTCTTCCGGGTGACGCGAATTCCCCCGAACGCCCCAAATCCCGTCCCCTACACCGGTCGTTAGGTGACCGTGACGCGATTGGACTGGCGCATCGCCGAAGATCACCCGACCACCGTACTCCGCTGGCCCGGCAGTATGGATATCACCTCATGCTCGGACCTGCTCGATGATTTCCTGAAGAGAATCAACGCGATGGAAAATGAATATCGGCGGACCATGGCAGATCTGTACGGGGCCTGAACCACGGTGCGGAGGTTTATCAGATGGACGGGATTCAGCACGACACGGGCCTCTACGACAACACGGGTCTCTACGATCACCCCGGCCTGTACGACCACCCCGGTCTCTATGAGCACACCGGCCTCTACGACCACGCCTGGGTCGCCCCCGAGCCCGATGTCGCCCCGAACGACTGGGACCCGGTCGAGGAACTGGCCCAGATACTGTCCGCACCGGCCGGTGTGAGCGCGGCCACCACCCTGCTGGACGTCCCGGCCCCACGCAGGCCCGGCCGCCGCCGGCTCCGCCAGGAGTCCCACCTCCTCGACGGCGGCCGCCGCCTGACCCACATCACGCTCCTGATCGTCGCGGTCTCCGCGTGCGCGGTCCTCATGCTGGCGTGGTCGGTCTGCTACTCCTACGGACAGCTGCGCGGCATCGCCTCGTCGGTGCTGCCCGTACGGCTCGCGCTGTACTGGCCGCTGACGGTGTACGGCCCCTGGTTCGTGGCGGCGCTGTCCGTGCTGCGGGCCACCGCGCAGCGGCGGAGCGCGCGCCGGTCCTGGTGCGTGGTGCTGGCGGCCTCCCTCATGGCCGTGGCGCTGTGTGTCAGCCACTCCTCGCACGCCCTGTTGTCCTTAGTGATTTTCGGGATCCCGCCGGTCACGGCCCTGGTGTGCTTCTGGGAACTGGTCGGCCAGATCTCGACCAAGACCCGCCCCCGGCACGCCTCCCATGGCGAGCCGTCCGGCGTCAAGGCCTGACGCCGAGCCGGTTAGGTAACCGTTCCTCCCGCTTTGTCCGAGCCTTCCGTGATGCAGCGCACTTTCGGCCACCGATTGCGCATGCAATCCGAGTCCGAGGGCAGGCGGAGACCGTCCCCGAGTGTGACCTCAAGGTCACACAGGGGTACTGACCAGGAACGGAAGGCATTACCGATCATGGCGGACAGAAGCGTACGAGCGACCATCCAGGTCGGAGGCGAGTGGCTGGAAGCCGCCTCCGGCGCGACACGCGAGATCACCGACCCCGCGGACGGCCTGCCCTTCGCCGTGGTCGCCGAGGGCGACGAGAAGGACGCGGAGGCGGCGGTGGCCGCCGCCCGCCACGCCTTCGACACCGGCGACTGGCCCCGCACCCCCGTGGCCGAGCGCGCCGCCCTGCTCCGCCGGGTGGCCGACCTGCTCGTCCGCGACCGCGAGGAACTCGGCCTGCTGGAGAGCCGGGACGCCGGCAAGACCGTCGAAGAGGGCCGCGTCGACATCGACTGCGTCGCCGACGCCTTCCGTTACTTCGCCGACCTGGTGGCGGGGGAAGGCGCGGGCCGGGTGGTGGACGCGGGCTCGCCCGACATCCACAGCGTCGTCGTGCACGAGCCGATCGGCGTCTGCGCCCTGATCACCCCCTGGAACTACCCCCTCCTCCAGGCCAGCTGGAAGATCGCCCCGGCGCTCGCGGCCGGCAACACGTTCGTGATCAAGCCCAGTGAGATCACCCCGCTGACCACCGTCGCCCTGATCGGCCTGCTGGCCGAGGCCGGGCTGCCCGCCGGCGTCGCCAACATCGTCACCGGGCCCGGGCACAGCGTGGGCGCCCGCCTCGCCGAGCACCCCGACGTCGACCTGGTCTCCTTCACCGGCGGCCTGGTCAGCGGGGTCAAGGTCGCCCAGGCCGCCGCGCCCACCGTCAAGAAGGTCGCGCTCGAACTCGGCGGCAAGAACCCCAACGTCGTCTTCGCCGACGCCTGCGCCACCGAGGAGGGTTTCGACACCGCCGTCGACCAGGCCCTCAACGCCGCGTTCATCCACAGCGGCCAGGTCTGCTCGGCCGGCGCCCGGCTGATCGTCGAGGAACCTCTGAGGGAACGATTCGTCGCCGAACTCGCCCGGCGTGCGGCGCGGATCCGCCTCGGCCGGGGCACCGCGGACGGCGTCGAGTGCGGCCCGCTCGTCTCCGCACAGCAGCGCGCCAAGGTCGAGGCGTACGTGGCGTCGGCGCTGGCGGAGGGCGCGGTGCTGCGTTCCGGCGGCAGGCGCCCCGAGCCGTCCCCGGACCGGCCCGCCACCGGCTACTTCTACGAGCCGACCGTCCTCGACCAGTGCCACCGCGAGATGAAGGTGGTGCGCGAGGAGGTCTTCGGCCCGGTCCTCACCGTCGAGACCTTCCGCACCGAGGACGAGGCGGTCGCCCTCGCCAACGACACCGAGTACGGCCTCGCGGGCGCCGTGTGGACCACGGACGCCGGACGGGCGCGCCGGGTCGCGGGGCGGCTGCGGCACGGCACCGTCTGGATCAACGACTTCCACCCCTACCTCCCGCAGGCGGAGTGGGGCGGCTTCGGGAAGAGCGGGACCGGCCGCGAGCTGGGCCCCGCCGGCCTCGCCGAGTACCGCGAGACCAAGCACGTCTACCAGAACCTCGCGCCGAAGCCGGTGCGCTGGTTCGCCGGCTGAACCCCCACAGCGTCCCGCCGGCGAACCTGCTCCGCCCCGTTCTCCCACCCCCCAGGAGTAACCACCCGATGGCCGATCACACACAGGAATTCGACTATGTCGTCATAGGCGGCGGAACCGCGGGTTCCGTCATCGCCTCCCGACTCACCGAGAACCCCGACGTCACCGTCGCCGTGATCGAGGGCGGGCCCAGCGACGTCGGCCGTGACGACGTCCTCACCCTGCGCCGCTGGATGGGCCTGCTCGGCGGCGAACTCGACTACGACTACCCGACCACCGAGCAGCCGCGCGGCAACTCCCACATCCGGCACAGCCGGGCCCGCGTCCTCGGCGGCTGCTCCTCCCACAACACCCTCATCGCCTTCAAGCCGCTGCCCTCCGACTGGGACGAGTGGGAGGCGGCCGGCGCCAAGGGCTGGGGCGCCGTCCCGATGGAGGCCTACTTCGCCCGCCTCCTCAACAACATCGTCCCGGTCGACGAGCGGGACCGGAACGCCATCGCCCGCGACTTCGTCGACGCGGCCCAGACCGCCCTGGACGTCCCGCGCGTCGAGGGCTTCAACCGCAAGCCGTTCACCGAGGGCGTCGGCTTCTTCGACCTCGCCTACCACCCCGAGACCAACAAGCGCTCCAGCGCGTCGGTGGCCTACCTGCACCCGGTCATGGACGAGCGGCCCAACCTCCGCATCTTCCTGGAGACCTGGGCCTACCGGCTGGAGCTGGACGGCACCCGCGCCGACGGCGTCCGGGTACGCACCAAGGACGGCGAGGACCTGCTGATACGGGCCCGCAGCGAGGTCGTCCTGTGCGCCGGTGCCATCGACTCCCCGCGCCTGCTCCTGCACTCGGGCATCGGCCGCCGCGCGGACCTGGAGGCACTGGGCATCCCGGTCGCGCTGGATCTGCCGGGCGTCGGCGAGAACCTCCTCGACCACCCCGAGTCGGTGATCGTCTGGGAGACCCACGGTCCCCTGCCGGAGAACTCCGCGATGGACTCCGACGCGGGCCTGTTCGTCCGCCGCGACCCCGAACACCCGGGCCCGGACCTGATGTTCCACTTCTACCAGATCCCGTTCACCGACAACCCGGAGCGGCTGGGCTACGAACGCCCCGCGCACGGCGTCTCGATGACCCCGAACATCCCCAAGCCGCACAGCCGCGGCCGGCTCTACCTGACCAGCGCCGACCCGTCCGTGAAGCCCGCGCTGGACTTCCGCTACTTCACCGACGAGGACGACTACGACGGCCGCACCCTCGTCGACGGCATCCGCATCGCCCGCGAGATCGCGCGCACCGAGCCGCTGGCCGGCTGGCTCAAGCGCGAGGTCTGCCCCGGCCCCGAGATCGTCGGCGACGCCGAACTGAGCGAGTACGCCCGCAAGGTCGCGCACACCGTGTACCACCCGGCGGGCACCTGCCGGATGGGCGCGGTCGACGACGAACTGGCGGTGGTCGACCCCGAGTTGCGCATCCGAGGCCTGGACGGCATCCGGATCGCCGATGCCTCCGTCTTCCCGACCATGCCGGCCGTGAACCCGATGATCGGAGTGCTGATGGTCGGTGAACGGGCCGTGGACCTGCTGAAAGGCGGTGCGTGATGACCAGTACGACCGACACCCGGACCCAGCCGCCGACCGCGGCCCCCGTCTTCTCCGTCGACGGACTGTGGAAGGTGTTCGGCCCGAAGGCCGACCGCGTCCCCGGCGACCCCGAACTGGCCGGGCTCCCGCCCGCCGAGCTCCGCTCCCGCACCGGCTGCACGGCCGCCGTCCGCGACGTCTCCTTCGACGTGCGCAAGGGCGAGGTCTTCGTCGTCATGGGCCTGTCGGGGTCCGGCAAGTCGACCCTGGTGCGCTGCCTGACCCGGCTCATCGAACCGACCGCCGGCACGATCGCCATCGACGGCGAGGACGTCCGTGCGATGGACCGGGGCCGGCTGCGTGAACTGCGCAGGCACCGCGCCGCGATGGTCTTCCAGCACTTCGGGCTGCTGCCGCACCGGTCCGTCCTCGACAACGTGGCGTACGGCCTGGAGATCCAGGGCGTCGGCAGGGCCGAGCGGCGCGAGCGGGCCGCGGAGGTCGTCGCCAAGGTCGGCCTCGAAGGCATGGAGCAGCGCAGGCCCGGTCAGTTGTCCGGCGGGCAGCGTCAACGTGTCGGACTGGCACGGGCGTTGGCCGTGGACCCGGAGGTCCTCCTGTTCGACGAGCCGTTCAGCGCGCTCGACCCGCTGATCCGGCGGGACATGCAGGAGGAGGTCGTGCGCCTGCACCGTGAGGAGGGCCGCACGATGGTCTTCATCACGCACGACCTGAACGAGGCGCTGAAGCTCGGCGACCGTATCGCCCTGATGCGGGACGGGCGGGTGGTGCAGCTGGGCACCCCCGAGGAGATCGTCGGCTCCCCGGCCGACGACTACGTCCGCGAGTTCGTCCGGGACGTGCCGCGCGAGCAGGTGATGACGGTGCGCCGTGCCATGCGGGCCGCCGCGGCGGGGGAAGCCGAGGGCGGGCCGGTGGTCGGTCCCGGCGCGACCGTGGCCGAGGCGATCGAGGTGGTCGCGGGCGCCGGTGCCCCGGCACGGGTCGTCGACGGGGAGCGGTGCGTCGGGGTCGTGGACGCGGACGCCTTGCTCGGGGTCGTGGCGAAGACGGATGCGGGCGGTGGTTCGGGTGTGGCTGAGCGGGGGCCGGTCGCGCAGTTCCCCGCGCCCCTGGATGGGGACCCGCAGCGCCCGCAGGAAAGTGCCCCAGCCCCAGCCCCAGCCCCAGCCGCCCCGACCTCCGCTCCGGCTCCCGCGGATGCCCACCCGGCCGCGGGCGGTCGTGCCGCCGCGGCACGGGTGGGTGCGGCGGCATCCCCTGAGCGCGGGCAAGTGAAACCCTCCGCCCCGCGCACCACTCCGGAGGGCGTCTGATGGCAACGATCAGTGTCCCGAGCCCCCGCCGCCTGTCCCTCCCCGCCCACCCCGCCGTCCGCAAGCTGCTCGCCCTGGCCGTGATCGCGGCGGTCCTGGTGCCGGTCGCCGTCTCCCACTGGGGCAGCGCGGCCTGGCCGCACCACCTCACCGTCGATCTCTCCAAGCCGCTGGCCGCCGCCAGCAACTGGGTCATCGACAACCGTGACACCCACCCCCTCTTCCTCTACTTCTTCGGCTACATCAGCAACGCCGTCGTCCTCACGGTCCGCGCCGTCTACCTCACCCTCCTGGCCGCCGGCTGGCCCGGCGTCACCGTGCTCGCCGCCGCGGTCGCGTACCGCGTGGCCGGAACCAGGCTCGCCGCCGGCACGGCCGTCGCCTTCCTCGCCTGCGGTGCCCTCGGCATGTGGGTGCCGACGATGCAGACCCTCGCGCTGATGGTCGTGGCCGTGCTGGCGTCCGTCGCCGTCGGCCTCGTCCTCGGACTCGGCGCCGGCCTCTCCGACCGGCTGCACCGCGCCCTGCGCCCCGTCCTCGACACCATGCAGGTGCTGCCCGCCTTCGCGTACCTGCTGCCGGTCGTCCTGATCTTCGGCATCGGCGTCCCCGCCGCCGTCCTCGCCACCGTCGTCTACGCGGCCCCGCCGATGGCCCGGCTCACCGCCCTCGGCCTGCGCGGCGCCGACCCCGAGGTCCTGGAGGCCGTGGAGTCGCTGGGCGCCACCCGGCGCCAGCGGCTGCTGACCGCCCGTATCCCGCTGGCCCGCAAGGACCTCCTCCTCGGCCTCAACCAGACCATCATGATGGCGCTGTCGATGGCCGTCATCGCCTCCGTCATCGGCGCCGGCGGCCTCGGTGACCGCGTCTACCAGGCGCTTGCCTCCGTCGACGTGGGCGCGGCCCTCGCGGCCGGCATCCCGATCGTGCTGCTGGCGGTCGTCCTGGACCGCATCACCGCGGCGGCGGGAGAGCGCGGGGACACCCGCCAGCCGGCCGCCGGTCTCCTGTACGCGCTCGGCGCCACCGTCGCGGTCGCGGTCGCGGCACGGCTGCTCGGCCTGCTGGACTGGCCCGCGTCCTGGACCCTGGACTTCGCCGAGCCGGTCAACCGGGCCGTGGACTGGATGACCGCGCACCTGTACTCGGGCGTCCCGGTCGTCGGCGGCACCGCCGACTGGGCCGGGCACTTCACCACCTGGGTGCTCGACCCGCTCCGGGACGGCCTCCAGTGGCTGCCCTGGTGGGCGGTGCTGCTGGTGGTCGCCGCCCTGGCGTGGCTGATCGGCACCTGGCGCACCGCGCTCACCGCCGTCCTCGCGATGGCCGCGATCGGGGTGCTGGGCGTGTGGGAGCCCGCGCTGGACACGCTGTCGCAGGTCCTCGCGGCCGTCGCCGTCACCCTCGTGCTGGGCTTCGCGACCGGTGTCGCCGCCGCCCGCAGCGACCGGGTCGAGCGCGCCCTGCGTCCCGTACTGGACGTCTTCCAGACCATGCCGCAGTTCGTGTACCTGATCCCGGTGGTCGCGCTGTTCGGGGTCGGCCGCGCCCCGGCCGTCGCCGCCGCCGTCGTCTACGCCCTGCCGGCCGTCGTACGGATCACCGCGCAGGGCCTGCGCCAGGTGGACCCGGCCGCACTGGAGTCCGCGCGCTCGCTCGGCGCCACCGGCCGCCAGCAGCTGACGCAGGTCCAGCTGCCGCTGGCCCGCCCCGCGTTGCTGCTCGCCGTCAACCAGGGCGTGGTGCTCGTCCTCGCCGTCGTCATCATCGGCGGCCTGGTCGGCGGTGGCGCGCTGGGCTACGACGTCGCCTTCGGCCTCGCCCAGGGCGACCTGGCGACGGGGCTGGTGGCGGGCGCCGCCATCGTCTGCCTCGGCCTGATGCTCGACCGGGTCACCCAGCCCACACAGCGCCGTACGCGGAAGGGAGCGTGACCATGCGCCGCACCACTGTCCTCACCGCCGCCTCGATCCTGGTCCTCGCGACCGGCTGCGGTGCCGCCGACATGACGAAGCAGGCCTCGCCGTTCGCCGACGCCCAGGGGTCGAAGTCGCTCACCCTCTCCGTGCAGTCCTGGGTGGGCGCGCAGGCGAACGTCGCCGTCGCCCAGTACCTGCTGGAGCACAAGCTCGGGTACCGGGTCGACACCGTGCAGGTGGACGAGGTCCCGGCGTGGGACGCGCTCAGCCAGGGACGCGTCGACGCGATCCTGGAGGACTGGGGCCACCCCGACCAGGAGAAGCGGTACGTCGACGACAAGAAGACCATCGCCAGGGCCGGCGGCCTCGGGGTCACCGGGCACATCGGCTGGTTCGTGCCGACCTATCTCGTCAAGCAGCATCCGGACATCACGAACTGGAAGAACCTGAACAAGTACGCCTCGCTGTTCCGCACCGCGGAGAGCGGCGGCAAGGGACAACTGCTCGACGGCTCACCGTCGTACGTCACCAACGACAAGGCACTGGTGAGCAACCTGAAGCTGGACTACCAGGTCGTCTTCGCCGGTTCCGAGGCCGCCCAGATCACCCAGATCAAGCAGTTCGCCAAGGAGAAGAAGCCCTTCCTGACCTACTGGTACGCGCCCCAGTGGCTGTTCAAGAAGGTGCCGATGACCGAGGTGAAGCTGCCCCCCTACAAGGAGGGCTGTGACGCCGACGCGGCCAAGGTCGCCTGCGCCTATCCGCACACCCCGCTGCAGAAGTACCTCAACGCGGACTTCGCGCGCGGCGGCGGCCGGGCGGCGGCCTTCCTGAAGAAGTTCCGCTGGACGACCGAGGACCAGGACGAGGTCTCCCTGATGATCGCCGAGCAGAAGCTGAGCCCCGAGGAGGCCGCCAGGAAGTGGGTGGACGCCCACCCCGACGTGTGGAAACGCTGGCTGTCCTGAGCCCGCCGCCGGGCGCGCGCCGCGTCACCGGTCCGGCCGTAGCGCGGTGACCCGAAGGTGTGTCCGGCGGTTACCCCTCCGGCCGATGCCCGAGGGAGGCGTACGTGGTCCACACGCGCAAGAACGTCAACCAGCTGTCCCGAGCCGAGCGGCGCCGGTTCGTCGAAGCCCTGCTGGAGGTCAAACGCCGCGGTGAGTACGACGAGTTCGTACGGCTGCACATCGCGCACAACTCCGCCGACCGGGAACACCGGCTGCGCACCGCCCACATGGCGCCGTCCTTCCTGCCCTGGCACCGCAAGCTGCTGCTCGAACTGGAGCGGGCGCTGCGCAGGGTGGACGCGTCGGTGACGGTGCCGTACTGGGACTGGACCCGGGACCGGGCGTCGAACTCCCTGCCGTGGACCGATGATCTGCTCGGCGGCAACGGACGGCGCTCGGACCGGCAGGTGATGACGGGCCCGTTCGCCTACCGGGCGGGCCACTGGAAGATCACCGAGAACGTGACCGACGTCCCGTACCTCACCCGCGACCTCGGCCGCGCCCGCGCCCCGCTCCGGCTGCCGACCGCGCGCGACCTCGAATTCGCGCTGGCCGACCCGGTGTACGACAGCTGGCCCTGGAACTCGGCGGTCACCCGGGGCTTCCGCAACAAGCTGGAGGGCTGGGGGAGGGGCCGGGGCAGCGTCTCCTGGCAGAACCACAACCGGGTCCACCACTGGGTGGGCGGCGTGATGCTCAGCGCCGCCTCCGTCAACGACCCCGTCTTCTGGCTGCACCACTCCTTCGTCGACCTGCTGTGGACCCGCTGGCAGCAGCGCAACCCCGGCCACGGGTACCTGCCCGAGCGGCCCCCCGGCGCGGGCGACCCCCAGCGCGGCCGGGTGGTGGCCCGGCACGAACGGCTGCCGCCGTGGGACGTCACACCCGCCGAACTCGAGGACGTCAGCGGGATCTACCGGTACGAGTGAGGCGGGCGCTTGTCCGTTCGAGATGTCACACATCCCGCTGAAAAGTCGGCGACACAGCGGCCATCGCGCGCGTACGGCGTCCCCTTGAAGAAGCTGGTGTCTTCTGCGAAGGAGACGCCACCGTGCGAATTTCTGACATCCAGCGCTGCGAAATCCGGCCGGGACGGCTCGTCGAGTGGAGGTTCAGCCCGGTGACCATCGCGGCCGCGGCAGCGCTGCCACCGGATCCGAGGCCGCCGGCCTACATCCAGGAGTCGCACATCAGGACGGCCCGGTCGGTGCGGGAGGACGGTCTGTTCGTACCGACCTGGCTCGGCGCGGCGTTCGACCTGCCGGGCCCGGTCGACCTCGACGCGCTGGAACGGGCGTTGCGGGACTGGACACTGCGGCACGAGACGCTGCGCAGCGGCTTCCGGTGGGCCGGTGACGACATGCACCGGTTCACCCTCGACGAGCACGACGTGTCCCTGCACCGCGAGGTGGTCGGCGACTTCACCGACGCGGGGGCGCTGTCCCGGTACCTGCAGGATCGGTTCGACGCCGCGGCGGACGCGCTCGGCTGGCCGAACCTCATCTACACGGCGGTCGTGCGCGAGGACTCCACCAGCGTGTACATGGCCTTCGACCACACCAACGTGGACGCCTACTCCCTGCACCGGCTCCCGGAGGAGATCCACGGCCTGTACGCGGCGGCCGTCACCGGACGACCCCTCCCCGGCCCGGCGGTCGGGAGTTACGTCGACTTCTGCGAGCAGGAGCGGGCGAACGCGGACGGCATCGACGACACCCACGCGATCGTCGGGCGCTGGCGGGAGTTCATCGCCCGGTGCGGCGGCCGGCTCCCGGAGTTCCCCGTCGACCTCGGTCTGCGGCCGGGCGGCGAGCTGCCCACCCAGAAGCTGGTGTGCGAGCCGCTCGTCGACGCGGACGCCGCCGCCGCGTTCGAGGCGTACTGCCGCCCCTACGGCGGGAGTCTGGTCGGCATCCTGGCCGCGACCAGCCTGATCGTGCACGAGCTCGGCGGCCGGCCGGTCTACCGCACCGTCGTGCCCTTCCACACCCGGCTGAAGTCCGCGTGGTCGGACTCGGTGGGCTGGTACGTCGGCGGCGCCCCCATCGAGGTGCCCGCGGCGCGCGACCTGGAGGGTGCGCTGGAGACGGTCCGCGCCGAACTGCGGGCCAACCGTTCGCTGGCGCGCATCCCGCTGGCCCGCGTACTGCGGCTGCTCGGTGCGGACTTCCGGCCGACCTCGCCCGACATGTACTCGATCATCTCGTACGTGGACGCCCGGCTCATCCCCGGCGCCGCCGACTGGGCCGAGCAGAAGGCGTACGGGCTGATCCGGGTGTCGTACGGGGACCAGGTGTGCGCCTGGGTCAACCGGCTGCACGAAGGGCTCTGGTTCGCCTGCCGGCACCCGGACACCGACATCGCCTACAAGAACGTGCGCCGGTACGTCGAGAGGCTGCGGGACCTGATCCTCTCCGTGCCGGCGCCGGACCGCCCGCGGGCCTCGGAGTTGGCGCTCTCCTGACCCAACTCTCCCCATCCATAAGGTGATGATGTGTTGCTATGTCACCCTCGGGACGGATGTCCGTTGTGCAGCACCTTGTGCGGCTACTGCTAGTGTTCAACCTGTCACGCCAGGCAATCAATTCGCCGTACAGCAAAGGACCGAGGGTTCCATGCGCAAGCTTCAGCAGGTCGTGATCGCAGCAGTGGCGGCCGCCGGCGGTCTGTCCGCCGTCGGCGCCACCCCCGCGGTGGCCGACTCCTACGACAGTGGGCCGCAGGTGTCCAACCACTACCGCCCCTACCAGGAGTGCAGCCCGCAGACGGTGTCCGAGAACGACGTCCCGATCGGCGTGCTCGGCCTCGCCGACACCCTCGACACCACCTGCGGCCAGTACAACCAGGCCTTCACCGGCTGAGTCCGGCGGCTGTCGCAGGAAGGAAGGCGCATCACGTGTTCAGCGGGAAGAAGATCGCGGCCGTCTCGGGACTCGTCGGCGGCATCGCCGCGGCCTGTGTCGGGCTCACCCCGGCCTACGCCGCGGTGGGTCCGGGCAAGTGCACCGACGACCTCATGGGCAACCTCACCTGCACCCAGCGGATCAGGGGCGAGGTTCCCGAGGACGGGGTCATGCAGCACCAGGAGACCTGCAAGCCGGTACAGCCCGTGCAACTGCCCGCCGTACTCGGGCAGGGGACGGAGCGGCTCGGCCCCGAAGTGACCTGTTCCCCCACGACCGTGGGGGTGGCGCCGGTGGAGAGGGGTGACGAGCAGGAACCGTCCACCGGTCCGTTCGGCGTCATGAGCCGGATCCTCCCGGTCGGCGTCCGGTAGCGCTTATACGGCAGACGGGGCTGACGCGCCACACGCCGAGTGGAGATCCTCGATGGCTACGCAACGTGTGTATATGCTCACATTAAGTAGTCAAGCCGGGCGCTCCCGCCTGGACAAGAAAGGGTCAATCATGCGTAAGTTTCAGCGCGTCGCACTCGTAGCGGCGACGGTCGCGGGGCTCTCCCTCCTCGGTGCCGGGGTCAGCTCCGCCGCCGGTGGCGAGGACGCGCCCCCGCAGATCACCGCCGTGGCCAACTCGACTGCCAACGCCCTGGCCGTCGGCGGCGGTTACTACGCCGCTCCGCAGGCGCAGCCCGAGGCCCAGCCGGAGGGCCAGCCGCAGGAGCAGGGGAACCCCGGTCCGGAGCAGGGTGGTTACGACCAGAACCAGGGTGGCGAGTAAAGAAGCACCCCGCACGAACTCGGCATCCTCCGCCGGCACGGCCTCGCGCCGCCCGCCGGTGTGCTGAGTGACAACCATGGCGAAGGCAGCCCGGACGCACCCCGACTCCGTCGGGGGTCGCGTCCGGGCTGCGTTGCTTCGCCTTTCGGAAAGGAAGACAACTCATGTTCCCCTCGCGGAAGATCGCCACGGTCTCCGGGCTCCTCGGGAGCCTCGCCGCGCTCTGTGCCGGCGCCGGGCACGCGTACGCGGACCCGTCCCCGGGTGACTGCAGGACCACCGCCCAGGGCGGCACCGTCTGCGTGCGCAAGAGCGAGACGCACGTCGACAAGAACGGCACCCACGTCCTCAAGCAGGCCCAGGACTGCTCGACCTCCGACCGCCCGCAGGTGCTGTTCCCGGGGGACGGGGCGGCCGGCGACGGCTCCGCCGCCGTGGGGGAGGTCGTCGACTGCTCCAACAAGGCGGAACTGCCCAAGGGCTTCAAGAGGCCGCACATCGAGTTCTGAGCGCCGGAAACGACAATCCCCGGTGTCCCGACCGACGGCCGGGACACCGGGGATTGTCGTTGAACGCTACTTTTGACGCTACTTTCCGAACGAGTTGTTGCAGCCCATGGACGAGCCCAGGGACGACTGCTGCGCACCCGAGTTGCCCTCGCCGTTCAGCAGGTTGCCGCCCAGGCCGTTGAGGATGCCGACCTCGCCGAGAATGTCGAGGTTCAGGTCGTGCGACCGGCAGGTGCTGCTCTGCTGGACGTTGAATTCGTCGCCGCCCTTCTTGCCCCAGCCCTGGTCGGCCTGGGCGGAGCCGGCACCCAGGAGTCCGAGGCTCCCGAACGCGGTGACGATTACGGCGGCGGTGCGGAGCTTGTGCATGTCATCTCCGATGTGGAATGGGGTGGATGCGATTCTGGGGGGAAATCGCCATCTGTGTCATAAAGGCTGATACGAAATACCCGGCGCGACCGGACGGCGCGCCGATTGCGGTGGTAATTCGCCGCCTTGGCGACCCCCGGCGCACACGAATGGTCCCGGCGCCCGGCGTTCGGCCCGGCGTCGGGACCATGAGCCGTCCGGCGCCGTGGCGCCGGACGGGGCCTCGGAAGGCCGCTGTCAGCGACCTCAGAAGGCGCTGTTGTTGCAGCCCATCGTCGAACCGAGGTTGGTGGCCTGGGCGCCCGGGTTGCCCTCGCCGTTCAGGGCGCTGCCCAGCAGGCCGTTGAGCAGGCCGACCTCGCCGAGGACGTCCAGGTTCAGGTCGTGCGACTTGCAGTGCGAGCTCTGGTTGATGTTGAACTTGTCGCCCTGGCCGTGGCCCTCGCCGCCGGCGTAGGCCGTGCCGCTGACGAGGCCGATGCTGCTGAGCGCGGCGACCAGGACGGCGGCGTTGCGAAGCTTGCGCATGTCATCTCCGTGGAGTGGGGGGTTGCGATCTGTGCCAGATCGACTTTTTACAGTTACGGGAGATTAGTACGTAATAGGGCAAATCCGGCAGCGACGCGCTGTTGTTTCGAGCACGCGGCAGAAACACCCGAAAAGTCGTATGGCCGCTGGCGGAGCCGCCAACTGCAGCCGTCAGCCCTGGTGTTGCGCGCTGGCGAGGGCGTTCGACTGGCTGTTGGCCTGGGTGCAGTCGACGCCCCGGGTCTGGGAGGCCGCGAGCAGCGCGACCGGGATGTTCGCGTCGAGCAGGGACTGCGGGCTGCACTCCTGGTACGGACGGAACATGTTGCTCTGGGTCACCGGGCCGCCCTGCGCGACCTGCTGCGGGGCCTGGGGCGAGATCTGGGGGCTGATCTGCGGGTTCAGCTGCGGGTTGAGCTGCGGGGCGACCTCGGTGCCGCGCTGCGGGGCCGGTTGCGCGGCCGGCGTGCCGTACGTCTGCGCGGTCGCCTGGGCGGAGGTGGCCGCGGCGGCCTGGGCGTCCGGCTGGGAGACCGGCGTCGGCCCGGTCCCGTAGGAGACGGGTGCCGCGGAACTGGGCCCGGCACCGACGGCGGTCAGACCGCCGGCTGCTGCGACGATGAGCGCGACTTGCCGAAACTTGCGCATGGAATCCTCGGCCCTTCATGTGATCTGTGCTCGGAACCTGATGAAATGACTGATGAGGAAGCGCGGTTATCGCTTCAATGCCGTCCGGGCGGCCGGTACGGACGTTCGCCCTCACCCCCGTGAGGAACGAGGGGTCCGCGGGCCCGGATACGGCCCCGATGTCGTGTCACCCGTTTGCCGAAAGGCATATGAGCTGCAATTGCCATGCCGATGACGGCAATTGGGTGACGGAACTTTGAATACCCGTGACCATGGCGCGGCGTTCCTCGTTCCGGTGGGGAGAGGGCGGTGGTCGAGGGCCTGAAGGCATTGAGGCGAATCGCTGCCGGCTCCGATGCGAAGTTCGCGTGCCGCTCAGGAGTACCGCTGCTGAAAGTGCAGGGCATTGACCGCACCGGCTGCACGCGCGACCGCACCGAACGCAATGGACTTTCTCATCCAGGTATCGAAGGGCCGAGGGTTTCATGCGCAAGCTTCACAGGGCCGCGCTCGTTCTGGCAGCGGCCAGTGGTCTGTCCGCCATCGGCGCGGGCGTCAGCTATGCCGACGCTCCCGTCGGATATGGCGGTCCGGCCCCGGCGCCGGCTCCGGACCAGCCGTATCCCCAGGCTCCGCCCCCGGCACCGCAGCAGGCCGGTTACGCCGCCGGCCAGACACAGGGCTCGGCGCAGGCCACCGTCCCCGCCTACCCGCAGCAGCAGGCCGCGCCGCCCCCGCAGTACCAGCCGGCCCCGCCGCCGCAGTACCAGCCGGCGCCGCAGTACCAGCAGGCTCCGCCGCAGTACCCCCAGCAGGGCGGTTACGCCTCCGCCTCGGCCTCGTCGCAGGGCTCGGCCCAGGCCACCGCCGCTCCCTCCTACCCGCAGCAGGCGGCCCCGCCGCAGTACGCCCCGGCACCGCAGTACGCCCCGCCGCAGGCCGCTCCCGCCTACCCGCCGCAGTACGCCCCGGCGCCGCAGTACGCCCCGCCGCAGTCCGCGCCGCCGCAGGTCGTCCCGCAGGTCATGCCCCAGGTCATGCCGCAGGTCGCCCCGCAGCTGGCCGTTCCCCAGGGTTCCGCGGCGGACGGGCCGACGCGGGTCACGCCGCAGGTCAACCCCCAGGTGAACCCGCAGGTGAACCCGCTCGTCAATCCGATCCTCGGCGCACCGGCCGTACCCGGTCTGGCCCCGGTCGGGCTCGGCCAGGTCGCGGCGCCCCCCGTGGGCCAACTCGGCCTGCCACGGCTCGGCTGACACATCGTCATATTTTTCGGATCTTTCCTCGAACCGCAGCGGATCCCCATCCGCTCGACCTACGGAGAACCCATGCGCAAGCTCCACAAGGTGGCCCTCGTGGGCGCCGCCGTCCTCGGCAGCGTCTGCTCGGTCGGCGGCGGCACCGCCTTCGCCCACGGCGAGCCGGGCCACGACATCGACGTCACGCAGGGCACCGAGTGCCGCTCGCACGACATGAACATCGAGGTGCTCGGCAACGTCAGCGCCCTCACCGGACTGGCGGGCAACCTGCTGAACGGCGAAGGCAACCCGGGTGCCCAGCAGAGCCACCTCGGCTCGGACATGGGCTGCAACAACCAGGCCCTCTGATCCGGCCGGACGGCAGATGCCGCCACCTCTTGCCAATCCTCAGCAACCACGACAGTTACACCGAGTCCGGGTGAGTGCCCGCGACGCGTCTGGAAGGGCAGGGAACCCATGAAACGGGCTACCCGAAACAGTGTGATCGCCATGGCCGTCGCCTCTGGCGCGATGGCAGTCGCGGGGACGGCCCATGCCGACTCCGCCGCCGACGGGTCCGCGAGCGGCTCGCCCGGACTGGGCTCCGGCAACACCATCCAGTTGCCGGTGGACATCCCGGTCAACGTGTGCGGCAACACCGTGGACGTGGTCGGGCTGCTCAACCCCGCGATGGGCAACAAGTGCTCCAACACGGGTCACCAGGCGGCGGGGCAGACGGGCTCCCGGACGTCGGGCGGGGCCACGGCCCACGGCAGCACCCACGACTCGCCGGGCGTCCTGTCCGGCAACGACCTCCAGATCCCCGTCCACGCGCCCGTGAACCTCACCGGCAACAGCGTGAACGTGGTGGGGGTCGGCAACCCCGTCTTCGGCAACGAGTCCAGCAACGACTCCTACGGCGGTCCCGACACGCCCACCCCGTCGGCACCGACCACGCCGCGCGTCCACCAGCAGCCGCACCACCCGGCCAAGGCGCACCCGAGGCAGACCACGGTCGTACGGCACCGGACGACCGAGACCCTCGCCCACACCGGGGCGACGAGCCCCTGGGCGCCGGGTCTCGTGAGCCTCGCCTCGCTGGCGGCCGGAGCGGTGCTGTACCGCCGCTTCCGTCCCGGGACGGGCAGCGCACCGTACGCCTAGACCGGCACCGCGCGCGATGACCGCAGGGCCGGCCGCAGCAGGCCCCGGCCGAACGTGACGCGGCTGGCCCCGAGTTCGCCGAACCCGGCGGGCGAGGGGCCCGAGCCGTCCGCCCGGACGGGCCCGCTCACCCGTGCTGCCCCGGCGTGTAGTGCCCCGGAACCATGCGGGTCGTCACCGCGAACCGGTTCCAGGAGTTGATCACGACGATCGAGGCGATCAGCTGGGTCAGCTGCGCCTCGTCGAAGTGCTTGGCGGCCCGCTCGTAGACCTCGTCCGGCACGAATCCGTCGGTCAACACCGTGATCGCCTCGGTCAATTCGATCGCGGCGAGTTCCTGCTCCGTGTAGAAGTGCTTCGACTCCTCCCAGGCGCTGAGCTGGACGATGCGCTGCACGCTCTCGCCCGCCGCGATCGCGTCCTTGGTGTGCATGTCGAGGCAGAACGCGCAGTGGTTGAGCTGCGAGGCGCGGATCTTCACCAGCTCGAACAGCTTCGCGTCCAGGCCCTTACGGGCCGCTCCGTCCAGGCGGACCATCGCCTTGTAGACCTCGGGCGCGTGCTGTGCCCAGGCCAGGCGGGGGGTGTGCTCGGGAGCGTACTCGGCGGTGTGTTCTGTGGTCATACCTCGACCCTACGAGCAGGGCAGCCCAGGGGTATGGTCCATTTCCATGGCGAAAACTCGGGCCACTCAGGGAGCCCTGGGCATCGACCTGCACCTGGAACCGGCCGGTCCCGGCCTGCGCCGGGGCCTGACCGACGCCCTGCGCCAGGCCGTCCGCAGCGGCCGGCTGGCCCCCGGTACCCGGCTGCCCTCGTCCCGCTCCCTCGCCGCCGACCTGGCCATCGCCCGCAACACCGTCGCCGACGCCTACGCCGACCTGGTCGCCGAGGGCTGGCTCACCGCCAGACAGGGCTCCGGAACCCGGGTCGCGACCGGCGTACCGGCCCTGCCACCTGACCCGCGTACCACGGCCGAGGCCGCCACGACGGTCCACCGCCCCGCCTACGACCTGCGGGCCGGCTTCCCCGACCTCTCCGCCTTCCCGCGCGCCGAGTGGCTCAAGGCGGCCCGCCGCGCCCTCACCGCCGCCCCCAACGAGGCGTTCGGCTACGGCGACCCGCGTGGCCGCGTCGAACTGCGCACCGCGCTCGCCGCCTACCTCGCCCGTGCCCGGGGCGTGCGCGCCGACCCCGAACGCATCGTGGTCTGCGCCGGGTTCTCGCACGCCCTGAGCCTGCTGGGCCGGACGCTGGCGGCGCGCGGCGCGGACACGGTCGCCGTGGAGTCGTACGGGCTCGACGAGCACTGGCGGCTGCTGACCGCGGCCGGGCTGCGCCAGGTCCCGCTGCCCATGGACGACCTGGGCACGGACACCGGCGCGCTGGGGCCCGGTCCGGCCGCGGTGCTGCTGACCCCCTCGCACCAGTTCCCGCTCGGCCTGCCGCTGCACCACGACCGCCGGGCCGCGGTCGTGGACTGGGCGCGGCGCACCGGCGGCCTGGTCCTGGAGGACGACTACGACGGCGAGTTCCGCTACGACCGCAGGCCCGTCGGCGCCCTCCAGGGCCTCGCCCCCGACGAGGTGGTCTACCTGGGCACCGCCAGCAAGTCCCTGGCCCCGGGGCTGCGGCTGGCCTGGATGGTGCTGCCGCCGGCCGTGGCCCGCGAGGTGACCCGGGTCAAGGGCGAGGTGGACACCTGCGGCGCGCCGGACCAGCTGACCCTGGCCGAGTTCATCGGCTCCGGCGGCTACGACCGCCATGTCCGCGCCTCCCGTACCCGCTACCGGCGGCGCCGGGACGCCCTGGTCGCCGCGCTCGCCGAACGCGCCCCGGCGATCCGGGTCACCGGCATCGCGGCGGGCCTGCACGTGGTGCTCAGGCTCCCGCCCGGCTCCGTGGCCCGGGTGATCCGGGCCGCCGCCGCCCGCGGCCTCGCCGTGGAGGGCCTCACCCCGCGCCACCGCCACCCCGCGGCCGCCGTCGAGGCGCCCGACGCCCTCGTGCTCGGCTACGGCACCCCCGCCGACCACGCCTGGTCCGGCGCGCTGGACACCCTGTGCGCGGTACTGTCCGACCCCGCTGTGATCAGCGTCGCCTGACGGCACGGAGGCTGCCCGCACCGGTCCGAGGCGCCGCTCCGTGCGGTCGGGGAGCCGGGCGGCGAGGTCGGTGGTCGCCGTGACGGCGGGTGCCGGGTCATCGGGCGGTCTTCTGCACCGCGTCCGGCCCGGCCGTCGTGGGCTCCCGCAGGGCGCGCATCTGCGCGGCCGTCTTCAGCAGCATCTCGTCGTACTCCGCGGCCGGGTCGGAGTCCAGGACGATCGCCCCGCCCGCGCCCAGCCGCATCCGGCCGCCCGCCAGCACCGCCGTGCGGATCACGATGCTGAGGTCGGCGCCGCCGCTGCACCCGAGGTAGCCGAGAGCCCCCGAGTACACACCCCGGGCCGCGGTCTCCAGGGAGTCGATGATCTCCGTCGCGCGCAGCTTCGGGGCCCCGGTCACCGACCCGCCCGGGAAGCAGGCCCGCACGCAGTCCACGGCGTCCGTCCCGGCCCGCAGCCGCCCGGTCACCGTCGACACCAGCTGGTGCACGGTCGCGTACGACTCGGTGTGCAAGAGGCGGGGGACCCGCACGGTTCCGGTACGGCAGACCCGGCCCAGGTCGTTGCGGAGCACATCGACGGTCATCAGGTTCTCGGCGCGGGTCCTGGCGTCCGCCGCCAGCGCGTCCCGCAGCCGCTCGTCCTCGAACGGGGTCGCCCCGCGCGGCGCGGTCCCCCTGACGGGCCTGGCCTCGGCCACCCCGTCCCGGGTGATCCGCAGGAACCGCTCCGGCGAGGCACCGGCCACCTCCAGCTCGCCGAACCGCAGGAAGGCCGCGTACGGCGCCGGGTCGACGCGGCGCAGCTCCCGGTAGAAGGCGTACGGGTCGGGCGGGGCGGGCAGCCGGGCCGCGTTGGTCAGGCACACCTCGTAGCTGGTGCCGGCCCGCAGTTCCCGCCGGCAGGCCTCGATGTCGGCGAGGTAGCCGGCCCGGTCCCGCAGCAGCCAGGGCTCGGCGGCCGCCAGGTCGGGCGCCTCGGCGGCGGGCGGCACCGGCCGGCCGGTGCCCGGGGTCAGGAAGGTGAGCCGGGCCAGCACGGCCTCCAGCCACTCAGCCGCCTCCCGGGCCGCCTGCGGGGTGTCCTCGGCCAGGCAGACCGCGTAGGTGACGTCCTCCTCGTGGTCCACGGCGAGCAGCCGGTCGGCGAACAGCCAGCAGGCGTCCGGGGTCTCCGCCTTGTGCGTGTTCGGGGAGCCGCAGTCCGCCTTGGTCTCGTAGCCGAAGTAGCCGACGTAGCCGCCGGTGAAGTCGAAGGGCAGGTCGCCGGCGTCCACCCGGCGGCTGGTCAGCTGCCGCTTCAGGTAGTCGAAGACGCTCGCCGACACCTTGCGCGGCGGCCGTCCGGCCCGCTCCACCTCGCACCGCCCGGCCGTCACGTCGTACCGCACGAACTCGGCGAGCGGACCGCTGTCGTCACCGAGGAAGGAGAACCGCGAGCGGCTCCGCTCGACGAGGGAGCTGTCCAGCCAGAACGAGCGGGCCGAGGCGGCGAAGAGCCGGCCGAAGGCGGCCTCCGTGTCGACGGCGCCGGCGATCCGGCGGGTGTGCAGCCGGTACGCGGACGTGTCGCCCCGGCGGGGGCGGGGGATGGTCGTGCCGGGCCGGGGGACGGCGGCTTCGGCCGGCGGGACGGCGGTGTTCTTGGAACGCGCCCGGCGGGCCCGGCGCGCCGTCAGGTTGCGGAAGTTCACCAGCATGCGGTGGCCGTACTCGGTGAACACCGACTCCGGGTGGAACTGCACGCCCCACAAGGGCCGTTGGCGGTGGCGCAGGCCCATCAGGACGCCGTCCTCGGCCCAGGCGGTGGCCTCCAGGGCGGCGGGCAGCGGCTCGTGCACCGCCAGGGAGTGGCAGCGCACGGCCGTGAAGTCCTGGGTCAGTCCCTCGAACAGGTCCCGGCCGTCGTGCCGCACTCTGCTCAGGTGACCGTGCCGGGGCTGCGGGGCGGGCAGCACCCTGGCGTCCTCGCCGAGCGCGATGCCCTGGTGGCCCAGGCCCACCCCGAGCACGGGCACCGTCGCCTCGGCGATCACCCGGGCACTGATGCCGAAGTCACGGCCGTTCTCCGGATGCCCGGGTCCCGGGGACACCACCACGTTGTCGACTCCCGCGAGCCGGGACAGCGCGCCGTCCCCGTCGTCGTTGCGGACCACCACCGGTTCCTCGCCGTTGACCTCGGCGAGCAACTGGAACAGGTTGTAGGTGGACGAGTCGTCATTGTCGATGAGCAGGGTCTTCACCCGCCCACCTCCCTCGGATCGTTCCCGGCGCCCGGAGCGGCGGGCAACTGGCCACGGTGTCCTCTACGGAAGGGACACGACGCGCGTTCAGGGAACGTCGACGAGGTGACGGGACCGCCCGTCCGTTCACGGCCTCAGTCCGCCGCGGCCGTCTCCGGTGCCTCCCCGAACCGCGCCAGCGCCAGCGCACCCGCCACGGCCACCGCGAAGCCGAGCACCGCCAGCCAGGTCAGGCCCTCCCGGGTGCGGTCGCCGAGCCATACGACGCCCACCGCCGCCGGGCCGATCGTCTCGCCGATGACCATGCCGGCCGTCGCCGTGGTCACCGAGCCGCGCTGGAGCGCCGAGGTCAGCAGCATGAAGGCGCCACCACCGCCGACGAGGAGGGCGTACGTCGCCGGATTGGTGAGAAGGTCCGGCAGCCGCAGCGTGTCGATCAGCCGTACCGACACCTCCACCACCCCGAACCCGAACCCCGCCCCGAGGCCCAGGACCAGCGCCCGCCCCCGCCCCGACAGCCGGCCGCCGGCCAGCCCGAGCAGCAGCACGCCCAGGGCGATCCCGAGCATCGTCCACTTCAACGCCGTCGACCCGGCCCGGTCCCCCTCCGGCCCCGAGGCCAGCCCCAGCATCGCGAGCCCCGCGCACACCACCGCCACGGCGCCCCACTCCACCCCGCTGAGCCGCACCCGCAGCAGCCGCGCCGCGACCACCGCCGTCACCGCGAGCGACGAGGCCAGGGCCGCGCTCACCGCGTAGATGGGGAGTGACCGCAGGGCCAGGATCTGGAAGACGAACCCCAGCCCGTCCAGGCCGAGCCCGACGACGTACCGCCACTGCCGCACCGCCCGCAGCAGCAGTGCGGCCTCCCCGCCGGCACCGTCACCGGCCTCCCGCGCGGCCACCGCCTGAAGAACCGTCGCCGTACCGAAGCAGACCGCCGCCGCGAGGGCGCACACCATTCCGAAGAGCACAGAGGGACTGTAGGGGAGTCGGGCGAGCGGTGACCGGGCGGGAGGGCGAGAAGCGGGTCCGGGGCGCCCCGGACCCGCTCCTTTCCGTTCCGCCGCAGGTCAGCTCGCGCCGGCGAGCCAGGCGGTGGCGTTCAGGGCGAGCGCCGCGTTGGTGGCGCCGGAGTCGTTCCAGCCGTCGTACAGCTTGTTGCCGGACTGGCCGGTGCCGTCGTCGATCGGTGAGCTGTCGCCCCAGAAGGCGACCCGGCCGCTGCCGAAGGTGCTGGTGAGGAAGAACGCG